>NZ_JBEYXP010000063.1:0-66664 GCF_040704615.1 Streptomyces sp. NPDC046862 | reverse complement strand
GGCACCGGCACCTTCGGCTGCGTCTGATGGTGCGGGCGGGTGGGGCCGCGCCCCGTCAGGGGCGCGGGGCTGTATCAATGTGCGGCTCCGCCGCGTGGGCGCGACAAGCCACAAACGGCCTGCGGCCCGCAACGCTCGTTCGCTCCCGAGCTCTTCCCGGAATGCCGTATGCACCGGGCGGGGCCCATACGTTCAGATCCCCTGCCACTCCGGCTTGCTCGCATACGTGTGCCGGAAGTAACCCGCCAACTTCAACTTGGACGCGGCACCCTCGTCCACGACAACCGTCGCGTGCCGATGCAGCTGCAGCGCCGACGCCGGGCACACCGCGGCGAGCGGCCCCTCCACGGTCGCCGCCACCGCGTCCGCCTTGCCCTCACCCGTCGCGAGCAGCACCAGGTGCCGTGCGTCGAGGATCGTCCCGATGCCCTGGGTGATGACGTGGTGCGGCACCTGCTCGATGTCGCCGTCGAAGAACCGCGCGTTGTCGATCCGGGTCTGCTCGGTGAGCGTCTTGATCCGCGTCCGCGAGGAGAGGGAGGAGCAGGGCTCGTTGAACCCGATGTGCCCGTCGGTCCCGATCCCGAGCAGCTGGAGGTCCACGCCCCCGGCGTCGGCCAGCGCCTTGTCGTACGCCTCGCAGGCGCCCTGCACGTCCTCGGCCGTGCCGTCCGGGCCCATGAACGCCTCCATGCCGATGCCCAGCGGCTGGAGCACCTCACGCCGGAGCACGGAGCGGTACGACTCGGGGTGCTCGGCCGGCAGCCCCACGTACTCGTCGAGCTGGGCTATGCGGGCCCGCGACGTGTCCACCGCGCCGGAGTCCACCCGGGCCGCAAGCGCCTGGTAGACGGGCAGCGGAGTGGAGCCGGTGGCCACGCCGAGCAGGGCGTCGGGCTTGCGCCGGAGCAGCTGGGCCATGGCCTCGGCGATGAGGTCGCCGCCGGCCTTCGCGTCCGGGACGATGACAACTTCCACGCTGGGCCTGCCGATCTGGAGAGGGACTCAACTGGGACCCGGAGGGGCACGATGTGGTTTAGACCAATCTAGCAGAGGCGCCTTACGGCGAGTGTCTCGATCCGGTCCCCCATGTGAACCGAAGCGGGCTACTCTGCGTGTGACGCATCGCTGGATGTTGGACAATGCGACAACAACAAACATCCGTCAACGCATGGACACACGTGTGTGGTCTAGTCCACAATGCCTGCAGAGAGCGTGTGAACCATCGAAGTACCGAGCACGCGCATCGCAAGCCTCCGTCTTCCCCGCACAGGAAGGCGGACCGAGGAACCGGCGCTCTCTGCCCTGACTGCCCCGGCTCCTCATCCTTCGGCCGACCGGGACCGCACACCCCGCGGCCGTTGTTGCTCCGGGCTGCGGTGCCGGGAGGGTTGAGGGTCCCTCTCAGGCGCCGCGGCCCGCGGGTGTTCCCGGGGTCGTATCAGGCCCGTATCCCATGATGCGCCCGCGGTTTCCGGTCCTGTCCGAACCGCCAGGTACGCTCGCACACGTGCCCTCCATGAACGAACTCGTACGCCAGCACACCGCACTCGGTGACTCCGACCTGGAGTGGCTGCACCTGCTGGTGTCGGAGTGGCAGCT
Organism: Streptomyces sp. NPDC046862; assembly: GCF_040704615.1. Lineage (NCBI taxonomy): Bacteria > Bacillati > Actinomycetota > Actinomycetes > Kitasatosporales > Streptomycetaceae > Streptomyces > Streptomyces sp. NPDC046862. Next base: position 65,062 of record NZ_JBEYXP010000063.1, on the reverse strand, counting down.
GCTCTCGGACCTCTCCTTCGCCGACCTCGTCCTCTGGGTCCCCACCAGCGACGGCACCCGCTATGTCTCCGTGGCCCAGATGCGCCCCAACACCGGCCCCACCTCGTACCAGGACGACATGGTCGGCCACCTCGTCCCGCGCGGCCGCCGGCCCCTTCTGGACGTCGCCCTGGACGAGGGCCGGATCGTGCGCGAGGGTGACCCCGAGTGGCGCGAGGAGGTCCCCGTACGGGTCGAGTCCATCCCCGTGCGGAGGGAGGGCCGTGTCCTCGGCGTCATCGCGCGCAACACCAATCTGCTGACCGTGCGCACCCCGAGCCGCCTGGAGCTGACCTACCTCCAGAGCGCCTCCGACCTCGCCCAGATGATCGCCGCCGGGTCGTTCCCGTTCCCGAACCAGCAGGTCGACATGGACGCCTCGCCGCGCGTCGGTGACGGCCTGATCAGGCTCGACGCCGACGGCCTCGTCCAGTACGCCTCCCCGAACGCGCTGTCCGCGTACCACCGCCTCGGCCTCGCCGCCGACCTGGTCGGCCACCACCTCGGCATGACGACCGCCGAACTCGCCCCGTCCCGGGGCCCGGTGGACGAGGCGCTCGCCAAGGTGGCCAGCGGCTGGGCGCCCCGCGAGTTCGAGATCGAGGCCCACGACGGGGTCATCCAGTTCCGCGCGATCCCGCTCAAGCCCAAGGGCACCCGCATCGGCTCACTGGTCCTGCTGCGGGACGTCACGGAACTGCGCCGCCGCGAGCGCGAGTTGATCACGAAGGACGCGACGATCCGGGAGATCCACCACCGGGTCAAGAACAACCTGCAGACGGTCGCGGCGCTGCTGCGCCTGCAGGCCCGGCGCATCGAGTCGGAGCGCGGCCGCGAGGCCCTCGAAGAGGCCGTACGGCGGGTCGGGTCCATCGCGATCGTGCACGAGACGCTGTCTCAGAACCTGGACGAGCGGGTGGAGTTCGACGAGATCGCCGACCGCGTCCTCGCCATGGTCGCGGAGATCTCCCCGGGCAAGGTCACGGGCCGGCGCACGGGCAGGTTCGGGATCCTGGACGCGGAGGTGGCGACTCCGCTCTCCATGGTCCTCACGGAAATCCTGCAGAACGCCCTCGAACACGGCTTCCGCCAGGGCGACACCGGCACCGTGGAGGTCTCGGCGGTGCGCGGCGGCACGAGCAAGGAGGCCCGCCTCCTCGTCACCGTCCAGGACGACGGCGTGGGTCTCCCCGAGGGCTTCGACCCGCACCGCTCGGGCAACCTCGGCCTGCAGATCGTACGGACGCTGGTGGAGGGGGAGTTGGGCGGCACGTTCGACATGGTGCCGGCGCCGGAGCGGGGGACGCGGGTGATCCTCGACGTGCCGGTGCGGGCACAGAAGTAGACCTGCACAAGACGTTCACACCCGTCGCGTACGCGAACGGTGCGCGTGTACGTATGGGACAGGGATGGGACGGGGCGGAACAGGCGCGGGAAAAGCGATGAGCCTCGGACCAGGTGAACTGGTCCGAGGCTCAGACGCTTGCGACTTAGCGCATCGGGGGCACTGCGCGCTGCGGCTCGGGGGCGGGAGAAGCGTACTCGTTGTACGCGCCGCCAAGCTCAGGCTGTCGCTGGGTGGGGTGTCAGGCGGAGGCCTGACGGGCCCGGTTGCGGGCGGCGCGGCGCTTCATGGCGCGGCGCTCGTCCTCGCTGAGACCACCCCAGACGCCGGAGTCCTGGCCGGACTCAAGCGCCCACTGCAGACACTGCTCCATAACGGGGCAGCGACGGCAGACAGCCTTGGCTTCCTCGATCTGCAGCAGCGCAGGACCGGTGTTGCCGATGGGGAAGAACAGCTCGGGGTCTTCCTCGCGGCAAACGGCGTTGTGACGCCAGTCCATGGCTGCTACCTCTCTTGGTGTTACTTGCACGTTGCTTGTGAATGTGAACGCTTTCACGAATCCCTCAACAAGTGAAGGGCCGATCACCAGACGGACTGGTGTGGTCCAGAGATTTGAGGAGGGGTTCCGGTGCTCTGTGGTTGCCGATGTTGCGGGCTGTCCCGAGCGCCACGTAGAGACTCGCAAACCTCAGCGGCGGATACAACCCCTTCTGGAAAGTTTTTTTTGATTCCTCGGTGTCGACTAGGTCACAGCCGTACTTCCATGGGGTGGATCCTGGCCTAAACGTTCGAGTGGAAGGACTTTTGCCCGTTCCGCTCACACAATCACACGCAGTGCACGGCGTACGCCTGTGAACGTCACGCTCGTACGCAGCCCGAGGTGGTCACCGTCCATCTGAAGCGGGAGTGGCGCCTTCGAATGCAAGGTGAAGTCGGTCAGGTCATGGAGGGACACCGCGTGCTTGCCATGGGGGCCCCGCTCGGGGGACGAAGTGAGCAACTGGGTGGCATACCGGGCAACCGCGCCCGTCGACATGCGGCTGAGACCGAGTACGTCGAGGCCTTTATCGAACGAGGCCTTAGGCGACGCGTACACCGGGCGATTGCCCAGATAGGTCCACGGAGAGGTGTTGCAGACTATGGACAGCACCAAACCGGTCACCGGGTCGGCGCCGGGGCGCTCGAGGGCGATGGTCCCGTGGCGGCGGTGCGGTTCTCCGAAGAACTGGCGGAACGCCTGCCGCATGTAGAGGGAGTGCGTGGAGCGCTTTCCGCGCTCGCGGTGCTGTTCGACGCGGCCGACCACGCCGGCGTCGAAGCCGAGGCCGGCGTTGAAGGTGAACCAGCGGGCGGGCACGCCCTCGTCCTCGCTGCCCGGGGTGCCGGCGGCGAGACCCAGACCGACCGTGCGCTCGCTGCCCTCGCGCAGGGCGTCGAGGAGGGCGCCGGTCGCCTCCACCGCGTCGTTGGGAAGACCCAGGGCGCGGGCGAAGACGTTGGTGGAGCCGCCGGGGACCACGGCGAGGCGCGGGAGCCGGTCGGGGTCGGGGCCCTCGTGGAGGAGGCCGTTCACCACCTCGTTGATCGTGCCGTCGCCGCCGAGCGTGATCACCAGGTCGACGTCGTCGCTCTCCGCTGCCTGGCGGCCGAGGTCGCGCGCGTGCCCGCGGTACTCCGTCGTGACCGCCTCCAGCTTCATCTCGCTCGCCAGGGCGTGGATCAGGACATCGCGCGTACGTGCGCTTGTGGTGGTTGCCGCCGGATTGACCACGAGAAGTGCACGCATGCGATGCAGGGTACCTACTGGGTGGTACTCGGCCCACTTCGAGGTAGGGGTTGGGTAAGAGATTGGGCGGTGATGGGCGTTTTTGGCGCCTACGGGCCCGGTTCATCCGGTGCGTCTGCGGCTACAGGTTGTCTGTTGGCTGGTCGCGCAGTTCCCCGCGCCCCCTAAAAGCATGGGCGCGCCCTGGTCCTTTAAGGGGCGCGGGGAACTGCGCGACCAGCCACGACGAACCCGCAGCCGCTCACGAACAGAACCCGGCAGACGAGACCGACCGCCCACACCCCCGGAGGGCTACGCTTCAAACGTGAGCCCTGAGCAGAACCGCACCCCGGAGAACCCCGACAACGGCCCCCGCCCCCGGCGGCTGACCGCCGCCGCGGCGCTGGCCGCGGCGGAAGGACTGGCCCTCGCCGTGGGCGGCGGCGCCATGCTCGTACTGGGGCTGGCGGGCGACCCCGACGACCGTCAGCAGGCCGTCACTGGCGGCGTCACCCTGATCGTCCTCGCGCTGCTGCCCCTGCTCGCCGCGCGCGGGCTGTTCCTGCGGCGCGGCTGGAGCCGGGGGCCGGCGGTCATCACGCAGATCATGGCGCTGCCGGTGGCGTACAACCTGCTCCAGGCCGACAGCGTGGCCATCCCGGGCGGCATCGTCCTCGCGGCCGTCGCCGTCACCGCGCTGGTCCTTCTCGTGAACCCGGCGACGACCCGGGCGCTCGGTATCCGGGGCCCGGGGGATGTGCAGGAACAGAAGTGAGACGTGCCCTCGCGGAGCGGAAGGCGCCGCGAGGGCGAGGGGTTACTCCTGGACGCGCTACTCCTGGACGCGCTACTCCTCGACCAGGAGCTTTTCCCGGAGCTGGGCCAGGGTGCGGGCCAGCAGGCGGGAGACGTGCATCTGGGAGATGCCGACTTCCTGGGCGATCTGCGACTGCGTCATGTTGCCGAAGAAGCGGAGGAGGAGAATCCTCTTCTCCCGCGGGGGAAGGTCCTCCAGGAGCGGCTTGAGGGACTCGCGGTACTCCACGCCCTCCAGCGCCTCGTCCTCCGCGCCCAGGGTGTCCGCCACCGCGGGTGACTCGTCGTCCGTGTCGGGGACGTCCAGGGAGAGGGTCGAGTAGGCGTTCGCCGACTCCAGGCCCTCCAGGACCTCCTCCTCCGAGATGGACAGCTTCTCGGCCAGCTCGTGGACGGTGGGGGAGCGGCCGTGCTGCTGGGAGAGCTCCGCCGTGGCCGTGGTGAGTGCCAGGCGCAGTTCCTGGAGCCGGCGGGGGACGCGGACCGCCCAGCCCTTGTCGCGGAAGTGGCGCTTGATCTCGCCGACCACCGTGGGCGTGGCGTACGTCGAGAACTCGACCCCGCGGTCCGGGTCGAAGCGGTCCACCGACTTGATCAGGCCGATGGTGGCGACCTGGGTGAGGTCGTCCAGCGGCTCGCCGCGGTTGCGGAAGCGGCGCGCGAGATGCTCGACGAGCGGCAGATGCATCCGGACGAGCCGGTTGCGCAGTTCCGCGTACTCGGCGCTCCCGTCGTTCAGTGCGCGCAGCTCGACGAACATCGCCCGCGCCCCGCTGCGGTCCTGGGGGTTGTGCTGCGTGCCGTGCACGCTCTGCTCACCGTTCCGCTCGTGCTCGCTCATAGTCCCGCCCGCCGTCACCCGACGCCGCCCTTCCGAGGACGTGGTGCTCCGTACGGCACCCTCCGGATCCCGTCGCCCGTCGGAGAGCTCCCCGTGCTCCTCGTCGTCGATCGGCTCTGCCCACTGAGACGCCCTGGCCGTCGCCGAGGAGTCGTCCTCCGGATGCGGCCGGGCCTGCTCGGGGATGCCGTCGACGCCGTCCGCCCAGTGCCGCGGCCCGCCCGGGCCGTTCGTGCCCTCGGCGGGAAGTTCCCGTGTGCCGCGCTCTTCGTCCCGCACCGGCCCTTCCCCGTTCCTCACGCCGGCCCGGGTCCCGCGCCGCGCTGTTTGTAGAGGCTGATCGAAACGGTTTTGTCGTCGTCGACGGCAGAGGACACCTTGCCCGCCAGGGCCGACAGGACGGTCCAGGCGAAGGTGTCGCGCGAGGGGGCGTGGCCGTCCGTGGTCGGGGCGGAGACCGTCACCTCGAGCGAGTCGTCGACGAGGCGGAAGACACAGCTGAGCACCGAGCCGGGCACGGCCTGCTGGAGCAGGATCGCGCAGGCCTCGTCGACCGCGATGCGCAGGTCCTCGATCTCGTCGAGGGTGAAGTCCAAACGGGCCGCGAGGCCGGCCGTGGCCGTACGCAGCACCGACAGGTAGGCACCCGCGGCCGGCAGCCGGACTTCCACGAAGTCCTGGGTCGCGGGCTCGCCTGCGATCTGGGACACCCTCACCTCCAAGGTGGTACAAGCTGTTTCGGGGTCCGAGGGTCGCCCCTCGGGGTAACGCGCTATGTGGTTCAGCGGTGACGCTATCGCGCTCCCAAGTTCCCTGTCCTGGGGACCCCGCCTCATGCTGTCACTCATAGTAAGCACATGAACACGCTCGGTGGCTAGGGGTCTGCGGGCCTCAAATAGGAAGAGCGCGCGCCGGATTGACGTACCCACACGTCAGACCGTCGAACCGTGTCCCATGAGTACGCGCTCGCGTTCGCCTGTGTCATGCGCATTTCTGTTCTACGGTTGCGTGCCCGGTGGACGCGCGTCATACGAGTACGTGGTCGACGAAACACCAGCGCCACTTCTCGCCGGGTTCGAAGGTCCGCATGATGGGGTGGCCGCTCTCCTTGTAGTGCTCGGTCGCGTGCCGGCCCGGCGAGGTGTCGCAGCAGCCGACGTAGCCGCACGACAGACACAACCGCAGCTGCACCGGATGCGAACCGATGGCGAGGCACTCGGGGCAGGTGTCGCTGAGCGGCGCCGGCTCCGGGTTCGGCAGCGCGTCGACGTGCGTGCACTGTTTCATGATTGCCAGGTTACGACGGGCGCGCAGAACAACGCGCGAAAAAGAGGGCGGACGAGGACCATGCACGTGTTGCCGCTGCTGATGCTGATCGCGGGCAGTGCCGCCGTCGCCGGTGCCGCCCGTCGTACGCCGGTGCCGCCGCCCCTGCTGCTCGTCGCGGCGGGCCTGGCCGTCTCGTACCTGCCGGGGGTGCCCGCGTACGAGCTCGACCCGGACGTCGTGCTGCCGCTGATCCTGCCGCCGCTGCTCTACACGGCGGCCACCGAGAGCTCGTACCTCGACCTGCGGGCCCAACTGCGACCGGTGGCGCTGTTGTCGGTCGGCTACGTGCTGTTCGCGACCCTCGTCGTCGGCTGGGCCGCCTACCTGCTCGTGCCGGGGCTGCCGCTGACCGCCGCACTGGTGCTCGGGGCGGTGGTGGCGCCGCCGGACGCGGTCGCGGCGACGGCGGTCGCGCGCCGGGTGGGGCTGCCGTCGCGGGTCACCACGATCCTGCAGGGCGAGTCCCTGGTGAACGACGCCACCGCGATCACCGCGTACCGGGTGGCCCTGGCGGCCGCGGTCGGCGAGGGCGCGTCCTGGGGTGGCGCGACAGGCGAGTTCGTGCTGGCGGCGGTCGGCGGGGTCGTGGTGGGGCTGGTGCTGATGATGCCGATCCACTGGCTGCGCACCCACCTGAAGGAGGCGCTTCTGCAAAACACCCTCTCCTTGCTGATCCCGTTCGTCGCGTACGGGCTCGCGGAGTGGGTGCACGCCTCCGGAGTGCTCGCCGTGGTCGTCGTCGGCCTCTACCTGGGATACCGCAACTGGCAGGTCGACTTCGCGACCCGGCTCCAGGAAGAGGCGGTCTGGAGGATGATCGGCTTCCTGCTGGAGTCGGCGGTGTTCGCACTCATCGGACTGCAACTGAAGGTCGTCCTCGAAGGGCTCGGGGAGTTCGAGGGGACGACCGCCGCCTGGTACGCGATCATCGTCTTCCTCGTGGTGGCCGCCACCCGCTTCTTGTGGGTGTACCCGGCGACCTTCCTGCCGCGGCTGTTCTCGCGACGGATCAGGGAACGGGAGGACAATCCCACCTGGAAGGGACCCTTCATCATCGCCTGGGCCGGGATGCGGGGCGTGGTGTCGCTGGCCATCGCCTTCTCGATCCCGATGACCGTGCACGGCGGAGAGGACTTCCCCGAACGCAACCTGCTGCTCTTCCTGACCTTCACCACGGTCATCGGAACCCTCGTCGTCCAGGGCCTGACCCTGCCCCCGCTGATCCGCGTGCTGCGTCTGCCCGGGCGTGATCTCCAGGCCGAGACCCTCGCCGAGGCCAACGCCCAGGCGCAGGCCTCCCGGGTCGCCGAGGAGCGCCTCGACGAACTCCTCGCGGACGAGCGCAACGCCCTGCCGCCCCCGCTGGCCGAACGGCTCCGCTCGGTCCTGGAGCGGCGCCGCAACGCGGTGTGGGAGCGGCTGGGCTCTGTGAACCCGGTCACCGGCGAGACCGTCGACGACACCTACAGCCGCCTCTCACGGGAGATGATCGGCGCCGAGCGAGCCGTCTTCGTGAAGCTGCGGGACGCCCGGTACCTCGACGACGAGATGCTCCGGACCCTGCTGCGCCGACTGGACCTGGAGGAGGCGGCTGCCTACCGGGAGTCGGAGGGGTAGTGTCCGCTCAGGTGGCGAACGGCGCTCCGGTGATCACCGCCGCGACGGTCGTACCGCGGGGGAAGGCGCCCTCCTCGGTGAGAGTGACGAGTCCGTACAGCATCTTGGCCACATAGAGACGCTCGACCGGCAGTCCGTGGCGCTCTTCGAACTCCTCGGCGAAGGCATCGAGTTCCGGGGTGGTGCGGGCGTAGCCGCCGCAGTGGAAGCGGTCGTCGAGGGACCAGTCGCCGCGGAGGCCGCCGAAGGCCCGCTGCTGGAGTGCGCGTATCTCGGCGGTCAGGAAGCCGCCCCGCAGGACGGGGACACCCAGGGCACGCTGCCCGGGCGCCAGGCCCGCGGCCAGCCCGGCGAGGGTCCCGCCGGTGCCGCAGGCCAACGCCACCACGTCGGCCCGGCCACGCAGTTCCTCGCCGAGTTCCTGGCAGCCGCGCACGGCGAGGGCGTTGCTGCCGCCCTCGGGGACGACGTACGCGTCCTCGGCGCCCGCGGCGCGGAGAATCGCGTCCAGCGTCTCCGGATCGGCCTTGTGGCGGTACGCCGACCGCGCGACGAAGTGCAGCCGCATGCCGTCGGCCGCGCACCGGGCCAGCGACGGGTTGAGGGGGCGGTCGGCCAGTTCCTCGCCCCGTACGACCCCCACGGTGGGCAGCCCCAGCAGGCGGCCCGCGGCGGCCGTGGCCCGCAGGTGGTTCGAGTACGCGCCGCCGAAGGTGACCACGGGGCGGCCCGCCGCGGCGCGCAGGTTCAGGGCGAGCTTGCGCCACTTGTTGCCGACCAGCTCCGGATGGATCAGGTCGTCCCGCTTCACCACCAGCCGCACACCGTGCCGCCCGAACCTCTCGTCCTCGACGTGCTGGAGGGGGGACGGCAGGTTCGGCTGCAGGGCGGCGAGGCTGTTCACCTGCCCATTGTCGGGCAGAGGGGCCGGGCGAGCGGGGGTGTGGAGGCGGGGCGGCGCGGGCCCCGGTGTGCCGGCGGGACGGTGGTCGCCACCGCCCCGCCCTCAGCCGGAGACGCGTGTCACTTCAGCCGGTCGTCGATGCGCTCCCTCATCGACGCCATCGTGAAGCCGCGGGGATCCACCTTGCCCGGCTGCCACTCCAGGTGCCCGATCACCGAGCGGGCCGTCCAGCCGTGGTGGCGGCAGACCGCCGCGGAGACACGTGCGATGGCGTCCAGCTGTGCCTCGGGCCAGGGATCCTCGCCGTCGCCGAGGTTCTCGCACTCGAAGCCGTAGAAGTGGCGGTTGCCGTCCGTGTTCGCCTCGTTGTCCGGCGGGAGGGCCTTCTCGGCGATCACCGCCTGCAGGACGTCGTCGTCGCCCAGCCCGGCGTGGTTGGCGCGGCCGTAGCCCACGAGGTGGACACGGCTGTCCTTGGTGATGACGCCGTGGCACAGCGGGCCGGGCAGGCCCGAGTAGCCGTCGCGGCAGATCTCGACGGTTCTCGCGCTGCCCGACGTCACCGTGTGGTGGATCATCACGCCGTGGACCGGGCCCCAGGGGCCCTTGTGGTTGCGATTGTGGTGCTCCCAGTCACCGACCTCGACGACCGTGACGCCTTCGTCCCTGAGGATGGTGAGAAACCTGCCCGCGGACATGGGTGGGGCCATGACCGCCTCCTTCGCACTGGGCAACGGCCACCTGTCGCGGCCGCCTCGTACCGCAGCTTGTACTCCCAACCAGACGGTCGCGACCAGTCCTTTCGCACGGTGAGCGAGCCGATCCGGTCAGGCGGCCACCGGGCCCTCGGGGCCTGTACCGGGATGATGGTCGGACCGCCGGCGCCAGTCGTCCGGAGGTGAGGTCGAGCGGTTGTGCGATGAGGCCGACGCGACGCCGCCGGCTGTGGCGTGAGACCGGTGCGGCGCCGCCAGTCGTGCGGTGGACCGGTGCGGCGCCGTTGGTGCGGCGCCGCACCCGTTTCAGCCTCGCAGGAAGCCGTCGCCGTGCGTGGCGACGTGGGCCTCCAGTGCCTGGAGGGCCTGCTGCGTGGCTGCCGGCGAGCCGGTGCCGTGCCGCTCGGCGTAGTACGCCGCGCCCAGCTTCTTCAGCAGATCACTGCCGGCCCGCTGGGTCTGCACGTCGTCGAGCTTCTGCTTGCCCTGGACAAGGCCGCGCTGTGCCTGCTCCTTTGCGCGGTCCAGAAAGCCTGCCATGACGTCTCCCGTCGTCGAGTGGATCGAGTCGTTCGAGGGTGGGGGGTGAGTCGATTGGTCGAAGGTGGCCGAAGGGCCCGTCACGCCGACAAACGGACGACCGGATCTTGAAGTTCCCATCTCCACGCATGAGCACATCCGTCCCGTCCCTCGCCGGCGTTCCGGCGGGGGACCACAGTGTGCCCAGCACGGCGAAGATCCATTCCCGCTCTTTCGGGTAATAGCACCATCACCCTCCGTGCTGGAAGGCTGTCCGTGAGATCGGCGCACGACCGCGAGATCAGGGCACGACCGGGAGGGCATTCCTTTATGTCGGTAGGCGAAGAGGTCCACGCGCAGGAAAAGCCGCAGCAGAGTCTCGGCACCTCGGCCGCGCGGAACCTGGCCACGACCACCAAGTCCGCACCTCAGATGCAGGAGATCAGCTCGCGCTGGCTGCTGCGGATGCTGCCGTGGGTGAACGTCCAGGGCGGCACGTACCGGGTGAACCGGCGGCTCAGCTACGCGGTGGGAGACGGCCGCATCACCTTCGTGAAGACCGGTGACCAGGTCACCGTCATCCCCGCGGAGCTGGGCGAACTGCCGGCCCTGCGGTCGTACGAGGACGACGACGTCCTGGGCGAGCTCGCCCGGCGCTGCGAGCAGCGGGAGTTCGAGCCCGGCACGGTGGTCGCGGAGTTCGGCAGCCCCGCCGACGAGGTGTTCCTGCTCGCCCACGGCAAGGTGGAGAAGATCGGCACGGGGCCGTACGGGGACGACGCGGTCCTCGGGGTCCTGGCCGACGGGGCGTACTTCGGCGACCAGGCGCTCCTCGACCCGGACGCGATCTGGGAGTACACGGCACGCGCGGTGACCGCGTGCACCGTCCTCGCCCTGCCCCGCCAGGCCCTCGAGCAGATCGCGGAGCGCTCCGACTCCCTGCGCGAGCACCTCCAGCAGTTGCGTTCCATCCCCGCCCAGCGCACCAACAAGTACGGCGAGAAGGAGATCGAGCTCGCCGCCGGCCACACCGGCGAGCCGGACATCCCGCACACGTTCGTCGACTACGAGGCCGCGCCGCGCGAGTACGAGCTGAGCGTCGCCCAGACCGTCCTGCGCATCCACACGCGCGTGGCGGACCTCTACAACCAGCCCATGAACCAGACGGAGCAGCAGCTCCGGCTGACCGTCGAGGCGTTGAAGGAGCGCCAGGAGCACGAGCTCATCAACAACCGGGAGTTCGGTCTGCTCCACAACTGCGAGTACGACCAGCGACTCCAGCCGCACGACGGCGTGCCCAGCCCGGACGACCTGGACGAGCTGCTCAGCCGGCGGCGCGGATCCAAGCTGTTCCTCGCCCACCCGCGCGCGATCGCCGCGTTCGGCCGTGAGTGCAACAAGCGCGGGCTCGTGCCGGAGAGCGTCGAGATCGCGGGCAACCGCATCCCAACCTGGCGCGGGGTGCCGATCTTCCCGTGCAACAAGATCCCGGTCAGCGACACCAGGACGACGTCCATCATCTGCATGCGTACCGGGGAGGAGGAGCAGGGAGTCATCGGGCTCCGGCAGTCGGGCGTCCCGGACGAGATCGAGCCGAGCCTGTCCGTTCGGTTCATGGGCATCAACGAACAGGCGATCATCAAGTACCTGGTGACGGCCTACTACTCGGCGGCGGTGCTCGTGCCGGACGCGCTCGGCGTTCTGGAGAACGTCGAGATCGGCCGCTGGCGGTGACCGACCGCGCCCCGCACGCCTTCCTTCGCGGACTCTCCGAGCTGAGCCCGTGGGTGGGTTCATGACGGAGACGACACGGAGCCCGACCGAGATCCTGGAAAGGCTGAGCCCCATCTCGAGTTCCATAGGCCCGACAGGCTCGACGGACGATCCATCGGACCAGGAAGGCGCGGCAGCCCTGGGAAGCCCGGCAGACCCGGAAGGTCAGGCAGACCCGGAAGGTCCGGCTGCCTCGGTACCTCGGGCGTCCTTGGCAGCACCGGCAGCACCGGCAGCACCGGCACCGCCAGTGCACGCGGTGTCCCGCGCCCCTCAGGTGAACCCGGCAGGGGACACCCGTTCGGCAGGCTCGGCGAGTCCCGCAGGTCCGACACACCCCGTTGGTGAGGTGAGCCCCGCTGCTGCGGCGGGCATCGCGGGGGCGATCGGACCGCAGGGCTCGTCGAGCCCCCTCGACGCGCGGGAGGCGGCCGGAATCCTGGAGCGGGCTCGGGCATCGGTCGACCCCGAGCTGCGCCGGGCCGTCGAGTCGTTGCCGGGGTCGATGCGCCGGATCGCGCGCTACCACTTCGGCTGGGAGCACGCGGACGGCAGCCCGGCGTCGGGCGGCGCGGGCAAGGCCATACGTCCGGCACTCGTGCTGGCCGCGACCTCGGCGCTCGGCGGGCCGCAGTCCGTCGCCGTACCGGCCGCCGCGGCGGTGGAGCTGGTGCACAACTTCACGCTGCTCCACGACGACGTCATGGACCGGGACAGCACCCGCCGGCACCGGCCCACCGCCTGGTCCGTGTTCGGCGACGCGGACGCGATCCTCGCCGGGGACGCCCTCCAGGCGCTGGCCCAGCGGCTGCTCGCCGAGGACCCGCACCCGGCGTCCTCGGCGGCCGCCGCCCGGCTGGCGGCCTGCGTCGTCGAGCTCTGCGCGGGCCAGCACGCGGACACGGCCATGGAGAAGCGAGCCCCCGACGAGGTCACCCTCGACGAGGCGCTCGCCATGGCCGAGGCCAAGACGGGGGCGCTGCTCGGGTGCGCCTGTGCGTTGGGAGGGCTGTACGCCGGTGCGGACGAGGAGGACGTGCAGGCGCTGGACGCGTTCGGGCGCGCGGCCGGGCTCGCCTTCCAGCTCATCGACGACGTGATCGGCATCTGGGGTGACCCGAGGCGCACCGGCAAGCCGGCCGGGGCGGACCTCATGGCCCGCAAGAAGTCGCTGCCCGTCGTCGCCGCCCTCACCTCCGGCACCCCTGCGGCGGCCGAACTCGCCCAGCTGTACGGACTGCCGTTCGAAGCGGGAGAGCTGGAGCGCACGGTCCTCGCGGTGGAGCGGGCGGGAGGGCGTGACTGGGCCCAAGGACAGGCGGCCGACCGTATGTCACAGGCGATGCACGAGCTGTCCCGTGCGGTACCCGACCCGGAGGCGGCGGGCGGCCTCCTCGCGCTGGCGGAGTTCGTGACGCGACGCAGCAACTGAGCGTCGCGTCCATGCAGGCAGAGATCGGCGCGTCCGCGCAGACGAGGATCAGCCGTCCGTGCGGATGACGACCCGCAGGTGAAGACCCCGGAGCCGCCGGTCCCGTGCTGACCTGACTTCGTACGGCATCGGTGGCTCCGGCCAGGGCGGGTCCCGCGCATCCCCACGGTGCGCGGGCCCCGCCCGTCTCCGACGAGCGGGGCGGAACGCGGCAGCCCGGGGCCAGTGGTCCGTGGTCCGTGGTCCGTGGTCCCGGGGCAGGGTGCCAGGATGCAGGGGGTGAGCGTTGTCGGCCCTATCCCTCCGGCACGATCGTCTCGACGATCCGCTCCAGTAGTCCGTCCGGTACGTCCACGCCCGGCAGTACGCCGTCAAGGACGCCGGGAAGTGTCAGCTGTTCGAGGATCAGGCCCCGCATGGCGAGGTAGAGCACCGTGACGGTTTCGTCGCCTCCGGGCAGCCCGGCCTGCCGGTGGAACTCGATCCCGTACTCCAGGTCCCCGCGGACCGACTTCATGTACGAGGCGCGGAGTTCCGGGCGACGCGAGGCCTCGATGCGCATTTCGTAGCCCGCGAGGAATCCGCTGCGGTCGCGAAGGGCGCGTCCCATGAGGTCGCGCATGAAGGCGAGGACGAGGGAGCGGTCCTTCGGTGCCTCAAGCAGCCGTTCGATGACCGCGGGGTCGGGCGCGAGGCGCTCGTGCAGCCGCGCGTCGATCTGCCGGAGCAGGTCGTCGCGTCCGGTGAAGTAGTTGGACGCGGTGCCCACCGGCACCTCGGCCTCGGTGTCCACGGCGCGGAACGTCAGCCCGCGCGCTCCCTCCCGAGCCAGCACCTCCACGGCGGCGTCCACCAGGGCGCCCCTGCGCTCCGGATTCCTCACCATCCTGGCCTCCTCGGGTAATTCCCTTGCAACCACTCCATGTGAAGTACTATAACTGAAGTTGTTCAAGCCCGAGCCGTCCCCCGACCGGGGCTCGGCGTCAGGCCGCACGGCCCTTCTGTCACCTACGGAAAGAGACCGGTTTGCGTCAGCTCACGTACTTCATCGCCTGCTCGATCGACGGCTTCATCGGGGATCCGGGCGGTGACGCGTCGTCCATGTACCCGTTCGTGGACGAGGAGTTCTTCGAGTTCCTGAAGGCGGAGTACCCGGAGACGATCGCCACCCACGGCCGCCGCGCCGTCGGCATCGACGACCTCCCGAACAAGAAATACGACACGATCATCCAGGGCCGTGCCAGCTACGACCTGGCGCTGGGCATGGACGTCACCAGCCCGTACGCCCACATGCGCGAGTACGTCGCCTCACGCACGCTCAAGGAGTCGCCCGACCCGCACGTCGAGATCGTTTCCGAGGATCTGGTCGGCAGGGTGCGCGCACTCAAGTCGGAGGACGGTGAGTTCGGCATCTACCTCTGCGGTGGTTCGCAGATCGCCGGTGAGCTGATCGACGAGATCGACGAGCTCGTCATCAAGACGTACCCCGTCGTGCTGGGCACCGGCATGCCGATGTTCGGCTCCGGGTTCGCCGTCACCGAGTTCACGCCGGGCGAGGTGCGCACCTTCAAGAACGGGGCGATCGTGCGGACGTACACGAGGAAGCGCTGATCCGCGGAGCCCGGGGGCAGCGACGGCTCCGAACACCTCCGGCACGGAGGGGGCGCGGGGCTCCGTCCCGCAATACCCTTGGGGGATGGACAGAGATGAGCAGGTCTGTCCCGTCTGCGGACAGCCCGTCGCCACGGTGGTACGGCGCCACAAGACGCTCGGCACCTGGGTGCCCGTCTGGACCCCGGGGCCCTGCCGGAACCCGCAGTGCACCGCGTACGCCGAGTCGGCCGAGGAAGGAGCCCGGGGCAAGCAGCCCGGCGGGCCGGCCGTGAAGGGCGCCGCGGCCTCGCCGCCACCGAAGTAACCCGGATGGCGGGCCGGAAATCACCCGCGTGGCCGTGTAGAGAATCGCCGGTCGGCTCCGACGTCTCCTGTGAGAGCCGCCCACCAGGGCGGCCCGACCGAAGGAAGCCGGAGGAGCGGAATCATGAAGTACCTGGTGATGATTCAGGGCACACAGGCCGACTACGAGGGCATGCGCGGCAAGGAGTCCCCGGGTTCCCCCAACTGGAACCCGGAGCAGCTGCAGTCGATGTACGCCTTCATGGGCGAGCTCAACAACGACCTCGCCGAGTCCGGGGAGATGGTCGACGCACAGGGCCTGGCCGAACCCGCGCGGACCCGGTCGGTCGGGCTCGGCACCGACGGCAAGCCGGTGATCACCGACGGCCCGTACGGCGAGACCAAGGAGGTGCTCGCCGGGTACTGGGTCCTGGAGTGCGAGAACGTGGAGCGGGTCACGGAGATCGCCGAGCGCATCCTCCAGTGCCCCGGCCCCGAGGGCATGACCGTGTACCCGGTGGTGATCCGTCCCATCCTGGACGGCGCGGGGGACGTGTGAGCCGTCCCGCCGGGCGAACGACCGAGGTCGAGGACCTGCTGCGCCGTCACGCGCCGCAGGTCCTCGGCGCGCTCGTACGCCGCTACGGGCACTTCGACGCGGCCGAGGACGCCGTTCAGGAGGCGTTGCTCGCGGCCGCCGGGACGTGGCCGTCCGGTGGGGTGCCCGACAATCCGCGCGGCTGGCTGATCAAGGTCGCCTCGCGGCGGCTCACGGACGCTCTGCGCAGCGAGGAGGCGCGGCGGCTGCGGGAGGAGAGGGCGGCGGCCCTCACGCCCCGCGACGCGTTCGTGGCGCCTCCGCCGGGCACGGCCCGGGCGCCCTCCGAGGACGACACGCTCACCCTCCTCTTCCTCTGCTGCCACCCTGACCTCACCCCGCCCGCGCAGATCGCGCTGACCCTGCGGGCGGTCGGCGGACTGACGACGGCGGAGATCGCCCGGGCGTACTTCGTGCCCGAGGCGACCATGGCCCAGAGGGTCAGCCGGGCGAAGCAGCGGGTGCGGGGCGTGCGGTTCGGGCGCCCGGACAACTGGGAGGAGCGGCTTCCGGCGGTCCTCCACACGCTCTACCTGATCTTCAACGAGGGCTACACGGCGACGTCAGGGGCGAGCCTCAGGCGCGCGGAGCTGGCGGGCGAGGCGATCCGCCTGACCCGTACCGTGCGGTGGCTGCTGCCCGAGGACCGCGAGGTGGCCGGGCTGCTCGCCCTGATGCTCCTCACCGACGCCCGCCACGCCGCCCGCACCGGCCCGCACGGCGAACTGGTCCCGCTCGACGAACAGGACCGCGGCCTCTGGGACAAGGCGGCGATCGACGAGGGCGTGGCGCTGGTGACGGAGGCCCTGTCGCGAGGACGGGAACACCGGCGGGAGCCGGGACCAGGGCGGGGTGAGCGGACGGTCGGGCCGTACCAGGTGCGGGCGGCCATCGCGGCCGTCCACGACGAGGCGCCGTCGCCCGAGGCGACCGACTGGCGGGAGATCCTCGGCCTGTACGACATCCTGGTCGCCCTCGTCCCCGGCCCGGTCGAGCGCCTCAACCGGGCGGTCGCGGTGGCCATGGTCCACGGCCCGCACGCGGGGCTCGCCGAACTCGACACCCTGGAGCCCGAGCTGGGCGCGACCCACCGCCTCGACGCGGTCCGCGCCCACCTCCTCGAACGCGCCGGCGACACGGAATCGGCCCGCGGCGCCTACGAGTCGGCCGCCCGCAAGACGCTCAGCCTCCCCGAACAGCGCTACCTGCAGGAGCGGGCCGCCAGGCTGAAGCCATAGCCTCAGGCGGAAGCCGCGACCGGCAGTCCACCCGTCTCCGGGTCGCGGCCCGTCAGGCAGTACGTGCCGCCGGCCGGGTCCCGCATCACCGTCCAGCGGGCGCCGTCGGCGACGAACGTGGCGCCGAGTTCCTCGTGCCGGACACGGACCGCCGCGATGTCGGCGCACGCCAGGTCGAGATGGGCGGAGGCGGGGCGGTCGGTGCGCAGGCGCTGCAGCAGGACGCGCAGGGGAAGGCCGGCGGGCGGCCTCAGTACATGGAACTCCGGCAGCGAGCCCGGCTGCGAGTCCCAGCCCGTCAGGCCGGTCCAGAAGGCGACCTCGGCGGCGAAGGCGGCCGGAGCCACGTCGACGCACACCTGGTCCAGACGGCTCCGACCGACCACCGGCGGCCGTACGGACTCCCCGTCCCACCGCACCGCGCAGAACAGCTGGCCGCCGGGGGAGCGGAGCACCTTCCCGATGGGCAGCGGGGCGACGACCTCGGCGCCCGGCAGGACCGCCGCGTCGGCCAGGGCCGAGGGGTCCTCGACGGCGAGGTCGAGGTGAGCGCCGCCGTGCCCGTCCTCGACCCCCTGCACCTTCACGCAGGCGTCAGCCTCACCTGCATCAGCGCCCTCGGGCAGCAGCGTGACGAACTCGTCCCGCTCGCCCCGGGGTTCGGACAGTCCGGTCGCGGTGACCGCCGTCCAGAAGTCGCACGCCTGCCCGAACCGGGCCATCGGCCGGTCGACGAAGACGTAGGCCCATCGGATCGCCTCAGCCATGCGTGCCGCTCGCTCTCGTACGGTTCGGGAGCCGGTGTGAACCCGCGCACCGGCGCCTCCCGCGCCGATCGCCTGGCTAATCTACTCGGGTGACCACGGAGCTGACCGTTCTCTCACGGGTCGCGTATCGAGACCGGGAGGTCACCGGGCCCCGGCTGCGCGCCCTGCTCGCGCTCCTCGCGGACGACCCGCGCACCGGCTGCAGTACCGCACGCCTGGCCGACGGCCTGTGGCCCGAGGAGCGGCCGGAGAATCCGACCAAGGCGGTCCAGGTCCTGGTCTCCCGGGCGCGTGCCCAACTCGGCGCCGACGCCATCGCCTCCACCGCCACCGGCTACCGGCTCGCCCTGCCCGAGGACCGGGTCGACAGCTCGGCCGTGCTGCTCGCCGCCGCCGCGAGCGCCCGCGCGTCCCGGTCCGGCGACCACACCGCCGCCCTCGCGCACGCCGAGGCCGGGCTCGCCCTGTGGGACGGGCCGCCCGCAGCCGGCCTGCCGGAGGGCGGCCCGGTCGATCCGGTGTCCACCCTGCGGGCAGCGCGCGCCGCGACGTACGCGACCCTGACCCGCGCCCGCGCGCTGAGTCTGGCCCGCCTCGGCCGGCACGCCGAGGCCCGCGAACCGCTCACCGCGCTCGTCCGCGACCACCCGCGCGACGAGGAGGCGCTCGGCGAGCTGCTGCGCTGCGAGGCCGCCACCGCCGGACCCGCCACCGCGCTCGCCCGCTACGACACCTACCGCCGCGCCCTGCGCGAAGAACTCGGCGGAGACCCCGGCCCCCTGCTCCGGGCGCTCCACGAGGAACTGCTGCGCGACGAGGCCCCCGCCGTCCGCCGTGGCGTGCCGCAGGAGCCCAACCCGCTGCTCGGGCGCGCGGACGACGTGGCCGCCGTACGGGGGCTGCTGCGGGACTGGCGGGTCGTTTCGGTCGTCGGCGCGGGCGGCCTCGGCAAGACGCGGCTCGCCCACGCCGTGAGCCGGGCCGCCGAGCAGAAGTCCGTGCACTTCGTGGGGCTCGCCGGAGTCACCGCCGACGGGGACGTGGCCGGCGAGGTCGCGTCGGCGCTGGGCGTCGCCGAGCCCCTGTCACACCAGGCTCCGGCCAGGGACGTGGTGCCGGCCATCGCCGCCGCCCTCGGCCCCGGCTCCGCCCTCCTCGTCCTCGACAACTGCGAGCACGTCGTGCGCGGCGCCGCCGACCTGGTGCACGCCCTCGTCGCCGGCACCAGGAATGTGCGCGTCCTCACCACCAGCCGCGCCCCGCTCGGCCTGAGCTCCGAATCCGTCTACCCGCTCCCGGAGTTGAGCCTCGCGACGACCGTCGAGCTCTTCGGGCAGCGGGCGCGCGCCGCGCGTCCCGGAGCCGAACTGCCCGCCGACGCCGTCGAGGAACTGTGCCGTCACCTCGACGGGCTGCCGCTCGCCGCCGAGTTGGCGGCCGCCCGCGTACGGGTCATGTCCGTCACCGAGATCGCGCGCCGACTCGACGACCGCTTCGCGCTGCTGCGCGGTGCCGCCCGGGACGCTCCCGAGCGGCACCGCACACTGCTCGCCGTGGTCGACTGGAGCTGGAACCTCCTCGACGAGCTTGGGCAGCGGGGGATGCGGACCCTGTCCGTGTTCCCGGACGGCTTCACCGCGGCCGCGGCCGCGCGGCTCCTCGGCGACGAGAACGTCTCGGACACCGACGTGCTGGAGGAGCTCGTCGACCAGTCCCTGCTCAAGGTCACGGAAACCGCGGCGGGCGTACGGTTCCGGATGCTGGAGACGGTACGGGAGTTCAGCGCGGCCCGCCGGGAGGAGGCCGGGGAGACGGCCGACGCGACGGACCGGTTCGTCGCCTGGGCCCGCGAGTTCGGCCGGGAGCACCAGGCGACGGTCTTCGCCGCCGACTCTCCCGCCGCGCTGGAGCGGCTGCGCGGTGAGCAGGACAACCTGCTGCACGCCCTGCGCCTCGCGCTCACCCGCGCCGACGGCCCTACGGTGGCGGCGGTGACCGCGCTGCTCGGCGGGGTGTGGACCATCGAGTCCAACTTCACCCGCCTCGTCAGACTGTGCGACGAGACGGCCTCGTTCCTGCCGCGGTTCCGGCCCGGCCCCGCCGACCTCGACGCCACCCGCACCGCCCTGGCACAGGCCACCGCCTTCCAGTTCATGCTGCAGGGTCCGACCGTCCGGACCCTCCGCTTCCTCCTCGCCCTGCGGGCGCTGCCCCCGGCGACGCCGGACACACTGCCCCGGGCGGTGGACGTCGTGCTCCGGGCCGTGGTTGTCGGGCTCAGGACCGTCTCCCAGGCGCGGGGCCCCTGCAACCCGGCGCTGCGGGCACTGTGCGAGAGCACCGAACCGCTGGTGGCGGGCGTGGCCAACGGCCTGGCGAGCTACCTGTGGGAGCAGCGGAACGACATCGACCGCGGTCTGGAAGCCGCCCGGCAGTCCCTCGCCGCGTACGAACGGCACGGCCTCCCGTGGCCCCTCGCCCAGGCCCACGCCCATGTCGGCGACTTCTGCCTCAAACTCGGCCGTGGTGCCGAGGCCCGACGCCATCTGCTCGCGGCCCTGCGCTTCCAGGAGCAGCTGATGGGGCCCTGGCGCGACGTGATCGGCATCCGCTGGGGCTTGGTGACGGCGAGCCTCCAGCTCGGGGACGTCGACGAGGCCGAGCACTGGCTGGAGCAGACGGTGGTGAACCGGTCCGACGAGGCGTTCGGACTGCTGGCGGTGGACCAGGGCATACGGGCGGAGATCCTGCTCGCGCGCGGGCACGTCGAGGCCGGTCTGCGGGTATGGCGCCAGGCCGCCGAGCCCCTCCCGGACACCGGGGACCCGCTGCTGCGCGGCGAACCGGCCGGCCTCGAGTCGTGGACGGTCGAGGCCCAGTCCGCCGCCGTGATCGCCCACGCCCGGCACGGACGGCTGGACCTCGTGCCGGACGTCGTCGCTCAACTGCCGGGCAAACTGGAGGCGTTGCTCACGCTGCCCGCCGCGCCCCAGCCCCTCTACGTGATGGACCTACCGGTCTGCGGCACGCTCCTGCTGACGCTGGCCTTCATCGACGCGGACCGGGGGAGGAAATCCTCGGCGGCCCGGCTGATCGCCCTCGCCGAACGCTTCCGCCGGAGCTTCCGGCCCACACTGTCCCCCGCCGACGTCCGCGAACTCGTCGGCCGCACCGCCAGGGCGGCGTACGACGACGCGGTGTCGGCGTACGCCGCCCTGGGGCGGGACGAGCTGCGGGAGGCCGCGCTGGAGGTGGTGCGCGCCCGCGACACCGGTCACTGACCGCGTTCGTACGCGGCGCGCGCCCAGAAGTACCCGACCACCGAGAGCCCGACGCACCAGGCCACCGCGATCAGTGCGCTGTCGCCGATCTCCGTGCCCAGCAGCAGCCCGCGCAGGGTGTCGATGATCGGAGTGAACGGCTGGTACTCCGCGAACCAGCGAAGTCCGGTCGGCATCGAGTCCGTGGGCACGATCGCGTTGCCGAGGAAGGGCAGGAACGTCAGTGGCAGGGGCGCGTTGCTCGCCGCCTCGGGGGTCTTGGCCCGCAGTCCCATGGCGGCCGACAGCCAGGTCAGCGCCAGGACCACCAGCGCCAGGACGCCGATCGCGGCCAGCCATTCGACGGGCGTCGCCGTGGGCCGGAACCCGATGGCCAGCGCCACACCCGTGACAAGTGCGATGCTCACCATTGTCTGGACCACCCCGCCCCACACGTGTCCGTTGAGCACGGCCGCACGCGAGATCGACAGCGTCCGGAACCGGTTGACGATGCCCTCGGTCATGTCGACGCACACGGACACCGCGACCGAGACGGCCCCGGAGGTGGCGGCCATCAGGATGATGCCGGGTGCGACATAGTCGACGTAGTCGCCCTTGCCTCCCGCCGGGCCGATTCCGCTGCCCAGGGCGTTGCCGAAGGCGTACACGAAGAGCAGCAGCATCAGGATCGGCATCGCGGCGACCGAGAGCGTCATGGACGGATAGCGCAGGGCGTGCTTCAGGTTCCGGCGGAGCATGGTCGCCGAGTCGCTGAGGGTGTAGGTGAGGCTGCTCATCGCACGGACTCCTTGATCGTGCCGGTGTGGGTGTGGCCGGTGGTCTGCTCGGTCAGAGCGAAGAACACGTCGTCCAGGTCGGGCGTGTGCACGGAGAGTTCGTCGGCCTCGACGGACTCGGCGTCCAACCAGTCGAGCAGGGCGCGCAGTTCGCGGGTGCTGCCGTCGCTGGGGATCTGGAGGGTGAGCGCGTCGTCGTCGCGGGACGCGTCGCGCAGGGCACGTCCGGCGCGCTCGTACGCCTCGGGGTCGGCGAACCGGAGCCGTACGTGCCCGCCCGGGACGAGCCGCTTCAGCTCCTCCGCGGTGCCCTCGGCGACGAGCCCGCCGCCGTGGAGCACGGCGATGCGGTCGGCGAGCTGGTCGGCCTCCTCCAGGTACTGGGTGGTGAGGAAGACGGTGACACCGCCCGCGACCAGGTCCCGCACGATCTGCCACATGGAGTGGCGGCTGCGCGGGTCGAGTCCGGTGGTCGGCTCGTCGAGGAAGATGATCCGCGGCTCCCCGACGAGCGTCATCGCCAGGTCAAGCCGTCGTTTCATACCGCCGGAGTAGGTGGCGGGCAACTTCCGTGCCGCGCCCGTGAGATCGAACCGCTCCAGCAGCTCGGCGGTCCGCCGTCGCCCCTTCTTCCGCCCCAGGTGGTGCAGATCGGCCATGAGGAGCAGGTTCTCCTCACCGGTGAGCATGCCGTCCACGGCGGCGAACTGGCCCGTCACCCCGATCTGCGCCCGTACGTCACGCGGCTCCCGCACCGGGTCGTACCCGCCGACCCGCACCTCACCGCCGTCGGCCGCGACGAGCGTCGACAGGATCTGCACCATCGTCGTCTTGCCCGCGCCGTTCGGCCCGAGCAGCGAGAAGACCGTCCCCTCGGCGACGGTGAGGTCGATCCCGTCGAGCACGACATGATCGCCGTAGGCCTTGCGCAGCCCGCGCGCCGTGATCGCGGGTCCGGGTGTCGTGGCCGCCGCGGCCGCTGCCCTTGATGTCGTCGTCATGGCAGAAGCGTCCGGGGAGCCGGCTTCAGGACGGCTTCAGAACGGATTCAGGGACGCGTTCAAGCGGGACCAGAGCCTGCGAGGGAGGCGGTACGACGTGAAATCCGCAGCTCAGCGCCCGGATCTCTGGCACGATGCCGGACGTTACTCCCGCACGTGGAAGGGAGCGCGCTGACATGGCGTTCGTCGGCGAGGTATGGCACGTGACGACGCGGGACGGGGCCGTGCTCGGAGAGATCGGGATCGAGGAGGCGGACTTCCCCTGGCTGCGGGGGCGGTTCACCGCCCGGCCGGGTTTCGAGGACGTACGGCTCCTCTTCGAACGGGAGCTGGCGCTGCTCGACCGGATCGAACAGGCGGAGGAGGAGCGGCAGGCGGAGGAGGAGTGGGAGGCCGCCTACGGTGCCGTCCGCGAGGCGGTGCTGCTCGTCGCGCCCGGCCGGCCCGTCGCGGAGTTCCTGCTGCACATCGAGGGGGACCAGGCGTGGTTCCGGTGGAGCGAGGAGCCGTTCGAGGTGCCGTTCGGGGAGGGATGAGCGGGGACGTGCGAAGGGGCCCGGCCGTGATGTCGGCCGGGCCCCTTCGGTGAGTTCGCGGGCCCGCGGGGGTGCACCGCTCGCGAGTCGTCGCGATGGGGCCTTCGGTCAGGCCTTCTTGGTCTCCCAGAAGATCTTGTCGATCTGGGCGATGTAGTCGAGCGCCTTCTGGCCGGTCGCCGGGTCGGTGGACCCCTTGGCGGCCGAGAGGGCCTTGAGGGCGTCGTTGACCAGCTGGTGCAGCTCCGGGTACTTCTCGAAGTGCGGCGGCTTGAAGTAGTCGCTCCAGAGGACGGAGACGTGGTGCTTGGCGAGCTCGGCGCGCTGCTCCTTGATGACGGTCGCGCGAGCCTGGAAGTGCGGGTCGTCGTTGGCGGCCATCTTCTCCTGCACGGCCTTCACCGACTCCGCCTCGATGCGGGCCTGGGCCGGGTCGTACACACCGCAGGGCAGGTCGCAGTGCGCGCTGACCTTGACCTTGGGGGCAAACAGGCGGGAAAGCATGGAGCAATCCTTCCTCGTGATCGTCTTCTCAGGTTGGACACTACTCCGTGGGAGACGGGTTTTCGCGGGTGCCCCCATGGGCTTAGGACAAAAGTCCGGGGTGAGACTGGGACTGGGACTGGTGGAGGATCCGACCGGGGAGGTGCCGGTGATGCCGGAGCTGTCGCAGGAGACGGAGCGGGGGAGTGCCGTGCTGCCGTTCGGGGTGGCCGAGGTGACGGGGCCGTCGATGGTGCCCACCCTCCGGCACGGGGACCGGCTGGTCGTGCACTACGGGGCGCGGCTGAGGGCCGGTGACGTGGTCGTCCTGCGGCATCCCTTCCAGCAGGACCTGCTCGTGGTCAAGCGGGCCGCCGAGCGGCGCGAGGGCGCCTGGTGGGTGCTTGGTGACAATCCGTACGCCGGTGGGGACAGCACCGACTACGGCGCCGTGCCGGACGAGCTCGTGCTCGGCAAGGTGCGGTTCCGGTACCGGCCCCGGCCCGACGGTCAGCGTTCGCCGTTCGCGCTCGTCCGCTGGGCGCTGGCGGCCGCCCGGCCCGTACTCGCCGACCGGTCCGCCTCCAGGCGTTTGCGGGCCCGGTAGGCGGCCACGTTGGCGCGGGTCGCGCAGCGGTCGGAGCAGTAGCGCCGGGAGCGGTTGGTGGACGTGTCGAGGTAGGCGTTGCGGCACGGCGCCGCCTCGCACAGGCCCAGGCGGTCCACGCCGTACTCGGTGAGGTGGAAGGCCAGGCCCATCGCGGCGATGGCGGCGTAGCCGGCGGTCGCGTTGGACGGGTGGTCCGCCAGGTGCATGTGCCACAGGGGGCGCCCGTCGTCGTCCCGGAAGTCGTGGCCGGAGATCTGCGGGCTCACCGGGAACTCCAGGAGCAGCGAGTTCAGCAGGTCCACGGCGAGTGTCTCGTCGCCGGCGTCCGCCGCCTCGAAGACCGCGCGCAGCCGTGCCCGGACCGAGCGGAAGCGGGTCACGTCGGCGTCGGTGGCGCGGCGGGCCGCCGACTGGTTGACCTCGAAGAGGTCGCGGACGGCCTCCACCGAGGTGAGCGCGTCCGTGCCCCGGTCCGGCTCCTCGGTGTTGACGAGACGGACCGCGTAATCCGAGTAATAGGCCAGTTCCACTTGTAGTCCTTACGGGGGCGCTCTATTGTCGTGCGGGCGGAGAAGTAACGACTGACTGTGCTTTCAGGGTATTACGGGGTGCTGCGAGACGCAGTGCTGAAAGGGGCTCCCATGACCACCACCACCGGAACCGACTGGCACGCCTGGCAGAAGAGCTGGGACCGGCAGCAGGAGTGGTACATGCCGGACCGCGAGGAGCGGTTCCGGGTGATGCTGGACATGGTCGAGGCCTTCGCCGGCCCCGCACCCCGCGTTCTGGATCTCGCCTGTGGCACGGGAAGTATCACGGCCAGGCTGCTCGCACGGTTCCCGGAGGCCACCAGCGTCGGCGTCGACCTCGACCCGGCCCTCCTCGCCATCGCCGGGGGCACCTTCGCCGCCGACGACCGGGTCACGCTCGTGACGGCCGACCTGAAGGACCCCGAATGGGTGACGCGGCTGCCGTACGACACGTACGACGCCGTGCTGACCGCCACCGCCCTGCACTGGCTGCACTCCGAACCCCTCGCGGCCCTCTACGGTCAGGTCGCGGAGCTCGTCCGCGACGGCGGTGTCTTCATGAACGCGGACCACATGATCGACGAGAGCACGCCCAGGATCAACGCGGCCGAGCGCGCCCACCGGCACTCCGGTATGGATCAGGCCAAGGACAACGGAGCCGTCGACTGGGCCGAATGGTGGCAGCTCGCCGCACAGGACCCCGTCCTCGCCGAGCCCACTGCCCGCCGCTTCGAGATCTACGGCGAGCACGCCGACGGTGACATGCCGTCCGTCGAGTGGCACGCGCGGACGCTGCGGGAGAAGGGCTTCGCGGAGGCCCGGCCGGTGTGGCGCTCGCCCTCGGACGCGCTCGTGCTGGCGCTCAAGTAGGGGCGCGAGCAGGGGCTCGTGCCGGAGCTCGAGCAACCGGGCCGACAGGAAGGGGCGGTACGGAGATCCGTACCGCCCCTTGTCGTACCTGTTCTCAGCGGATTCCCGGCGGAGCGTCAGAGCACCTTCGACAGGAACGACCGCGTGCGCTCGTGCTGGGGGTTCGTCAGCACGTCACGGGGGTTGCCGGACTCGACGACCACACCGCCGTCCATGAAGACGAGGCTGTCACCGACCTCGCGGGCGAAGCCCATCTCGTGGGTGACGACGACCATCGTCATGCCGGACTCGGCGAGGTCGCGCATGACGTCGAGCACGTCACCGACCAGCTCCGGGTCGAGCGCCGAGGTCGGCTCGTCGAAGAGCATCAGCTTCGGGTCCATGGCCAGTGCCCGGGCGATGGCCACGCGCTGCTGCTGGCCGCCGGAGAGCTGGGTCGGGTAGTTGCCCGCCTTGTCGACGAGGCCGACGCGGTCCAGCAGCTCCATCGCCCGCTGCCTGGCCTGGCTTTTGCTGACGCCCTTGACCTGGACCGGGGCCTCGATGACGTTCTCCAGGGCCGTCATGTGCGGGAACAGGTTGAAGCGCTGGAAGACCATGCCGATGTCCCGGCGCTTCAGGGCGACCTCGCTGTCCTTGAGCTCGTACAGCTTGTCGCCCTTCTGGCGGTAGCCGACCAGCTCCCCGTCCACGTACAGGCGGCCGGCGTTGACCTTCTCCAGGTGGTTGATGCACCTGAGGAAGGTCGACTTGCCGGAGCCGGAGGGGCCGATGAGGCAGAACACCTCACCCGACTTCACCTCCAGGTCGATGCCCTGGAGGACCTGCACGTGGCCGAACGACTTGTGGACGCCCTCGGCCTTCACCATGGCGGTCGTCATGCCGTGACCCCCTTACGGCTGGAGAGGGACGTGAGGTGGGTCCGGACCTTCTGCCACGGGGTCGGCGGCAGCTGGCGGCTGGAGCCGCGGGCGTAGTACCGCTCGACGTAGTACTGGCCCACGCTCAGGATCGAGGTGAGGATCAGGTACCAGGTCGCCGCCAGGAACAGCATCTCGACCGTGGCGCCGGAGGTCTGGCCGATGTCCTGGGCGAACCGCAGGAGTTCGGGGTACTGGACGGCCGAGACCAGCGAGGTCGTCTTCAGCATGTTGATGACCTCGTTGCCCGTGGGCGGCACGATCACGCGCATCGCCTGCGGGATGACGATCCGGCGCAGCGTCTTGCCCTGGCTCATGCCGAGCGCGTGGGCCGCCTCGGTCTGGCCCTCGTCTACGGCCAGCAGACCGGCGCGGCAGATCTCGGCCATGTACGCGGCCTCGTTGAGACCGAGTCCGAGCAGCGCCGTCAGGAACGGCGTCATGAAGTCGGACCACTCGTCCTTGTAGATCGGCCCGAGATTGATGTACTCGAAGACGAACCCGAGGTTGAACCAGACGATCAGCTGGACGAGGACGGGCGTGCCGCGGAAGAACCAGATGTAGAACCACGCTATCGACGAGGTCACCGGGTTCTTCGACAGCCGCATCACCGCCAGGGTGATGCCGCCGACGATGCCGATAAGCATCGACAGCACGGTCAGCAGCAGGGTCTCGCGGACGCCCTTGAGAATGCGGTCGTTGAAGAAGTAGTCGGGGATGGCTCCCCAGTTGATGGCGCCGTTCGCGAACGCCCACACCAGCAGGCCGAGGATGCCGAGGGCGACGACCGCGGCGACGTACCGGCCGTAGTGCCGGACCGGGATGGCCTTGATGGCCTCCGGCCCGGTCGGCGGGGTGTCCGCCGGCCTGTCCGTCTTCTTGATGTCAGTCACGGATGTTGCCTTTCAGTGACGCGATGAGGAGTACGCGCTCACTTGCCGCCGTTGAGCGTGGCCGCCTTGACAGCGCCGTCCACGACGCCCCACTTCTTGATGATCTTGTCGTACTCGCCGTTGGCGATGACGGCGTCCAGGGCCGCCTTGATGGCGTCCCGCAGCTCGGTGTTCGACTTGGCGATCGCGATGCCGTACGGGGCCGCCTCGACCTGCTCGCCCACGATCTCGAAGTCCTTGCCGCCGCCCGAGGTCTTCACCGCGTAGGCGGCGACCGGGAAGTCGGAGGAGCCGGCGTTCGCGCCGCCGGAGCGCAGCCGGGTCTGGGCCTGCTGGTCGTTGTCGAAGGCCTCGACGGACATGGGCTTGCCCTTGGGGCACTTCTTCGCCTCGGACTTGGCCAGGTCCTGCGAGACCGTGCCGCGCTGGACGACCAGCTTCTTGCCGCACAGGTCCGCCCAGGTCTTGATGCCCTGGGTGTTGCCCTTCTTGGTGTAGATCGAGACGCCCGCGGTGAAGTAGTCGACGAAGTCGACACCCTCGCCGACCTTCTTGCCGGTCTCGGAGTCGACACCCTCCTGGCGGTCCTTGGTGTCCGTCATGGCCGACATGGCTATGTCGTAGCGCTTGGAGCGCAGACCGCCGAGCAGCGTGTCGAAGGTGCCGTTCTCGAACTCGAACTTCACGCCGAGCTGCTTGCCCATGGCGTCGGCCAGGTCGGGGTCGATTCCGGCCGTCTTGCCCGAGTCGTCCTTGAACTCGACCGGCGCGTACGCGATGTCCGAGCCGACCTTGATGACACCCGCCTTGCGGACGTCCGCGGGCAGCTTGTCGGCGAGCGGCGCGGAGTTCGTGTTCGCGGTCCCCGAGTCACTGCCGCTGTCCTTGGTCTGGTCACCGCAGCCGGTGAGCAGCAGGGCGCCCGTTACCGCGATCGCTCCGACCGCGGCTGTCCGGGAGCGCATGGCGGTGGTACGACGGGTCTTGCCTGCGGTCATGGTGGTGTCCTCCGGCTGGGGTGGATGAGAGATACAACGGTTGTGCCGTTTGGTCGACGACAACACGCGTCCTTGCGTGTGGCGACCTTGTGTGATTACGGCATCTTGCCATTCGGACTTGGGCATTCAGGCGACTGGATATGTCAAAATCGGATAACGGGTGACCCCCGAACCGACGCGGGATGGCCCGCCAGGGCCGAATGCCGTGCGGGAATACCCCCTTCCGGCCGGAAGATCTTCGGTGCATCTCGGGATGCGGTCGGACGCGAAGCCCCCGTGTGCGCGGCCGGTTGACGGTTGCTGTGTGACATGTCACGGACGTGATCGCAGGGTCGGCAAATCCGGTCACACCTCACGTCTCCGGCGTGTGATCTTCGCGTGATGGACTCGTCCCCGATGGCGTCCGTCCGGTAAGAAGGTTCCTTACACCCCTCATCCGGGGCCCAGGGCGCGTGTGCGGCGCGCCCGTCGCGCATTGCCCGTGCGTATCCGGCCATCCGCCTGTACGTATCGGCCATTCGGCCATCCGTCCATGCGTATAGGTCCGTGCGTACAGGTCGTCCGTGTCGTCCGTATAGGTCGTCGGGACCTTTGCGTGGTGCCCGCCCACCCCTGACCGGGAGTGGACACCCTCAAACAATGAAGACTTAAGGGGTAAACAGAACATGGCAGCGGAGATCGTGAACCCTCGCACCGACAACAGCGGCGGCAACGCGGACCAGGAAGGCGAGGGCGAGCCCCTCGATTCCTTCGACCCCGCGTTCGCGCTGCACCGCGGCGGCAAGATGGCCGTGCAGGCCACCGTGCCGGTCCGCGACAAGGACGACCTGTCCCTCGCCTACACGCCCGGCGTCGCCCGCGTGTGCACCGCCATCGCCGAGCAGCCGGACCTCGTCCACGACTACACCTGGAAGTCGTCCGTGGTCGCCGTGGTGACCGACGGCACCGCCGTCCTCGGCCTCGGCGACATCGGGCCGGAGGCCTCCCTCCCCGTGATGGAGGGCAAGGCGATCCTGTTCAAGCAGTTCGGCGGCGTCGACGCCGTGCCGATCGCGCTGGACTGCACGGACGTGGACGAGATCGTCGAGACGGTCGTCCGGCTCGCGCCCTCGTTCGGCGGTGTGAACCTGGAGGACATCTCGGCGCCGCGGTGCTTCGAGATCGAGCGGCGGCTGCAGGAGCGGCTGGACATTCCCGTCTTCCACGACGACCAGCACGGTACGGCGGTCGTGACCCTGGCGGCCCTGCGCAACGCCGCGCGGTTGTCGGGGCGGGAGCTGGGTGACCTGCGGGCGGTGATCTCGGGTGCGGGCGCGGCCGGGGTCGCCATCGCGAAGATGCTTCTGGGGGCCGGGATCGGGGACGTCTCGGTCGCGGACCGCAAGGGCGTCGTGTCGGCCGACCGGGACGACCTGACCCCGGTCAAGCGGGAGCTCGCGGAGATCACGAACAAGTCCGGGCTGTCGGGGTCGCTGGAGGCGGCGCTGGCGGGTGCGGACGTGTTCATCGGCGTGTCCGGCGGTACGGTGCCGGAGCCGGCGGTGGCGTCGATGGCCGAGGGGGCGTTCGTGTTCGCCATGGCCAACCCGAACCCCGAGGTGCACCCGGACGTCGCCCACAAGTACGCGGCCGTGGTCGCCACCGGGCGGTCCGACTTCCCGAACCAGATCAACAACGTGCTGGCGTTCCCCGGCATCTTCGCCGGGGCGCTGCAGGTGCGGGCCTCGCGGATCACCGAGGGCATGAAGATCGCCGCGGCGGAGGCGCTGGCGTCGGTCGTCGGTGACGACCTCGCGGCCGACTACGTCATCCCGTCGCCGTTCGACGAGCGGGTCGCCCCGGCGGTCACCGCTGCGGTCGCGGCGGCGGCCCGGGCGGAGGGCGTGGCACGCCGCTAGCCGCTCCGCGGGTTCGCCGTGTTCGTTCGGGCTCCGTCTGCTTGGGCGGGGCCCGAACTGTTTTCTGGGTTTGTGTCAGGGGAGTGGTCAGTCGGTCTCGTCTGCCCGGTTGTGTCCGTGGGCGGCCGCGGGTTCGTCGTGGCTGGTCGCGCAGTTCCCCGCGCCCCTTTCGGGGGCGTGCCCGAGACCACGAAGCGGCACACGGCGGCTGTCGGGTACGCAGGGACGCCGCCGGGTGCGGCCCCGTGCTTTTAGGGGCGCGGGGACCTGCGTGACAAGCCACGCACCGCCCGCAGCCGACCACGAACAGAGCCCGGCAGACGAGTGGCCTCGCCCAACCGCCGGAGGCGAGCGGCGGGGAACTGCGTGACAAGCCACGCACCGCCCGCAGCCGACCACGAACAGAGCCCGGCAGACGAGTGGCCTCGCCCAACCGCCAGAGGGACACGTCACAGGCAGGGCTGGTTCCCCTCGGCCCGGGCGGAGCCCTAGGGTCAAGGTCATGTTCGCTGCTTACGCTGCTCGGATTGACCGTGACCAGCCCCTTCACGGGTTGGAGTTGGGGGAGCGCCCGGCTCCCGAACCGAGGCCCGGCTGGACGACCGTGAGAGTGAAGGCGGCCTCGCTGAACCATCACGACCTGTGGTCCCTGAAAGGCGTCGGACTGGGCGAGGACAAACTGCCCATGATCCTCGGCTGTGACGCGGCGGGTGTGGACGAGGACGGCAACGAGGTCGTGCTGCACTCGGTGATCGGTCAGAGCGGCCATGGCGTCGGCCCCCACGAGCCCCGCTCCATCCTCACCGAGCGTTACCAGGGAACGTTCGCCGAGCTCGTCGCCGTACCCACGTGGAACGTGCTGAAGAAGCCCAAGGAGCTGTCGTTCGAGGAGGCGGCCTGTCTGCCCACGGCGTGGCTGACGGCGTATCGCATGCTCTTCACCAACGCGGGTGTGCGGCCGGGCGACTCGGTGCTCGTGCAGGGGGCCGGAGGTGGCGTGGCCACGGCGGCCATCGTGCTGGGCAAGGCCGCCGGACTTCGGATGTTCGCCACCAGCCGTGACGAGGCGAAGCGCAAGCGAGCCGTGGAACTGGGCGCGGTGGAGGCGGTGGAGTCGGGGGCGAGGCTTCCGGAGCGCGTCGACGCCGTCATCGAGACCGTGGGCGCCGCGACCTGGTCCCACTCCTTGAAGTCCCTGAAGCCCGGTGGCACGCTCGTCATCTCGGGTGCCACCAGCGGCGACCGTCCCTCCCACGCCGAACTCACCCGCATCTTCTTCCTGGAGCTGAAGGTGGTCGGCTCCACGATGGGCACGAAGGACGAGCTGGAGGATCTGCTGTCCTTCTGCGCGGCGACGGGCGTGCGGCCCGTGATCGACGAGGTGCTGCCCCTGGACCGCGCACGGGAGGGCTTCGAGCGGCTGGAGGCCGGTGACCTGTTCGGGAAGATCGTGCTGACGACTCCTTGAAGGACTGAGGGGTCCCTGCTCCGCGGGTGACCTCGTGAAAGGCGGGCTCGACACTGTCGGGCCCGCCTTTCGTGTGCCAGGAGGAGGGAGAGGATGTCAACCAGGGTTGACATTCCCGTCTCGTCAACTTAGGTTGACGTCATGACCGAAGCAACGGATCTCGCAGCGCGTGCGGGTGACCGTGATCCGCGGATCGGACTGCGGGCGGTCGCCGCACTGCGGAGGCTGCTGGAGCAGCTGGAGGCGGTTCAGGTGCGCAGTGCGCGTCATCAGGGGTGGTCGTGGCAGGAGATCGCCGCTGAACTCGGAGTCAGCAGGCAGGCCGTGCACAAGAAGTACGGGAGGCAGTGATGTTCGAACGGTTCACGAAGGACGCCCGCGCCGTCGTCCTGGGCGCGGTCGAGCACGCCGAGCGTTCTCGCGCGGACATGGTCGACGAGGAGCACCTGCTGCTCTCGCTGCTCGACCGGGAGGCGAGCCGCGCCGCGTTCGCCCTGGACGCCCTGGGCCTGGCCGAGCGGCGGGGCTCCGTGGAGCGCGCGCTCGCCGAGGCCCGCCGCCGTGGCGGCCTGTCCCGCGCCGACGCCGAGGCGCTCTCCGGCCTCGGCATCGACCTGACGCAGATCGTCTTCCGCGTCGAAGAGGCCCATGGGGTCGGGGCGTTGGAGTCCGGGACGGATGCGGGGAGGGGCGGCAGGTGGTTCGGTCGCCGTTCCTTCGCGCGAGGCGCCAGGGAACTGCTGTCCCAGTCCCTCCGCCTCGCCCTGGCTCATCGCGACCGTCATATCGGGGACGAGCACCTCCTTCTGGCCCTCACGGCCCGCCCGGGAGTCCCCGCCGAGGTTCTCGCGGATCACGGGGTGACGTACGCGGCGGTGGAGCGGGTGCTGTGGGGCGGCGAGGGGGAGGCCAAGGCCGGCTGAGATCCCCGGCTCCCGGCCCCTGGGGCCTCGGGTCCGCGGCCGGCACCCGCACCCAGCACCGCACCCATTACCGCACGCGCCACCCGCGACGCCTCACCCCCTGGGCGCTCGCAATGCCGCTCCGATATGGGCCGCCGCCGTGGACAAGCGGCGGCGGGCCTCGCTGAGTTGGTCCTCCGTGACACCGTGGTCGCGGGCCGCGTCGCGGATGTCGTCACGGAAGCGGTCGAGGAGGCGGTCGAGGTCACGGGCGGGCTGGCCCGTGGGGGCCTCGTGGGCCCAGACGGGCTCGTACTCGGCGGGGAAGGTGTCCGGAGTGGTCGTGTACTCAGGGGGCGGCGTGGCGGCTGTGGCCGACCGTGCCGTGCCCGTCTCCGCGCCCGTGCCCGTCTCCGCGCCCGGGCTCGTCCCCATGTCCGTGTCCGTGCCGGACGTCGCCCCTGGGCGGCCGAAGCCGAAGTCCTTCCCGAAGTCCTTGCCGAAATCGCCGAACTCCTTGGCCAGTTCGGACAGGCCCTCGCGTACGCCGGTCGGCCAGTCGCCCCGCGCGAAGTGGTCCTGGACCTGTTCCTGGACCCGCTTGGCGATGCGCTGGAACTCCTCCTGCGCCTCCGTGCGGGCGTGCTCCTGGGCCTCCTTGGCCTGTCGGCGGGCCTGCTGGGCCTCCTCGCGGGCCCGACGGCTCTCGTCCTTCGCCCGGCGGGCCTGCTCCTTCCACTCCTGCTTGACGCGGCGCATCTCCTCCTTCGCGGTGCGCCAGGCCTCCTTGTCGGCGTAGTCACCGAACTCGCCGAGCGGGCCGTGCTCTCCATGCCCGCTCCTGGTGCCCTTGCGGGCCTCGGAGGCGGCGGCGCGCATCTCGCGACGCAGGTCGCCCGCCGCGCCCCGGACATCGGCACGGATCTCCGCGGCCAGCTCCGCCACCGACTCGCGGATCTCCAGCTCCAGATCGGCCAGCTCGCCGCTGCGGTCGGCCAGCTCGGCGCGGCCCGCGTCCGTGATCGCGTACACCTTGCGGCCGCCCTCGGTGGTGTGCGTGACCAGACCCTCGGCCTCCAGCTTGGCCAGGCGCGGGTAGACCGTGCCCGCCGACGGTGCGTAGAGGCCCTGGAAGCGCTCTTCCAGGAGGCGGATCACCTCGTAGCCGTGGCGCGGAGCCTCGTCCAGCAGCTTCAGCAAGTAGAGGCGGAGGCGTCCGTGGGCGAAGACGGGGGGCATGTCAGAGCACCTTCTTGTCGGTCGTGCCGTCGGACGCATTCTCTCCGGAGGCGCTGCCTGCCGGTATCGGATCTTCCGGTTCCGGCGGGTTGGCCGAGTTCGAAGAACGGGGGGAGGTCGCCGGGGTCGTGTCCCACGGCTCGTCCTCCGACGGGGGCCTGCGGAGGAGGGCGATCGAGCCGGAGATCGTCGTCGCCCTGAGCCTGCCGTTGCCCTCGCCCAGGCGGCCGGTGATCTTGTGGGCACCCCAGGGGCCGCTGACCCTGAGGTCGTCGAAGGCGTTGGAGATCGTGCCGCTCGCGGTGTTCGCCTCGACCTCCGCGTCCGCGGGGTGGGCGAGCCGGATGGCGATCTCACCGGAGATGCTGGTGAGGCCGACGTCCGCCGGGCTGCTGGTGGGATCGATGTCGAGGATGATCGAGCCGCTCACCGATTCGGCCTTCACGGTCGGGCAGGAGGCCTCGATGACCGTCAGGTCACCGGAGACGGAGTTCATCCGCAGGTCGCCGGTGACGGCCTGGGCCTCCACGTTCCCCGAGACCGTCGTCGCGCGTACCGGGCCCGAGAGGCCGACCAGGGTCGTGTCGCCCGAGACGCCCTTCACCTCCGTGCGCCCGTCGAGCCCGGAGACGACGGCTGTGGCGCCGATGACGCCAAACTCGACGTGGGTGCGGGCCGGGACGGCCAGGGAGACCACCACGTTTCGCCGCCATCCCTTGCGGTCGAGCCACTTCAGGAAGCCCTTCCAGGGGAGGTCGTCGTACGCGACCGTCAAGGTGCCGTCCTTCTGCGTCACCGTCAGGGGTGGGCCCTCGATGGCGGACACCTCCAGGCGGGGGGAACCCTCGTCCGTGCCCACGACGTTCACCGTTCCATTGACGATGCGCACGTGGAGCGCCGTCACTGGGTCGTCGAACGTGAGCTTCCGCGGCTCGGTGACGGACCACTCGGACATGGTGCTGACCTCCTCGACCGGCGGCGACGCGCCATATCGCGTCTTTCGCTATTCACGATATATCGCGGTCATGGAAAGTCAAGGCGCTCGTTCTGGTGATCCTGTGGAGTGCGAAGGGGGTGCGAAGGGGGGTGCGCTGGGGTGAATGAGGACAAAATGCCGTCATGTGGGAGCGATGTGTGAGTCGTGGTGCGAGGGCGCGCCGAGGGGAGGCTTGACGCCCGCCCGACTTACTCGTCTTCCTCGTCGTCCAGCCGTGCCAGCCACGTGGCCAGCCGCTCCACCGGTACCTCGAAGTCCGGGTTCAGGTCGACGAACGTCCGCAGCTGCTCGGCGAGCCACTCGAAGGTGAACTCTTCCTCGCCGCGCCGCTTCTCCAGTTCCTCGATGCCGCGGTCGGTGAAGTACATGGATCGTGCTCCGTTGGTTCTGTGAAGGGTGGGAATCGTCCCTCGCGGGAAGAACTCTTCCCCTACGGGAAGACAGGGCGAGGACTTCCCGTGAGAGAAGCCAAGGAAAAGGATAGGCGGCGGAGCGAGGCGCCCGAGGCGTCCTCGCGCGCCGACCATCACGCCACTGGCCTGCCGCTGGCCTGTCACTGGCCTGCGCAACGGGCGGGCGGGACCACGGGGCTCGGGGGAACGGGGGATGTCATGGAGGACGCGGTGACGCGCGTCGCGCGGATCGAGATGCCGGACGGGACGCCCGTGTGGGCCCGGATATCGGGGGCCGGGGAGCTGGCCGTGCCGTCCGGGGAGCTGTCCTACACCGACACCGGGTTCGCCGACCGCGTGGAGGCGCAGGTCGAGAGCCTGCAGGCGGTCGTCACGAGTGTCGCGCGCTCGCTGGCCGAACCGTTGCGGGCGGTCCGCCCGGACGAGGTCAGCGTCGAGTTCGGGATCGAGCTGACGGCGAAGGCGGGCAAGGTCGTCGGTCTGCTGGCGGACGGCGAGGCCAAGGCGGGCATCAAGGTCACGCTGACCTGGAACGGCGGGCCGCCTGACCCGGACGCACCTGCTTCCGGCCTGCCCGTTCAGAGCTCTTCTGTCTCTGGTGCGTCCGGCGCCGGCCTGCCTGGTCACGGCCTGTCCGTCGCTGGTGCGTCCGGCACGGGCTCGTCCGACCAGGGCCCGTCCGTTTCTGGGACGTCCGGCACGGGCCCGCCCGGTCACGACCCGTCCGCCCCCCGCTCGACCGCTCGCGGCTCGGCAGCTTCTGGCCCGGCAGCTTCTGGCTCGGCCACTTGCGGCCCGGCCGCTTCCGGGCCGGAGGCGGCACGGGGTGAGTCGCCCGGGGCTGCGCGCGCGGGCGCGTCTCCCGGCGCTTCGGTGCACGGAGGCGGGGGCGCTCCCTCCACGGGGAGTGGGGTATGACCGACGGGCACGCCCCGGGCGCATCGGACGGGTTCGGCGACGCCCACCGTGCGCTCCGTGAACTCGTCATGGCCGCGACCGTGCGCATCCATCGGGCGGGGGTCGGGTATGCCCTCGACGAGCCCGGGACGTTTCTCGGCAGCGGCTTCTTCGTCGCGCCGAACTGGGTTCTGACCTGCGCGCACGTGCCGAGGAGCGGGAAGGGGGGCGAGGTCACCGTGGTCCACGAGACCGGCCCGGGCCGCGGCATGTCCGCTGTCGCCGGAGTGGTGGCGGCCACCCTCCCGGAGCATGCCGGGGTCCCCGCACAGGGCAGCTGGCCGGCTCCGGACCTCGCCCTCGTGCGGCTCCGCGAACCCGTCGACCACGAGTGCGTGTACGTCTCCGAGCGGCCCGCGGTGTATTACAGCGAGAGCAAGGTGCTCCACGCCGGCTGGACCGTGCTGGGCGGCCAGTTGGTGCTCCTGGACGGGCCGCTCTCGGTGCACGGCGGGGTGCGTGGCGCGTCGGCGGGGGTGCAGATGCGGCTGGGGGACAACGACCTGCCCCTGGGCGTCTCCGGGGGGCCGGTGGTCGACCCCGAGCGCGGCGAGGTCATCGGCATCCTGAAGTCCCGGTCGGACCGCGGCAGCGGGGGCACCTCCGTGGGGATCGAGCAGTTACGGACGCTGCCGGTGCCGCGGGACGGGACGCGCGCCGAGCACGACGACCTGTACCAGGCGGTCCTGCACGCGCACGACCGCTACCACCGCGACAGGCAGCGGCACGCCGACTCCGTCCGCCCCACCTGGGCCGACGCCCAGAGCCAGCTCCGCGCTCGCCCGGGGCGCACCCTCAGCCCGGACGAGCGCGTCGAGCTGCTCGGCCGCCTCGCGGACCTCCCGCCACCGGTCAGCACCCGCGGCCTGCTCGACATCCTCGACTCCCTGCCGGACCACGAGGCCGCCGTTCCGCCACCGGCGCCGCGCGGCTGGCGTGACGGTCTCGGCGCGCTGTACGCGAGCGCGCGCCAGGACGGTGCGCTGAAGCTCGTGCTCGACTACGTGGTGGGGGCCCTGTTCGCCGAGCGCCCGTTCTCGACGCCCGGCACCCCGGACGCCGAACACGCCCTGTGGGAGTGGGTGCGGCAGGCCGCCCAGCGCCTCTCCCCGAAGCACCGGCTCAGGTTCGCGCAGCTGAGGATGGAGTGGCTGCGGCAGAGGTCGCCGGTGGCACAGGGGTATCAAGGATCTCAGGGGCCTCAGGGGCCTCAGGGGCCTCAGGGGCCTCAGCGGTCGCAGACATCGCGCCCGCCGTCCGGAGGGCACTGGCGGGGACAGCCGGGCCCCGCAGGACTCCTGCCTCCGGGAACCCCGGCCGTACATCCCGGAGAACCGACCGCGCCCCGGGGTCGGCCGTGGCCCGCGCCCGAAGACAGCACGGGCGGGCAGGCGGGGCCCGGGCGATGGGAGGAGGGTTCCGACCCGGCGCGCAGGGAGCACGAGGAGGCGCTGGCCGGCGGTGCGCTCCGCCGGTCCGCGCTGCTCGAACTCCTCGAGCGCGGATGGCAGCGCTACCACTGCGACTGGCGGGTCTCCGTGGTGCACCCCGACGGGGAGATCGAGCGCCTCGACGAGGCCGAGCAGGTTCCCCTGGAGAGACTCCCCGAGCGCCTCGCCGGAGCCCTGGCAGAGGCGTTCCGCCGCTGTGACGAGGACGCGCGGCCCGCGGTCCTCCAGGTGGCGCTGCCCCACGCGCTGCTCGGACTCGCCGTGGACGCCTGGCAGTTGGCCCCCGATGAGCCGCCGCTGGGCACGGACCGCCCCGTCGTCGTACGCAGCGCCGACCGTGAACAGCCGCTCGACGGCGGAGATCCCTGGCCGTTCGAGCAGGACCGGTCCTACGGCGACGACCCGCGCGCCACACCTGACACGCACCAAGGACACGGCCTGCACGACGCAAACGGCCTGCACGACGCACACAGCTTGCACGACGCGCACGACGAGCGCGCGTCCCGCTGGCACTGGGTGCACGCGCACACCGCCAAGGCGGAAGTCCTGGACTGCGACGACGGCTTACGGGTACCCGTACCGACCATGAGCGGGCTGCGCGGCCTGCACCACGGTGCCGTCCCGGTGCTGTGCCGCTACGGCGACCAGCGCTTCGAGGACGACATGACGGCGCTCGTCCGGGTCGTGCACGGTGGCTTCGGCGTGGCCCTGTGGCGGCGCTGGAGGGGTGGACGGGACGCCGTGTGCGGCGAGTTCCACCGCAGGGCGGGCGACACGGTCGCGGTCGCGGGTGGCGCCGACCGGCTCCCCGAGCTGGTGCGCACGCTGCGCGCCGGGGTGCGCGCGGGGCGTACGGAGACGTTCTGGGCCGAGGGCATCGCGCTGCTCTACGACGATCCGCACCACCCCCTGCCCGGTAGCGACGGTGACCTGCTGGAGGCTCCATGACCTCACCAAGTCCCGGAGCCCGCCGGGCACTTACCAGGCTTCGTGCGGGTCGATACGGTGATGCACGTTCGACGGACCGTAACGCATGTTCGACGGCTGCCAGGGACGGACGAGTGACGACGAGGACCGGACCATGACCGAATCCAGTGAGTGGCTCATCTACCGAGGCGCCGGCGAACCCCACGACGGTATGGACCGGCTTCCCCCGCCCCCGCCGTGGCGCGACTTCGCGAGCCGGGAGACCGCCGGACCCGGTGCGGACGGCTCCCGGAACCGCCGGCTCGGCACGCACCGGGACCTCGCCGAGCTGCACCGGCCCGGAGCCGAGGAACTCGAGATGATCAACGCGGCGCTCTATCTGCGCCGCCCCCTCCTGGTCACCGGCAGCCCCGGCGCCGGAAAGAGCACGCTCGCCCACTCCGTCGCGTACGAACTGGGCCTGGGCGACGTCCTCAAGTGGTCCATCGTCAGCCGCTCCACGCTCCAGGACGGCCTCTACCACTACGACGCCATCGCCCGGCTCCAGGACGTGCAGATCGCCGCGCAGGGCGGGTTCGGAAGCGCGGCGGGCAGCCCCGGAGCGGTCGAGGGCATCGGCAGCTACATCCGCCTCGGCCCTCTCGGTACGGCCCTGCTGCCGTCCGACACACCCCGCGTCCTGCTCATCGACGAGCTCGACAAGAGCGACATCGACCTGCCGA
This sequence comes from Streptomyces sp. NPDC046862, assembly GCF_040704615.1. Lineage (NCBI taxonomy): Bacteria > Bacillati > Actinomycetota > Actinomycetes > Kitasatosporales > Streptomycetaceae > Streptomyces > Streptomyces sp. NPDC046862. The sequence goes on along the minus strand of NZ_JBEYXP010000063.1, from coordinate 25,595 downwards.
ACGACCTGCTCAACGTGCTGGAGGAGGGCGAGTTCGCCATCCCCGAACTGGAGCGCGTCGCCGACCGGCTGCCGGACGGGGAGGCCGAGGTGCTCACCGCCGACGGCACCAAGGTGCGGGTGCGCGACGGCCGGGTGCGCTGCCGCGCCTTCCCCTTCGTCGTGCTCACCAGCAACGGGGAACGTGACTTCCCCGCCCCGCTGATGCGCCGCTGCATCCACCTGGAGCTCGGCCGGCCGGACCACAAACGGCTCGCCACCTTCGTACGCGCCCACCTCGGCGACGAGGCCGCGCGCCGCGGTGACGACCTGATCACCCACTTCCTGGAACGCTCCCGCAGCGAACTCCTCGCCGCCGACCAGCTGTTGAACGCGATCTACCTCACCGACGCGGCGGCCCCGACCAGCCGCGACCGACTGGCCGACCTGCTCATCCAGCGACTCGACCGCCCGAGGTGACGCGCTGATGCCCGACGCTGCGGCGCGCCACGGTCCGGGCCACTCCGGGGAGACACCCGGCGAGGGCCCCGACCCCGGACATTCCGTCGTGCCCGGGGACGACACGATCGTGCCGGGGGACGACACGTTCGCGCCCGAGGACGACCCGATGGCCGAACTGATCGTCCGGCTCAGGGAGATCGGCCTCGACCCCGACGGGGAGGCGCTGTGCGACGCCCTGTGGCTCGCCCGCTGGACGCGATCCGCGCACGGTGACGAGGAGACCGAGCCGCCCGCCCCACCCGGCCTCGACCCCGGGGGGTCGGGTACGACGACCCCCGGCGCCCTGACGGCCCCCGGCGAACCGGACCCCTCGCCCCCTCCCGCGCCTGTGCGGCCCCAGCCGTACGACGGGGAGGGTGACCGGCGCGTGGCCCTGTATCCGGTGCCGCAGCACGGTGCGCCGCGCGCCGGCGGTTCGGTCCGGACGACTGCGCTGCCGATCGGGGTTCCCGCGGCCCCCGCCTTCCCCGCTCCACTCGAACTCCAGCGCGCATTACGGCCGTTGCAGGGCTACCGGAGCGCCGCGCCGCCGCTGCGCAAGGTGCTCGACGAGACCGCCACGGCCGAGCTGAGCGCGCGGGCCGGAGGGCTGATCCTGCCGGTCCACCGGGCGGTGACCCGCGCCGACGCACGGCTGCAACTGGTCATGGACGCCTCGTCGTCGATGCGCGTCTGGGACCGGATGTTCGCCGAACTGGAGCAGGTCTTCGGCCAGTTGGGCGCCTTCTGGGACATCCAGGTCAGCCATCTCCACCAGGGCCCGGACGGCGCGCCGGCCGTCAGCCGCAGCCCGGAGGTGTACGCGGCGCCCCTGCACTCCACGGACCGGCTGAGCGACCCCACCGGACGCCGGATCACCCTCCTCGTCAGCGACTGCGCGGGCCCGCTCTGGCACAGCGGCCAGGCCCACCGGCTGCTGCACCACCTGTCCCGGCAGGCCCCCGCCGCCGTCCTCCAGCCGCTGCCGCAACGCATGTGGAACCGCACCCGGCTGCCCGTCACCTACGGCGAGCTGACCCGGGGCGAGGCCCTGGGCGGCGCCGCCGCGCTGCGCGTGCGCACGGCTCGCGGAGGGACACCGGAGCACCGCAAGGGCGCGCTCCCCGTGCCCGTGCTGCCCCCGGAGCCGGTGGCGCTCGGAGCCTGGGCGCGGCTGCTGTCCGGGGCGGGCGCGGGCCCGGTGGCCGGTGCGGTCGGCTGGGTGCGCGCGGACCAGCCCCACGCACCGGCGGCGCGTCCCGGCCGCCGCCCCTCCCCGCTCGAACTGGTCAGCCGGTTCCGCTCCACGGCGTCCCCGGCCGCCGGCCGCCTCGCCGTCTACCTGGCGGCGGCCCCGCTCTGCCTGCCGGTGATGCAGCTCGTGCAGCGGACGATGCTGCCCGACTCCGGTCCGTCCGAACTGGCCGAGGTCCTGCTCAGCGGCCTGCTCACGCGTGCCAGGCAGAACTACGGGACGGACGGCGCCCAGTGGTACGAGTTCGCGCCGGGCGTGCAGGAGTCGCTGCTGTCCCCGCTGGCCCGGGACGAGGCCATGCTGGTCCTCAAGCACTGCTCGCAGTACATCGAACAGCGCTTCGGCAAGGGCGGCCCCAACTTCCCGGCCCTCGCCCTCGCCCAGCTCGGCGAAGGCGACGGCGACGGTGACGGCGGGGGTGGTGACGGCGGCGGTGACGGCGCGGCCGGACGCCCGTACGCGCCCGGCGACGGCTACCCCGGCGGGACCATCGAGAACGGGTTCAACGGCGCGACGGCCCTCGTCCCGCAGCCCTTCGCGGAGGTGGCAGCCCGGGTCCTGGAACAGTTCATGCCGCTGCCCCGGCAACTGGCGCTGTACGGCAGCAGGGAGCGCACCGGAGCGGTCGAGGAGCGGCCCACGCACCAGGCCGTGAACCGGGCCCGCGACCTGGTCGCCCGCTTCGACCGTGAGGGCATGGTCCAGGACCTGATCGACGCGGTGCAGCTCCTGCGCGGCGCCACCCAGCACGAGCAGCCCACGGACCGGGATCCCGAGCTGTGGGCCGAGTACGCCCACTGCGCGCTGCGCCTGTGGGAGGTGCAGGGCGGCGCCGACCTGCTGCGCGAGGCGGAGACGGCGGCCGAACAGGCGGTGGCGCACCCCGGCGCCGTACGCGAACGGGCCGTCCTCGCCCGGGTGCTGCGCTCGGCCGCCACCGACCGCAGGCGCCACGGCGACCGACGGGGCGCACTCGACCTGCTGCGGCGCGCCGACCGGGAGTACGCGGTGGCCTGCGCCGATCCCCACCTCGACGACGACAAGGAGGCGCTGCGGCTCACTCTGGAACGAGTGGGCGCCCTGGAGACACAGTGGCTCCTCGGCGGCGACAGCGCGCTGCTCCAGGGCGCGGCCGGCATGCTGGAGGCGTTCGCCGACGCCTGGCCCGACCGCGGCGAGCGCCCGCCCGAACTCCCGCTCGCCCACGGCCGGATCCTGCTCCGCCTGTCCGGCGCCACGGCCGACCCCGAGCAGGCCCGCGGGTACGCGGAACAGGGCGCCCAGTCGCTGCGCGCGGCGCTGGAGGCGGCCGTGGACGACGGCACGGCCACCCCGGAGACGGCACGCGACCGCGTCCGCGTCCTGCTCGACCTGGTCGACGCTCTCCTCAGGGCGGGCGGCGACCTGGACGACGCCCGGGCCCGCGTCGACGAGGCACTCGCCGTCACTCGCGAACAGGGCCTGCGCGCCGCGCTGCTGGTGCGCGCCGGGCGCATCCACGTGGCCCGGTACGCCGACTCGGGCGACCCACGCGAACTCCAGGACGCCGCCGACCGGTTCGGCGAGGCCACCCACCGCATGCCCCGGGACGCCCCGGCCCACGCCGACGTGCTCGCCGAATGGGGGGAGGCACTGCTGCGCCTGGCGAGCCTGCAGACCGGCGTCGCCCGCGCCCAGGACCCCCTGTCGCGCGCGATCCGCGTCCTGCGCGACTGCCGTAGGGAGACCCCCGCGGGCAGCGCCCGGCTGGCGCACCGTCTCCTGCTGCTCGGCCGCGCCCTGATGCTGCGGTACCGCGGCCGGGGCGACCGTGTCGACCTGCGCGAGGCCGAGCACCTCTTCGGGCTGGCGGCGGCCGACGCGGCCGACGCCCTCCTGGCGGCCCACTGCTGGCTCGAACTGGGCCAGGCCCAATTCGAGGCGTACCAGAGCCTGGGCCGCCCGGCCCGTCTCGACGAGGCGGTGGACGCGTTCCGCAGCGCCGCGGAGTCCGCCCGCGAGGCCGAGGACGTGGCCGAGACCGACCGCCGGCGCCAGGAAGCCGTGGAGCTCGGTGCGCAGGCACACCACTGGCGGGGTATGTCCTACGAAGCGGGCGCCCGCCCACGCGCCGCCCGCGAGGCCTACCGTTCCGCCCGGGCCGAGTGGGCACGGCTGCCGGACGACATGGTGGGCACGGGCGAGCCGACGGCGCGGCAGACGGCGCAGCGGCTGGCGGAGCTGGAGTGACAGGGGAGAGGGAAGGGGAGATGGGAATGGACGTACGGGGTGAGTCCGCCGCGGACGCGTACCCCACGGGACCGGGCGCTCCGCTCCCGGACCTGCTGGAGCTGGACCTGGCGGAGCTGAGGACGGTTCAGCACCCGGTGCTGAGCGAGGTGCTGGAGGATCTTCGGGAGCGGGCGGTGCGGCCGACCGAGACGCTGTGGGCGTTCGACAGCTCTTTCTGAGGTCAGCGACCCACCCTGCGTGAAGAGCCGCTTCCGGTCGAAAACATCTGCTGAACCGGTCAGAAGGAACGCACGGCGTTTGTCGGTACCCGGCCCGGGAATGCGCTCCGAACGGGCAGGGGGCCGTGGCGCGCGGGCGCAGGCCGTACAGCATGGGGGTGCCTGAGTGTCTGAAAAGGTCGCTCCCCCTCTTCCGGTGTCCGGGAGCCCCTCCCCGTTCAGACAGTTCATCGTGAAAGTCCACGGCCGCTGCAACCTGGCGTGCCGCTACTGCTACCTCTACGAGGGACCCGACGACTCCTGGCGTACCCGGCCGGCCGCCGCACCGCCCGCCGTCCTGGACCGCACCGCGTCCCGTATCGCCGAGCACGCGCGATCCCAGGGGCTGACGGCGCTCTCCCTGGTCCTGCACGGTGGCGAACCCCTGCTCGCGGGAGCCGACACGCTCGCCGGCTTCACCGACCTCGTACGCGACCGGGTTCCGCCTCACTGCACGGTGCACGCCGTCGTCCAGACCAACGGCACGCTCCTGACGGAGGCCCGCCTCACCACACTGGCCCGCCACGACATCCGCGTCGGCATCAGCCTCGACGGCGGCCTGCCCGCCCACAACGCACGGCGCGTCGACCACGCCGGGCGCCCGTCCTGGCCGGCGGCCGTGCGCGGGGCACGCCTGCTCGCGGACCGCTTCCCGTCGTCGTACGCCGGAATCCTCACGGTCGTGGACCCGACGCTGGACCCGGTCGAAACGTACGACTCGCTCCTCGCCCTGCGCCCACCGGCTGTGGACCTGCTGCTGCCCCACGGCAACTGGTCGGCCCCGCCACCGCATCGCGAAGGTGCCCGCTACGGGGACTGGCTGTGCGCTGTCTTCGACCGCTGGTGGCGGGCCGGGCGACGCGAGACGCGGGTACGGCTCTTCGAGGAGTGCGTCGCCCTGCTGCTGGGCCTGCCGGCCGCCACGGAGGCGTTGGGCCTGGCGCCCTTCGACGCGGTGGTCGTGGAGACGGACGGATCGATCGAACAGGTGGACTCACTGAAGTCCTGCTACGCGGGCGCGGCGGAAACCGGCCTCGACGTCTTCCACCACGCCTTCGACGAGGCCCTGAGCCACCCGGGTACGGCCGCACGCCAGGCGGGCCCGGCCGCCCTGGCCGCGGTCTGCCGGGCCTGCCCACTCCTCCACGTCTGCGGCGGCGGCCACTACGCCCACCGCTACCGCTCGGGCCACGGCTTCGCCAACCCCTCGGTCTACTGCGTGGACCTCCAGCGCTTCATCCGGCACGTGGCGGCCCGTCTGACCGAGGACGTGACCACGGCCCCCGCCTCCGCCCTGTCATCCGCCTCTCGCGACGGGGACACCCGGTGATCTTCCCGTCGGTCCCGGACCGGGCCCTCCTCGAACTCGGCCGCACCGAAGGCGGCCCCGACACCCTCGCGCTCCTGATCCGCGACCAGGACACACGGCGGATGCTGATGCTGCGCGCGGTGCTCGACGCGGCGGACGGCGCCGACCCCTCGGTGTGTTCCGCCGCGGCCCGGAGGCGGCTGCGGGAGGACTGGGCGCTGCTGGAGGAAGCGGACCGAGTGGCATCGGCCGTGGGCGGGACCACCGGGTACGGGGCCACTGGGTACGGGGCCACCGGGTACGAGACCGCTCACGCAACCGGTGGCGAGGACGTAGCGACCAGCGGGCACCGCACAACGGACCGCGACACGCCCGCGAGCTCTCCTCACTCGCCCGTCCGGGCCCGTCTCCTCCACCCCTTGCTCGGACCGTGGGCCAGGCGCTGTCTGCGAGGGCTCGGTGCGGGGGCCGGGCCGGGCACGGAGCGGCAGGCCCGTGAACTGCGCCACGACCTGGCCTACTTCAGCGCGGTGGCCGCCATGGCCGCCGCGCGGAGCGGGATCTCCTTCGCCGTGCCGCTGACGGCGGCCGACGGAGCTCTCACACTTCCCTCCCTGGGGACGCTGCGTACGGCGGCACCGGGGGACGTCCGGGTCGACGTGGTCCACCGGCGCGGCCGGCTGACGTTACGCCAGGCCGGGGCCGCGGACACCGTGGTGCACCTGGAGAGAGGTGTCGGGGCCTGGTCCCCGGCCCCCGCCTGGACACCCGCGTACGCGCTGCCCGGCCTGCTGCCGGGTGCCGCCCCCGTGCCGCTCGACGACCTCGATCCCTATCGCGTCGTGCGCGGCGGCCCGCGCCACCCGCGACTGGGCGGTCCCGTGACCCTGGACGACACGGAGCGCAAGCTGTGGCTCCAGTCCTGGTCGGGCACCGCGGCCGTGCTCCGCCTCGGTGGCGAGCAGCGGGTCGCCGAGGCCGCCGCTCTCCTGCGCTGCCTGGTGCCGCTCGAGATGCCGCTCGGCGCGCGTGCGGGCGCCCCTGACACAGGCAGTTGCAGTGGCACCAGACGCGAGGCCTTCGGCGCTCTGCTCAGCAGTACGCCACCCACCCCGGGAGCTTTCGCGGCGACGCTGGTCCATGAGTTGCACCACACCAAACTCGCCGCGCTCAGTGACATGGTGACGCTCCACCGGGCGAGCCCGCGGGAACGGTACTTCGCACCCTGGCGCCCCGACCCGCGGCCGTACGACGGCCTGCTGCAGGGCGCCTACTCGCACCTGGCCCTCGCGGACTTCTTCCATCGCCGCGCGCTCGCCGGAGCTCAGCCGGCCGACGAGGACTCCGTCTGGGGCCGGTTCGCGCGCCATCACGAGCAGGCCGGGGCAGTGCTCCCGACTCTCGTCGGCTCGCCCGACCTCACCCCGCGGGGCCGCCGGTTCGTCGACCAGATGGTCGCGGTGTACGAGCGGATGGCGGAGCATCCGGCGCCCCGGGGGCACACCGCCCGCGCACAGGCATACGTGAGCGCCGCGCGCGTCCTGTGGGTGCAGCGCAACGCCTCCGTCGCGCCCCCGCCGAACGAGGCAGGACGAGGGCCGACCGGGTGAGGCTTTCAGCGACCTTTGCGACCGGTCCGCGAGCGGTCCGCGATCTCTTGCGCGAAGATCGTCGGGCCGAGGAAGAGAACCGAAACGCTACCGCCCGGTTGCCGACAGTGGCTATCGCGGCGCGGCGTCGAAGTTCTACCATTACGCGCGGGGAGGCCGCTGCATGTCTGGAGCTCGTACGCCGGTCAGGCCAACCGAGAGGGGGGCCGCGAAGCAAACGGTCACGATCAGCTTCGCGGGTTTCAACCGGCCCTGGGCCGTCTGGATCGGTGACCGACTGGAACGGCGCGGGATCCGTGTCGTGTACCTGCGGTGGGACTCCCCGGCCGAGATCCCCCTCGTGGACCTGCTGCGTGACCTGAAACTCGCCGAGGGCCGGATCCTCGTCATCGTCAGCGAGTGGTACTTCCAACTGGGCCCCCGCACCCACGAGGAGTGGAACGCGGCCCTGCGCGAGGTCGTGGCACCCGACCCGTCGCGTTTCGCGGCCGTCTCGGTCACCACGTCCTCGGTCCCCGCCGCCACCGCCGCGCTCGCGCCGACCGATCTGTCCACCATGGGTCCCGACGAGGCCGAGCGGCGTCTGCTGGACCGGCTCGACCTGCCGGGAGATCCGCTGCCGGACTCCGGTGACGGCGAGCGGCGCGGGCCGCGCTTCCCGGCGGCCACGCCCGAGGTGTGGGGCGGGGTGCCCCGCCGCAACACCCGCTTCACCGGCCGCGAAGCACTGCTCAACGAGGCCTATCACCTGTTGCAGGGCTCCGAACAGGCCGCGGGCGTGGTGGCGCTGCACGGCATGTCGGGCGTGGGCAAGACGCAGTTCGCGGCGGAGTACGTGTACCGGTTCGGCTCCGAGTACGACGTCGTGTGGTGGGTCAACGCCGAGAGCCGTGTCACCTACCGGCGCTTCCTCGCCGAACTCGCCCCGAGACTGGGCCTGTCCACGGGCGCGGAGTACGGCGAGCGGCTGCGCGCGGTGCGGGACTCGCTGCGGCGCGGCGACCCGTACGGGCGCTGGCTGCTGATCCTGGACGGAGCCGACGAGCCCGACCAGATCTGGGACCTGGTGCCCACCGGCCCCGGCCACGTACTCATCACCTCACGCAACCCGGAATGGGGCGAGCACAACAGCCGACTGCTGGAGGTGCCGGTCTACAGCCGGGACGAGTCGGTGGCGTTCATCCGGCGCCGCGCGCCGCGGCTGACGGAGACGGAGGCCCACCAGCTGGCCGAGGCGCTGGAGGACCTGCCGCTCCTGCTGGACCAGACGGCGGGCTGGCTCAACGACTCCGACCTCTCCGTCGAGGAGTACATCCAGCTGCTGGACGGCGGCATCGACCAGGACGTGGTCAAGGTGTCCGCGGACTTCCCGCTCGCGTTCCAGACGGCCTGGTCGATACTGCTGAACAAGCTCCGCGAGACCGTCCCGGAATCCGTCGATCTGCTGCGGCTGTGCACCTTCTTCGCCCCGGGCTCCATCCCCGTACGGCTGCTCAAGGAGATGCCGCTCGACCAGATGCCCGAACAGATCGCCGGGCTGGTCAACGACCCCCTGCTGTGGAACAAGGCGATCAACCAGCTGCGCCAGTACTCCGTGGTCCGCCTGGAGTCCCACGAGTCGATCGGCGACGAGGTCGTCTCCTCCGGAGAGTCGCTGTACCTGCACCGCATGGTGCACCAGATCGTGCGCAAGGACATGCCGGAGGAGGACCGGCGCGAGTTCATCGACGTGGTGCGGCGGGCGCTGGCGGCGGCGGATCCCGGGCGCCCCACCGACACCCGCCTGTGGGAGACGTACGCGGAGATCGTCCCGCACCTGGAGTACGCCGACGTCCTGCACAGCAAGGACCCCAACGTGCAGCGGCTGGTCCTCAACTGCCTTCGCTACATGTGGTTCACCGGCGAGTACACGTCGGGTATCAGACTCGGCGAGCGTGCCCTGGAGGCCTGGCGGTCCCTGCACGGCGAGACCCACCCACGGATCTGGGAGCTGACCTACCACTACACCAACTCACTGCGTTCGGCGGGGGACTACCAGACCACGGAGGCCATCGAGCGGGCGGCCGTCGAACACCTGCGGGAGGAGCGCGGCGAGCGGGACCTGGACTACCTGCGTGCGGCCAACGGTCTCGCCGGCGACCTGCGGGGCCTCGGCCGCTTCGACGAGGCGCTGGAGCTGTCCCAGCGGCTGTTCGACACCTACCGCGAGCTGCTCGGCGAACAGGACTCGCGGACCCTCAACGCCCTGAACAACCTGGGAGCCTCGCTGCGCCTGCTGGGCCGCTACGAGGAGACCCTGGAGATCGACCGCCGCACGCTGGAGGCGCGCCGTTCACTGCTGCGGGGCCGGCATCCATGGACCCTCTCCTCGGAGACCTGTTACGCGATCGACCTGCGTCTGCTGGGCCGTTACACCGAGGCGGAGTCGGTGCAGGCGAAGAACGTGCGTGAGTACCGCCTCGTGATGGGGGCGGACAATCCGCGCACCCTGCGTGCCGAGCACAATCTCGCGCTGTGCCAGCACCGCGGCGGCGACCGGGACAGGGCGGGCCTGCTGTTCTCCCGCGTACTGGAGCGTGGCGAGCGGGTGATGGGCGAGACGCATCCGTGGACCCTGATGTTCGCCGTCAGCCAGAGCTGCTTCGCACGGGAGCACGGCGACATCGACCAGGCGCGCGAGGCGAGTGAATCCATCATCGCCCGCTACGAACTGATGCTCACCGACGGGCATCCGTTCCTCGTCGGCGTCCGCGCCAACCAGGCGCTGATCCTGCGCAGCGTGGGCGAGCGCGACCACGCCTACGCCCTGGCCGAGCAGGCGCTGGCCGACATGGCCGCGGCGGTGGGCGAGAACCACCCGTGGACCCTGGGCTGCGCCATCAACGCGGCCGCCGTGCGCAACCTCGTCGGCGACCCCGAGTCCGCAGCCGCCCTCAGCGGGGACACGGTCACCAGGGCCACCGAGGCACTAGGGCGCACCCACCCCCTGACCCTGTCCGCCCGCATCGCGTACGCCGCCGACCTGCGCGGCCTGAGGGACCGCCAGCAGGCCGAGAAGGTCGAGCAGGAAGCCCTGCAGGACCTCGCCGCGACGCTGGGCAAGCAGCACGTCCACACCATCTCGGCGCGCTCCCGCAACCGCCCGTACTGGGACTTCGAGCCGCAGGCGACCTGACACGACCCGCACGCCGAAGGGCCCGGCCCCGGAATCTCTCCGGGGCCGGGCCCTTTCGTCAGCCCATCAGACCGATGGCGTGTGCTCAGCGGCTCACGCCTCGAACACCTCACGCACCAGCTGCTCCTGCTCGGCCTGGTGGCGCTTCGCGGAGCCCACCGCCGGGGACGAGCCGTGCGGGCGCGAGATGCGCCGCAGACGCTCGCCGTGGGGCACGTCCGCGCCGACCGCCAGGTCCAGGTGGTCGATCAGGTTCAGGGCGATGAACGGCCAGGCGCCCTGGTTGGCCGGCTCCTCCTGGGCCCACAGGTACTTCTCGGCGTTCGGGTACTTGGCGATCTCCGCCTGCACCTCGGCACCCGGGAGCGGGTACAGCCGCTCGAGGCGGATGATCGCCGTGTCCGAGACGCCGCGCTTCTTCCGCTCGGCCTCGAGGTCGTAGTAGACCTTGCCCGCGGTGAAGACGACCTTCTTGACGGCCGCCGGGTCCACCGAGGCGTCGCCGATGACCGGGCGGAACTGGCCGGTCATGAACTCGTCCGCCTTCGACGCCGCCGCCTTCAGACGCAGCATCGACTTCGGGGTGAAGACGACCAGCGGCTTGTGGTGCGGGTTGTGCACCTGCCAGCGCAGGAGGTGGAAGTAGTTCGACGGCAGGGTCGGCATCGCGACCGTCATGTTGTTCTGCGCGCAGAGCTGCAGGAACCGCTCCGGGCGGGCCGAGGAGTGGTCCGGGCCCTGGCCCTCGTAGCCGTGGGGGAGGAGCAGGGTGACGCCGGAGGTCTGGCCCCACTTCTGCTCCGCCGACGAGATGAACTCGTCCACGACCGTCTGGGCACCGTTGACGAAGTCGCCGAACTGGGCCTCCCACATGACCAGGGACTCCGGCCGGGCGAGCGAGTAGCCGTACTCGAAGCCCATCGCGGCGTACTCGGACAGCAGGGAGTCGTAGACGTTGTAACGCGCCTGGTCGTCCGACAGGTACAGCAGCGGGGTGTAGTCCCCGCCCGTCTCGCGGTCGATCAGGACCGCGTGACGCTGACCGAACGTGCCGCGGCGGGAGTCCTGGCCCGAGAGGCGCACCGGGACGCCCTCAAGCAGCAGGGAGCCGATCGCCAGCGTCTCGCCCATGCCCCAGTCGATCGCGTCGTCCTCGATCATCGCCGCCCGGCGCTGCAGCTGCGGCAGCAGACGCGGGTGGACGGTGACGCGGTCGGGGATGTTGACCTGGGACTCGGCGATGCGCTTGACGACCTCGGCGGACACGGCCGTGTCCACGGAGACCGGGAAGCCCTCCTGCGGGTCGTGGGACTCGCCCGACGCCGGCTGCGCGGTGGCCTCGCGGACCTCGGTGAAGACCTTCTCCAGCTGGCCCTGGTAGTCCTGCAGCGCCTGCTCGGCCTCTTCCAGGGTGATGTCGCCGCGACCGATGAGGGACTCGGTGTACAGCTTGCGCACCGAGCGCTTCTTGTCGATCAGGTCGTACATCAGCGGCTGGGTGAAGGCCGGGTTGTCCGACTCGTTGTGACCGCGGCGGCGGTAGCAGATGAGGTCGATCACCACGTCCTTGTTGAACGCCTGGCGGAACTCGAAGGCCAGCCGCGCGACGCGCACGACCGCCTCCGGGTCGTCGCCGTTCACGTGGAAGATCGGGGCCTCGATCATGCGGGCCACGTCCGTGGCGTACATGGACGAACGCGAGGACTCGGGGGCCGCGGTGAAGCCGACCTGGTTGTTGATGACCACGTGGACCGTGCCGCCGGTGCGGTAGCCGCGCAGCTGCGACATGTTCAGGGTCTCGGCCACCACGCCCTGGCCCGCGAAGGCCGCGTCGCCGTGCAGGGCCACCGGCAGGACCGTGAAGTCCGTGCCGCCCTTGTTGATGATGTCCTGCTTGGCGCGGGCGATGCCCTCCAGGACCGGGTCGACCGCCTCCAGGTGGGAGGGGTTGGCGGCCAGGGAGACCGTGATCTGCTCGCCGTCGAGACCGGTGAAGGTGCCCTGGGCACCCAGGTGGTACTTCACGTCGCCGGAGCCGTGCATCGACTTCGGGTCGAGGTTGCCCTCGAACTCGCGGAAGATCTGCGCGTACGACTTGCCGACGATGTTCGCCAGGACGTTCAGGCGGCCGCGGTGGGCCATGCCGATGACGACCTCGTCGAGGCGGGACTCGGCGGCCGAGTCCAGCACCGCGTCGAGCAGCGGGATGACGGACTCGCCGCCCTCCAGGGAGAAGCGCTTCTGGCCGACGTACTTCGTCTGCAGGAAGGTCTCGAAGGCCTCCGCCGCGTTCAGCCGGCGCAGGATGCGCAGCTGCTCCTCGCGCTCCGGCTTGGTGTGCCCGCGCTCGATGCGGTCCTGGATCCACTTGCGCTGCTTCGGGTCCTGGATGTGCATGAACTCGACGCCGGTGGTGCGGCAGTACGAGTCGCGCAGCACGCCGAGGATGTCGCGCAGCTTCATCATCGACTTGCCGGAGAAGCCGCCGACCGCGAACTCGCGCTCCAGGTCCCACAGGGTGAGCCCGTGCTCGGTGATGTCCAGGTCGGGGTGCTTGCGCTGGCGGTACTCCAGCGGGTCGGTGTCGGCCATGACGTGGCCGCGGACCCGGTAGGAGTGGATCAGCTCGAAGACGCGGGCGGCCTTCGTGACGTCGTCGTCGTGCGAGGCGTCGATGTCCTTGAGCCAGCGGACCGGCTCGTAGGGGATGCGCAGCGCCTCGAAGATCTCGTCGTAGAAGCCGCTCTCGCCGAGCAGCAGGTTCGCGACCTGGCGGAGGAACTCGCCGGAGGCGGCGCCCTGGATCACCCGGTGGTCGTAGGTCGACGTGAGCGTCATGACCTTCGCGATGCCGAGCTTGTTGAGCGTGTCCTGGGAGGTGCCCTGGAATTCCGCCGGGTAGTCCATGGAGCCGACGCCCATGATCACCGACTGGCCGGGCATCAGACGCGGCACCGAGTGCACGGTGCCGAGACCGCCGGGGTTGGTCAGGGAGACCGTCACGCCGGTGAAGTCGTCCATCGTCAGCTTGTTGTCGCGGGCGCGACGGACGATGTCCTCGTAGGCCTGCCAGAACTCGAAGAAGTTCAGCGTCTCGGCCTTCTTGATCGCCGCGACGACCAGCTGGCGGTCGCCGTTCGGCTTGACCAGGTCGATGGCGAGACCGAGGTTGACGTGCTCCGGCTTGACCAGGGTCGGCTTGCCGTCCTTCTCCGCGAAGGAGTGGTTCATCGACGGCATGGCCTTGATGGCCTGCACCATCGCGTACCCGATGAGGTGCGTGAAGGAGATCTTCCCGCCCCGGGCGCGCTTGAGGTGGTTGTTGATGACGATGCGGTTGTCGAACAGCAGCTTCACCGGGACCGCGCGCACGGACGTGGCCGTGGGCAGCTCCAGGGAGGCGTTCATGTTCTTCGCGACGGCCGCGGACGGGCCGCGCAGCGTCACCAGCTCGGGACCCCCGGCGGGCGCCGCGGCGGGCTCGGCCTTCTTCGCCGGCTTCGCGGGCGCGGCCGCGGCGGGCTTGGGCGCGGCCGGTGCGGCGGCGGGCTTCGGGGCCGCGGGGGCCGGCGTCGCCGCTGAGGGGGCGGCGGCCTGGGCCGGAGCCGAGGGGGCCGCGGGCGCGGCCGGGGCAGCGGGGGCGGCCGGAGCGGCCGGCGCCTGCGCGGTGGTCGTGCCCGCCGAAGCCGGGGCGGCAGCCGCCCCTGGCTTGTAGTCGGCGAAGAAGTCCCACCAGGCGCGGTCTACCGAATTCGGGTCCTGGAGGTACTGCTGATAGATCTCGTCGACGAGCCACTCGTTGGGCCCGAAGGCCGCGGCGGGGTCCTTGCCCGCTCGGTCGGCGTCGGTCGAGATGCTCGAGTTACTGGGGGACTGTGGCGACACGGCGCTAACCGCCCTCTTCCGCTTCACAAGGTGATGGACAGCGGAAATAAAGGCTACGCCTCCGTGGCGGCGAAGGTCAGGCCGGGCCGGTCCATCGTCGTGTAAGTCACATCGGAATGCGTGTTTCAGGGCTGGAAATGGCGGGAAACAAGCGAGGTTCCGGTTGAGGGAGCATGCTGCGGCGGAGGCCTGCGGCGATGTGCGCGGGGCCCTGCGCGGAACGACAGCCTGATCACACGTGTCCGCCAGCGCGGACGCACACGGATCTTGCGGCTCCACATCGAACTTTACGTCAACTTGGCAGAGATGGAAGTCCCGGACGTGTGACATGGATCAGGCCAGGTGCGTTTGGTGGTTGGCCGGATGCGTCTCGTCTGCCGGGTTCTTGAGCGTGGGCGGTGCGCGTTGTGTGTGGCTGGTCGCGCCCACGCGGCGGAGCCGCGAAATGTCACAGTCCCGCGCCCCTGAAAAGCCTGGGCGCGCCCGGCAGCGGTCGCTTACCCGGCAGCCGGGTACGCCCAGGACTCATGAGCGCGCAAGTGCCTCAGCCCGCTGTGCGCTGGCCCGGGATGCCTGGGAGGTTCACCTGGATGCGGCAGCCGCGTTTGGACTCGGCCACGCCGATGCGGCCGCCGTGGAGGTCGACGGCCCAGCGGGCGATGGCGAGGCCCAGGCCCGTGCCGCCGTCGCTGCCGGGGCCGTGCGGGGAGCTCACGGCGCCACGGTTGAAGCGTTCGAACACGCGGTGCCACTCGGACTCGGGGATGCCCGGGCCCTCGTCCAGCACCTCCAGGTTCAGCGACTCGGGCGTGTTGCCGCGCCGCGCCTTCACCGTCACGCGGCCGTGCGGCGGGCTGTGCTTGACCGCGTTGTCGATCAGGTTGGCCACGACCTGGTGGATACGCTCCGGATCGGCGTGCGCCGTGAGCTCCGGAGGGTGCACGTCCAGGTGCAGGTGGACGTCCGTGCGCGTGTGCTTGCCGGAGTCGGAGGCGATGCCCCCGCGTGCCGAGGCGACCATGTTGGCCTCCTTGAGGACACCCGACAGGTAGGGCCACACCTCGAACCGACGCTTGCGGAGGGGGACGACGCCGTTGTCCAGGCGGGAGAGGTCCAGCAGGGTCTCGACCAGGCGCCCGAGGCGCTCCGTCTGCTTCAGCGCCGTACGCATCGTCTCGGTGTCGGCCACCGACACGCCGTCCACCACGTTCTCCAGGACCGCCCGCAGACCCGCGATGGGCGTGCGCAGCTCGTGCGAGACGTTCGCCACGAGCTCCTTGCGCTGACGGTTCTGGGCCTCCAGCTCGTCGGCCATGAGGTTGATCGTGTGGGCCAGGTCGCCCAGCTCGTCGCGGCGGCCGTCGTTCACCCGGCGCGTGTAGTCGCCGTGCGAGATGTACCGGGCGACCGCGTTCATCTCGTCCAGCGGCGCGGTGAGTGAATGCGCCACGAATTGCGTGATGAGAAGTGTGGCGATCATCGAGAAGACCGTGATGAAGCGGAGCTCGGTCTTGGTGTGCACCGCGATCATCGACAGACCCGTGGTGATCAGGACCGAGACGACGACGAGCGTGCCCAGCTTCGTCTTGATCGAGAACGGGCGTACACCGCCCCAGGGTCCCGCACCCTTGCGTGACTCACCGAGACCGCTCATACCGCCATCAGCCCCCTACGCGACCACCGGCTCAGGGTGTCGGGGTCTCCAGCGCGTACCCCACACCGTGCACCGTGCGGATCCGCTCCGCCCCGATCTTCCGCCGCAGCGCCTTGATGTGGCTGTCCACGGTCCGCGTCCCGGACGCGTCCGCCCAGTCCCACACCTCGGCGAGCAACTGTTCGCGAGAGAGTACGGCACGCGGGGTGTTCGCGAGGCACACCAGGAGGTCGAACTCGGTGGGCGTGAGGTGCACGTCCTCGCTGCGCACCCGCACCCGACGCTGCGCGTGGTCGATCTCCAGCTCGCCCAGGCGCAGGATGCCCGAGCGCGGGGTCGACGCGGCCAGCGCGGCGCGCTCCACCCGGCGCAGCAGGACGTGCACGCGCGCGGCCAGCTCCCGCATGGAGAAGGGCTTTGTCATGTAGTCGTCGGCGCCGACGCCGAGCCCGACCAGCATGTCCGTCTCGTCGTCCCGCGCGGTGAGCATCATCACCGGCACCGGCCGCTGTGCCTGCACTCTGCGGCAGACCTCCAGGCCGTCGAAGCCCGGCAGCATGATGTCGAGGATCAGCAGGTCGGGCTGCCAGGCCTCGGCGGTGTCGACGGCGGCCGGACCGTCGCCCGCGGTCTGCACCAGAAACCCTTCGGCCCGCAGGCGGGTCGCGATGGCGTCGACGATCGTCGGGTCGTCCTCAACGACCAGGACCCGGCGCTGCGCGCCCGGGGTCGCCGCCGTGCCGTTGTGGGAGGTGTGTGTCTGCTCCATCGCCCGCCCCTGTGTTGCTTTCCGGAATCCGTGGGGTGATTCCTTGATTGCGCATGACTGCGGTTGCCGCATGAATGATCGGCGTCAGAGGAGCAGCGTACGGGCAGTTACGGTGCCGCGGCTATCCAGGGCGGATCGCGAGGTGCACGACGTCGGGAACGCCTCGGGCAACCCGGATCTCTTCGGTACGCACCTGTTGGAACCCGGCATTCCCCAAGGTTTCCTCGAATTCCGTTGAGGGCTGCGCCGACCATACGGCGAGTACCCCGCCCGGCTTCAACACTCTTGCGCAGCTTGTGAGTCCGGATGGCGAGTACAGGCTGTCGTTGTCCTCGGTGACGGTCCAGTCGGGCCCGTTGTCGATGTCCAGGCACAGCGCGTCATATGTGTCGGACATCTCATTGACGAAATCCACGAGATCGGCTTCCGCGATCTCCGTACGAGGGTCCGCGAGCGCCTCGGAGGACAACTCGCCGAGAGGGCCGCGCCGGTGCCAGTCGATGACGGCCGGCTCGCGCTCCACCACGGTGATGCGCCCCCACCGCGGGTTGGCCGCCGCGTGCGCGAGCGAGAAACCGACGCCCAGGCCGCCGATCAGCACGCTCGGCTCCGGCCGTTCGTCCAGGGCGTCAAGGGCCGCGTCGACGAGGAGCCGCTCCGAACGGCCGTCGGAGGTGTCCATCAGGAAGCACCCGTTCGCGATGATCTGCAGCAACTCCCCGTGACGCCGTAACGCGACCTCGCCGTACGGGCCCTCGCGGCGATCGATGACTTCGGGGATGCCGTACTCGGGGACGTCGTACGAGGTGCTCATGGGCCCATCCTGGCAGTTCCGTCACGCAGGGCTCCGGGAATTTCCGCGCCGGGCGGCGGGGTTGCGCGTGTGGCCGGTGGCCCGGTGGCCTCCTGTGACCGGGTTGCTTCCTGTGAATCGACTGGGAATCGCGCTTCGCGTGGCGGGGATCACAGACAGGGGCGTACGGGACGTCAAGGCTGGGGTGGAACGACTGGGGCGGAACGGAGGGAGCGGCTCACTTGGACACCGTGGACGGGGCCGCGCCGCCCGACGTGACGCCGCCGGTCGCCGGGCCCGTACTGGACGGGATCCCGTCGCCGCGTGCCTCGACGCCCGAACCGTCAGGGGCTCCGACGAGCACGGAGCTCGCCCCGCGACCGTCGGCCCGCCCGCGCGCCAAGCGTGTGCGGGCCCTGCTTCCCACCCCGGCGGCGACGCCCTTCACGCTCGTGTACGCGGCCGTCCTGCTGGTCACCTCGGCGATCACCGAGTACGCCGACCCGTCCCTCGTCCACACCCTCCACCAGGGCTCCAGCACGGATGTGGCGCACCTGGTGCAGTACCCGGCGCTGGTGCTGTTCGCGAGCGCGCTGTGGGTAGTGGGCGGGGTCGGGTCGCCGTACGCGCTGGGTCTCGTGGTGGTCCTCACCGTTCTGGAACACCGCATCGGGGGCCGGCGCACGGCCGGTGTCTTCCTGCTGGGTCACGTGGGCGCGACCCTCGCCACCGAGGTCCCGGTCGGCCTCGCCGTCCTGGCGGGCCACCTCCCCGAGAGCTCCCTCCACCGTCTCGACTACGGCATCAGCTTCGGCGTGGCGGCGAGCGTGGGCGCGCTGGCGGGGCTGCTGTCCCCGTGGCTGCGATGGCCGTTGCTGGTGGCCTTCGGCGGCGTGCTGGTCGACGACCTGATCGCCTTCCAGGATCCGATGACGAACTGGGGGCATCTGATGGCCCTCGGGATCGGGGTCGCGACGTGGCCGGTGATACGGCGGTCGCTAGGCGGTGATGCCGTGGCTCCCGTGCGCCTTGATATGCCGTAGTAGGGCGGCGAGTTGAGGGCGGTGGGTGTGGAGTACGACGGTGGGGGTGTCGCTCTCGCGGAGGGCGAGGGTGGGGTGGGTGCGGGCGAGTTCGAGGCAGTTCGTGCCGTCACCCGATCCGGAGTACGACGACTTCTGCCAGCCGATCTCGGACATGTCCCCGCCTTCAGACGTGTTCCGCAAGGGAACGGATGAACTCCCGTGACTCCTTCACCGGGAGCGCGGTCTTGATGATGCGCTCCATAAGCACACGGTAGTTCGAGAGCTGGGTGTGTGCATCGAGGAATTCCGAGCTGGTGGCTGAATCGACCTGCACGGTGTCGAGCTGGGGGACGGGCCCGGACGCGTACATCACGGTGAGCCCAGGTAGTGGGAAGCCTCCCGCGCTGAACGGGATGACGCGCACCGTGACGTTCCGCCGTAGCGAGGACTGGCTCAGCTCTTTCAGCTGCGTGCGCATCGCGTCCGGCCCGCCGAACTGAAGTCGAAGTGCTGCCTCATGGATGACGAACGTGCATGCTGGAGGCTCGTCGCGGTCCAGGATGTCGCGGCGCTTCATACGGTGGGACAGCCGGCGCCGCAGTTCCTGCGCGGGCCAGGCGGGCACCGTCTCGGCGATGACGGCGCGGGCATACTCCTCGGTCTGGAGGAGTCCGGGCACATGCATCGCCACGAACACGCGCAGGCTGGTCGCGTAGTACTCCAGCTCGGCGAGATCGAGTCCGCCAGTCGCGATCTGGCCCCGGTACTCCTCCCACCAGCCTCGATGCCGCTCTCCGGCCATGGCGGCCAGTGCTTCCGCGTACGTCGTGTCCGGGCAGGAGTAGTGGGCGGCGAGTGTGCGTACGCGGTCCGGGCTGAGGCCGAAGCGAGCCAACTCCGTGTTGGTGACGTGGGAACGGTTCGTGCCCATGCGGTCGGCTGCATCCTGGATGGTCATCCCGGCTGCCTCGCGCATGCGGCGCAGTTCTGTCCCGAGCCGTCGCTGCCGTTCTGTGGTGAAGCTCCGAGTAGCCATGAATGCCTTCTTGTTGGCCGGTGCGCGTCCTGTCGATCCACTCGATCGGGTCGAAGGGATGCCAATGTCGCCATTCAGGGCGAACTTGTTATCCCAATACCTTACGGTGAGTGGCGGACCGGTTACACCGTAACGGGTCAATCTCTGCGCGCCCTGGGAGAGTCACCATGGACCAACGCCTGCCCGAGCCCCCCCCGCCGAGTGGGAGTACACCCTCCAGGTCCCCCACGACCCACTCGCTCCCTCCATCGCCCGGGCCACCGTCGGTCTCGTGCTGGACCGCCATGGACTCCCGGAACTCACGGACACCGCCGTCCTCCTGGTCTCCGAACTGCTCACGAACTCCTGCCGCTACGCGCCGGGCCCGGCCTCCGTGCGGCTGAAGTGGGCGGACAAGCGGCTCAGGGGGAGTGTGTGGGACACGGGGGCACTCCTCCCGCAGTCCAGGAGCCGCCCTGAGCCGGATGCCGACGGAGGGAGAGGGCTCACCCTCGTGGATCTGTGTGCCGACGCGTGGGGAAGCTTCGCGCTCGGCCTTGCCCGCGGCAAGGTGGTGTGGTTCGAGCTGCTGAGCAACTCGCCGGCTACTCGCGACGTTGAGCTGGCGCCTCTGAGGCAGCCGTCGGCCCTGTGAATTTCGCGCTCGTCAGCGGTGCCGCCACCGTCCACCCCAGCGACTGGTACAGCGCCCGCCCCGCCGGCGTCCCCGCCAGTACGCCGCTCTTCGCGCCCTCTTCGACCGCCGCGCGGGCGAGGGTGCGCATGAGGAGGGTGCCCAGGCCGCGGCGGCGGTGGGCGGGGGAGGCCTCGATCTGGTCGACGACGGCCGTCTCGCCGGTCGGGGCGATCTGGCCGCGTGCCGCCCGGGAGCCGTCCGGCGCGACGACGAGCACGCGGGTCACGCCGCAGCGTGACCAGATGCGGAGCTCAGGTGGCCCGGCTCCGGATCGACCCACCAGTGCGAGATGAGACCAATTGGCTTCTCAGTCCCAGCGACACGCCGTGAGATCGGTGTGTCGCTGGGACTCGCGAGCCACTCGGCGACCCTGCGGCGGTTCATTCACCAACAGCGTCTGTTGGTGAAGGGCCCGAGCCGGTGGCTTGATCGGTCCGCGAGTCTTGATCGCTGCCGAGCCTGTTGATTGGCTGGGCGGCATGACTGATCTGGGACCTGTCACCTGGCCACCTGCCCCGATCAGGACCGAGAGGCTCGTGCTCCGTGAGTCCGAGGCCCGGGACCGTACGGCGTTCATTGAGCTGCTGGCGTCGCCAGAAGTGCACACCTACCTCGGCGGCCCTCGCCCGCGTGACGAGCTTGAGCGCGAGCTGCGCGGCGTGCCCGAGCAGTGGCCCGGGAGTTTCGTCGTTGATCTCGACGGGGCGATGATCGGCCAGATCCTGCTCAGGAGAGCACCGGAGCACCGTCGCCCGGCTGCCGTGGGGAAGGTCGATCTCGGCTACCTGTTCCTGCCGCGAGCGTGGGGATGCGGGTACGCCGCCGAGGCCTGCGCGGCGGCACTCGGCTGGTTCGACGGAGTCCTTCCCGGCGAGCCGGTGGTGCTCGCCACCCAGACCGCCAACGTCGGCTCGATGCGCCTCGCGGCAAAGCTGGGGTTCACCGAGGTGGAGCGCTTCCAGGCCTGGGACGCCGAGCAGTGGCTCGGCCTGCGGCCCCCGGTCACGCCCTCCGATTGAGCTCGTGCTCGACAGCGCGGATCCGCAACTCGACGATGGGCGGTGCGGAGAGCGTCGGCGGAGAACGCCTGACATGCGCCCTGCTACGTGATGCCAGGAGCCGCCTGATCGGTCTCCCGGACCGCCGGCCTCGACCAGTCGGTCCGGCGCTCACTCACCCGAGGCCTGAGCGGTGCCCCTCACGCATCCTCGTGCCGTGTGTGCACATGGCCATCAAGCGGGAAGGCGGGTGGCGCTGCGGGCAGGACCTTGTCGAAGTCGTACCGGCTCTTCTGCGCGACGCGGCACGAAGCCAGGTTGTCCACCTGGTGCAGCAACTCCAGCCGCTGCAGTCCGTCAGCCCTCAGGGCGGCAAAAGCCCAGCCTGTGAGTGAATTCAGGGCACGGGGCGCCACCCCTCGCCCGCGAGCGTGTGCCGCCGTCCAGTAGCCCACCTCGGCAGAGGGATTGCCGGGAACTACTCCCTTGAGAACCACCTCGCCGACCAACTGCCCACGATCTGAATCGGGTTGCGCTGCAAAGACCGCGAAACTGAACCGGGCGCCTGCCACCCAACCCCGCTCTTGTGTCCGCACCCACCGGGCCGCGTCGGCCTCGTCGTCCACGACAGTGCTCGTCCAGCGGCGCAGTACTGGATCCCGGTACGCCTCGACCAGCGCGGCAACGTCCTCCATGCACCACGGACGAAGAAGGAGAGCGGGAGAGGACGGCGTTGAACCTGCACGCAGGGTAACGGTGTCATTCACCAGCTGATCGTACGCGGCAGTTCTGCCCTGAATTCTGATGCTCAGCAGTACGGCGGCTGGTTGGTCAGGGACGCCGCCACTCGCATCCAGACGCCGAACAGTCGATAGAGGCTGGGCACAGTGCCCTGGGCCTGGACGGTCCGGGTGTCTGCCTGGGTGACCCCTGGAATTCCCAGGAGCATCGAGGCCACCGATGCCGACTGCCAACGGACCCGGAGGGTGGACGGGGCCGCAGTGACGACTGGAGCCTTCGGCGGTGTGGAGAGACTGGCGGCGACCGCTTTCTCGATGGCCGCACGTGTCTCTTCCGCCGGGCGCAGATCTGCCGCGAATCGGTCCCGCGCGTACTTCACGGCCACAGTTGTCACTGAGGCGTCCCATTCCGTCATCTCCGCGCAGGCACAGTCGTCACCGGTGAGGACCGTCACCGGAACACCGACGGCGGCCGCGGTGGCGTGGGCCAGGCCGATCTCGCCCACAGGCCGGCCGTCCAGCCACATGTCTTCGATCTCGTGCCCCATGAAGCTGTGACTCAGTACGCCGAGCGCGCCGGCCCGCGAGTGATAGCCGACGCAGATCGCGGCGTCGTGCTCGGGGGTCACTCCTTCGAGCATGCCCATCGGCTTGGGCCTGCCGCGGATGAGGCGGGCCGCCGGGTGCAGGGTCTCGGGCAGGAGGTTGCGCATGGGGCCATGCGCGTCGTTGACGGTGATGTCGGTGGCACCGGCCGCGACGGCTCCCCTGATCGCGGCGTTGACGTCCTCCGCCATCATCAGCCGTCCACGCTCGTAGTCCCGGCCGCCGGGCTGGACGTCGTCGGCGTCCACGAGCCCGGTGACGCCTTCCATGTCCACGCTGATGTAGATCCGCACGCGCAATCTCCTCAAGCTTGATCGTCGAGGAGACGCCGGCCGCTCTTCCTCCGGTTCCTTCACCAGTTCACGATCATCTTGTTTCGGCCTGGGCCGGCACGGCTCGTTCGAGCTGCCGACCCGCCAAATCACAGGCCGAGTCGTGATCGCTGAGGGCGAACATCGAGAGGGAACATCAGGAGGCTCACAAGCATTGAGTCCCAGTAGCTCAAGTTGATTGTCGAGGGGAAGATCATGGCTGCTGAGAACGCTTCGTCCACACCGCTCACCCTGCCCGTGCTGCCGCTCGACGACGAGGTCGTGCTGCCGGGAATGGTGGTGCCGCTGGATCTGAACGACGCCGATGTGCGGGCCGCGGTGGAGGCCGCCCAGGCCGCCGCGCGCTCGGAACCGGGGAAACCGAGAGTGCTGCTGGTGCCGCGGATCGACGGGACCTACGCACGTACGGGGGTGCTCGGCACCGTCGAGCAGGTGGGACGGCTGGCCGACGGAGATCCTGGGGCGCTCATCCGCGGGCGCGGGCGGGTGAAGATCGGCGCGGGCACCACCGGGCCCGGGGCCGCGCTGTGGGTCGAGGGCACACGGGTGGAGGAGACCCTGCCCGAGCCGCTGCCCGGGCAGGTCGCCGAGCTGGTCAAGGAGTACAAGGCCCTTGCCACCAGCTGGCTGCGCAAGCGCGGCGCCTGGCAGGTCGTCGACCGCGTGCAGCAGATCGACGACGTCTCCGCCCTCGCCGACAACTCCGGTTACTCGCCGTTCCTGTCCACTGAACAGAAGGTGGAGCTGCTGGAGACCTCCGACCCCGTCGCCCGGCTGAAGCTCGCCACCGAGCAGCTCCGCGAGCACCTCGCCGAGCAGGACGTCGCCGAGTCCATCGCCAAGGACGTACAGGAAGGCGTGGACAAGCAGCAGCGCGAGTTCCTGCTGCGCCGCCAGCTCGAAGCCGTCCGTAAGGAACTGCGCGAGCTGAACGGCGAGAAGGGCGGGAAGGACGGGGAGGAGTCCGACGACTACCGGACCCGTGTCGAGGCCGCCGATCTCCCCGAGAAGGTCCGTGAGGCCGCCCTGAAGGAGGTCGACAAGCTGGAGCGGTCCAGTGACCAGTCGCCGGAGGGCTCCTGGATCCGTACCTGGCTCGACACCGTCCTCGAACTGCCCTGGAACGAGCGGACCGAGGACGCGTACGACATCCGGGGCGCCCAGGCCGTCCTGGACGCCGAGCACGCCGGCCTGGAGGACGTGAAGGAGCGCATCACCGAGTACCTCGCCGTGAGGAAGCGGCGCTCCGACCGTGGGCTGGGTGTCGTCGGCGGGCGGCGCGGCGGTGCCGTGCTCGCGCTGGTCGGGCCGCCCGGTGTCGGCAAGACCTCGCTCGGTGAGTCGGTCGCCCACGCCATGGGACGCAAGTTCGTGCGCGTCGCGCTCGGCGGCGTGCGGGACGAGGCCGAGATCCGAGGGCACCGGCGGACGTACGTGGGCGCCCTGCCCGGCCGTATCGTCCGGGCCATCAAGGAGGCCGGGTCCATGAACCCGGTCGTGCTGCTCGACGAGATCGACAAGGTCGGCTCCGACTTCCGGGGCGACCCGGCCGCCGCCCTGCTCGAAGTCCTGGACCCGGCACAGAACCACACCTTCCGGGACCACTACCTGGAGGTCGAGCTGGATCTGAGCGACGTCGTCTTCCTGGCCACCGCGAACGTGCTGGAGGCCATCCCGGAGGCGCTGCTCGACCGTATGGAGCTGGTCAGGCTCGACGGGTACACCGAGGACGAGAAGGTCGTCATCGCGCGGGACCACCTGCTGCCGCGGCAACTGGAGCGCGCCGGGCTGAAGGGCGACGAGGTCACCCTGGACGAGGGAGCGCTGCGCAAGCTCGCCGGTGAGTACACGCGTGAGGCCGGCGTACGGAACCTGGAGCGGTCCGTCGCCCGGCTGCTGCGCAAGGTCGCGGCCCAGCACGAACTCGGCGAGCGGGAGCTGCCGTTCACGGTCACCGAGGCGGATCTGCGCGGGCTCATCGGGCGTCCGCACCACGTGCCCGAGTCCGCTCAGGACCCGGCGGAGCGGCGCACGGCCGTGCCGGGCGTGGCCACCGGACTCGCCGTGACCGGCGCGGGCGGTGACGTGCTGTACGTGGAGGCGTCCCTGGCCGACCCCGAGACGGGCGCCGCCGGGCTGACCCTCACCGGCCAGCTCGGTGACGTCATGAAGGAGTCCGCGCAGATCGCGCTCAGCTTCCTGCGCTCGCACGGCGCGGAGCTGGAGCTGCCCGTGGGCGACCTGAAGGACCGGGGCGTGCACATCCACTTCCCGGCGGGGGCCGTGCCCAAGGACGGTCCGAGCGCGGGCGTCACGATGACGACGGCACTCGCCTCGCTGCTGTCCGGCCGGCTGGTCCGTACGGATGTGGCGATGACCGGTGAGGTCTCGCTGACCGGGCGCGTCCTGCCCATCGGCGGCGTCAAGCAGAAGCTGCTGGCCGCGCACCGGGCCGGTACCACCACGGTGATCATCCCGAAGCGCAACGAGCCCGACCTGGACGACGTGCCCGCCGAGGTCCTGGACAAGCTGGACGTCCACGCCGTCACGGACGTCCGTCAGGTCCTCGAACTGGCCCTCGCTCCGGCGGAGGTGACGGTTCCGGCCGCCGCCTGATCCGGGCCGGTCCCGACGGTTCGGGGGGAGGGGGCGGGGTTTTCCCCGCCCCCCCCCCCCCCACCCCACCCCAACACATACGAAGAGCACACCACAGAAAACCAATAACAATATTTAAGTTATGTTATTGGGTGTTGGTGTTGAGAAT
>NZ_JBEYXP010000062.1:19366-69674 GCF_040704615.1 Streptomyces sp. NPDC046862 | reverse complement strand
TTCGCCTTCCGTGACATTCCCGGCGCGGGGTGCTGCGATGGTTCGTTCCTCACCCCCGCCGCCCCTCCCCGTCCCATCCCCAGGGGCTCCGCCCCTTCGACCCCGGCCAAGGGGGCTGCGCCCCCTGGAGCCCCCGCCCTTTCGGGGCTCCGCCCCGGACCCCGTTTCGGGGGCCGGCCCCCGGACCCGGGTTTCCGGGCTCCGTCCCCTGGACTCGGGTTTCCGGGCTCCGCTCCTGTGGGGTCACGCGCGGCCCCGCCGGTGTGGGGCGTCTGCGCCCCGACCGCCCCAGCTTGGGGCTCCGCCACGGAGTCGGCGCCCGGGACGTCGCCGAGCTGTTCGAGGGCTTCGCCGGGGGCGGCCGTACGGCAGGGTGCCGCCACGGGACCCGCCGTGCGGCCGTCCCCGGGCCCCTCGGGGCTCGGTCACCGAGCCCGTCGTTTCGGCGCTCGCCTCCGGACCGCCGCATCTTGGGACTCCGTTCTGTAGCGCCGCAGTTCAAGACTCCGTTCCGTAGCACCGCGCCCTGGGGCTCGGCCACGGAGTGGTCGCGGGACCCGCACCGTGGGGTTTCGTTCCGGAGCACCGCACGCAAGGTTCCTCGGGGCTCCGTGACCAACCCCGTGGACGGCCGCTGCTCGAACGCCGGAGGCGGTCAGTGGCGGTGTTCGTGGTCCGGGTGGGTCGGGTCGCCGGGGTGTTCGTGGCCGGGGGTGTAGATCACGTGGGTGCGGGCCTGGTCGAGCCAGGCGAAGAAGGTCCGGTGGGCCGCCGCCCGCCGGAGTTCGCGTTGGATGCCCTCACGGGCCCGCTCGTACGGGAGTACGTCGGCCGGCGTCGGCTCGTCGAAGGGGTCTACGCCCCGGCGGAGGGCCTCCGGGGTGAGGAAGCGGTCGCGGTTGCGGTCGTAGTAGTCCCGTACGGCCGCCTCGGGGATCTCCTGCTCGTCCTCGAACCGGTCCAGCAGGGCGCGCGCGGCGGGGGAGTGGGCGAGCACCGCCGCGACGATGCTGCCCAGGTCGGCGACGTCCGCCTCCGAGGCGGTGAGCAGCCGGGACGGTGACACCTTCTCGGGGACCCGCAACCCCCGTGTGAAGCAGGCGCGGCGGGCCAGCTCGTCCGCGACCACCACCTGCGTCGCCCAGCGCCGCCGCTGCCGTTCGGCCCGGGCGAGGGCCTCGGGACGGGTCTCGCGGTCGCGTGAGGGGACGGTCTTCAGGAAGGCGTCCACCCGGGCCCGAGCGAGCGGTTCTCCGTGGACCAGGGCGGCGGTGTCTTCGGGAGGGTCCGTGCGCGGATGCGCGTGCGTGTGTGGATGTGCGTGCGTCGACGCCGGACCCGTCATGGGGTCACCTCCAGCACGATGGTCTCCGTGTAGGCGACGTTGCCGTGCCACGCCACCTTCGCCATCAGCCAGTACGAGCCCGGCGGCACGGCCTCGCCGTCCACCTCGATCACGCACACGGTCTGCTCCCCCGCGGCCACCGTGAACCCCTGGCAGCCCGGCGCCACGCCCGGCCACGTGCCCCACGACGACACGGCCCACAGCGTGCCGTTGACCGGCCCCCGGGTCGTGTTCCGCAGGGTCACCGGGACCCGGACGCGCTCACCCCGCCGCACGGTGACGCGTTCGGCGCCGAGTTCCGTCACGAGCGTCGGCCCCGTACGCCCGTCCGGCTCGCCCTCCGGTACGGGCCCCGGCACGTCGAGCGCGACCACGTCCTCGTACGTCTGACCGCCGTACGCGAGGTGTGCGGCGAGCCAGTGCCGGCCCGGCGCGGCCCCGGGCGGGGGAGTGACGGTCACCTCGGCGAGGGTGAAGCCGCCGGGGCCCAGCGCGTAGGGCAGTTCGGCGGGCTCCACGGACCAGCCCGGGGGCGCGGCGAAGGAGACGGCTCCGGACACGGGCGCGTCGGTGAGCTCCGAGCTCACGCGGACCGTCGCGGTGACCGGGCTGCCGGCGGATGCGGTGAGCGCCGTCGGCGACAGGTACACGGCCACCGGCAGGTTGCCGCGCGGGGCGGGACCGGAGTTGTGCAGCCAGTAGCGGGTGTGGACGGGCTGGGCGGGTTCGTGGGCGGCGACACCGGGCCCGGCGGAGCGCCGCGCGCGGTCCGGTGTGGCCAGGACGGTGGCGACCTCGAAGCCGGTCAGGTCGGCTTCGAGGCCGCCACCCGTGCCCGGGGTGAGGGGGAGGGGCTCCCCGGGCGTCTCCAGGACGTCGGCGCGTGCGCCCTCCGTCCATGCTCGCGGTCCGTGGACGCGGGGGCCGTGGAGGTGCGCCCGTACCGGCCGCCCGTTGACCTCGTGCATCCGTACGACGACGCCGTCCGCCGGGTCGGCGGGCGCCACGCTGCCCCGGGCGAGCGGGGAGCCGACGGGCTTGAGGGCGTCCAGGACGACCTCGCCGGCGGGTTCCAGGCCCAGCAGGGTGGCCGTCCTCGGCAGCAGCGCGTCTTCACCGTCCGCGCGCCGCCGTGCGGCCTCGCCGTCGGTGCGCAGCCGTGCGGTGAGCCGGTGGTTGAACTCGTGTCCGCGCGCGGGCAGTTCCAGCTCCCGCCAGTCGCCCTCGCCCGCGACGACGGCGTACTCGAAGGTGTGCGACCAGCGCTGGAGCTGGAAGCCCGAGCCGTCCGGTGCCGTGCGGCGCGGCGGGTCGACCCAGATGCCCGACGGCCAGCCCGTGCAGGAGCGCATCAGGGACATGTAGAGGTCGCCGGAGGCCGTGACCACGCAGCCGGGCGTGCCCCGGTTGAGGACGGCGAGGCTCCGTCCGTCCCAGGCGTCACCCGGCGGCAGCGCCTCGCCGCCGCCCGCCGCCGTGGCCGTGACGGTCGCGTCGTCGAGGTCGGCGATCAGCGCGTCCACGGCTTTCGCGTCGTCCTCGGGGCGGGCGCCAGCCACCACCAGCAGGGGCAGCCGCTCCAGGTCGCGCAGGTCGGCGCCGGGTACCCACTCCTCCCGCAGTGAGGCACGCGGAGCGACCCACACGGCCGCCACTCCCCTCTCGGCCAGCTGCCGCCGGAGCTCCCGCCCGGCCGCCGGATCCCAGCCGAGGGCCTCGGCGACCAGGGAGTTGCGCTCGGGCGCGCCGACGGCGATGCGGATGTCGGGGAGGTTGGAGTCGACTTCGAGGTCGCCGTAGCGCTGACCACCGGCGATGGTCGAGGTCGCCGTGACCCCGGCGCGCACGAGGGCCGCCGCGAGCGGAGTGCCCAGCTCGCCGGCCTCGTCCCAGTTCGCGTACACGAGCTCGGCGACCCCGATGGACCGGTGCCCGAGGAGCGTTCCGGAGTCGTCGTGGACCGCGACCCGCGCCGTGGACCCGAGCCCGAACCACGTGTTCGCCGGATTGTCGAGCGTCCACGGGAACTGCTCGCTGTCCACCTCAACGAACCCGAACCCGCGCCCGATGACCGCGTCGGCCACCTCGTGCACGGGCAGCCCGCCCTGCACGGAGGACGGCCACCGCACCCGGATCAGCCGGTCCGCACCCTCGTACCCGTCGATGGTGGTCGTCACGTCGAGGCGGTCCACGCCCTCCCACAGGCACAGCCGCTGGGTGTACCGGAACAGGCCGAGGTCGCCGGTGACGGTGATGCGGGAGCCGGCCGGAGAATGTTCCACTTTCGCGGAAACTGTCACATCGCGGCTGCGAGCCACCGTGGTGCCGGTCGGGGTCAGGTGCCAGGGCCCCTCGCCGAAGCGCGGATGCCTCGGGTACTCCTCCTGGACGACGAGCTCGTTGCCGACGTCGCCGGGGCGCAGCAGATCGCGCCCGCCGTCCTTCAGCGAGCGCAGTGCGCTGACGGTGCCGCCGCGTGCCGGGTCGACGGTCACCTCGTAGAACGCGTTGCGGATCGTCGTACCGTCGGCCGGCGTCCACCCGGGCACCGAACCCTCCGCCAGCGGAAGGGCCTTGAGGCCGATTCCGGGCACGTCCGGCACGACGACGCTGACGCGGCCGTCCTCGTCGCGCACGGCGGGCAGGGGCAGACCGGTGCTGTCGTCGAGCGGGACCAGGCCCCGGTCCTCGATGGTCACCACGTCGCGGCGCGACCAGGTCGCGGAGTTGAGGACGACGAGGTCGGGGGTGCCGCCGGGCAGCGGGGTGACGTGGTCGGTGAGGGTCTGTGTGGCGTCGGCGTGCACGGTCTCGGCGAGGTCGTACAACTCCCGCCAGCCGGTGAGCAGATCAATGTAGACCTGGTCGGACTCGGAGCCGGTGATGGCGTCGTGGTGGGCCCCGTAGATCAGCTGCCGCCACGCCTTGTCGAGCGCGGCGTCCGGGTACGGGCTGCCCGTGACGAGCGAGGCGAGCGTCGCCCAGGCCTCCGCGTCGGCGAGCAGCGACTCGCCGTACCGCTGCGCCTGCTTGGTGTCGATGTAGGAGACGTCCTTGCCCGTGTAGACGGGGTTCATGTCCCGCGTCTGCGGCGAGGCCCTGCGCCCCTCGGCCTCCAGCTCGGCCCGTACGGCGGCGAAGAAGTCGCGCGGTACGGCACTGATGAACCGCGGCCAGACGTAGCGGGCGTTCCAGTCCCGGTGGATGGCCATCACCCAGCGGCACGGAGGCGCGTAGTCCCCGCCGACCGGCAGCAGCACGTTGCGGGTGAGAGCGACCTGCTTGAGGCCCTTGAACAGCTTGTACGCGGCGGCCTCGGCCTCGGGCAGGGCCGGCGCGTTGTCGATGGCCCAGCCGGCGCCGTAGTGGTTGACCATGTAGGCGGTGAGCAGGCCGCGCCCGGACGGGGCGATCCAGCTGAACTCGGCGGGGAACTGCATCCGGTTCGGATCCCGCGGCTCCTCGCCGAACACGGAGAGGGTCGGCCCCCACTGGTGGAACGGCCCGCGCGCCCACGAACTGGAGGAGAGCCCCGCGTCCGCCATGAGCCCCGGGAACTGCGGGTCGTGCCCGAACGCGTCCAGCTGCCAGGCGGTTTCCGGCGAGGCCCCGAGGATCGCCCGCTGGAAACCGTCCCCGTACACGGCGTTGCGTACGGTCGCCTCGGCGCCGGTCAGGTTGGTGTTGGGCTCGTTGTAGGTGCCGCCCATGATCTCGACGCGGCCGGTGCGCAGCAACTGGCGCAGGAACGCCCGCTCCTCGGGGAAGGCGTCCCAGTACGGCTTGAGGTAGTCGACCTCCGCGAGCACGAAGGTGTACGCCGGGTCGCGCCGCGCGAGGTCGCAGTGGGCGCGGACCAGGCTCATGCCCGACTGGCCGCGCGAGTCGAAGGTGCGGGCCGGGAGCCCGCTGGTGGCCGGGTCGTCGGCGACGTCCCAGGTCTCCGTGTACGCGCCCTGGGTGTTCCACCAGACGGGGTCGTAGTGGAAGTGGCTGACCATGAACATGGTCCAGCCGGGTTCGGCGACCACGAGGTCCCCACTGCCGTGGGCCCGCTGCTCAGGGTCGCCGGTGTCCTCGACGGTGACCGTGACATGGTGCCGCTCGCCGGGGACGAGGTCGCCGGTCATGGGTATCTCGGCGCGTACGGTGCCGTCCTCGCCCACGGTGGCCGTCGTCTCCCCGGCGCCGCGCACACTCCCCGGGCCGGTGGCGGTGAGGCGGACCGTCCGTCCCGGCTCGTGGGCCACCTCGGCCACCAGCACCTGGTACGGCTGCTCGGGGGTGCCGACGAACAACTCGGTCGACTCGACTGAGGTGACGCGCATGGGTCTCCTACGAAGGCTCGGCGGAGCCCCATCCTGGCACCGGAAGGATGGTTCAAACAACCACCTGTAGCGTTCATTGGTGGTTCATCCATGCAGTTTCGGGCAGTGAAGCGCAGCGAAAAGCCGCCTCGCGCGGGCGGGGCGGCTTCGGCGGAGCGCTCGTCGGGCTCGTCAGGGGCGACTGCGACGGGACTTCACCGCGTGCTGTCCGGCGATGTGGTCGGTCAGGGCCAGCGAGGCGCTCGCGCGCTGGTACGACAGCTGCGCGACCCGTACGTACAGGCAGTCGATGAGGACCAGCACCGAGTGCCGGGCACCGACGATGCTCGTGGGAAAGCTCGTCTCCGACGAGGACGAGATGAGCCGGATGTCGGCGGCCCGGGCGAGCGGCGAGCGTGAGTCGGCCGTGACGGCCACCGTCGTGGCGCCCCGCTCCTTGGCCAGCTCGAACGGCTCGATCGTCTCCCGCGTGGCGCCCGACTGCGAGATGCCGACGGCGACGTCGGCCGGGGTGAGCAGCGCGGCGGAGGTGGCCGCGGCGTGCACCTCGGTCCAGCCGCGCACCGAGCAGCCGATGCGGAAGAGCCGCGTCTCGGTCTC
Source organism: Streptomyces sp. NPDC046862 (assembly GCF_040704615.1). Taxonomy (NCBI): domain Bacteria; kingdom Bacillati; phylum Actinomycetota; class Actinomycetes; order Kitasatosporales; family Streptomycetaceae; genus Streptomyces; species Streptomyces sp. NPDC046862. Next base: position 63,401 of record NZ_JBEYXP010000062.1, on the reverse strand, counting down.
CTGCGCCACCGCGCCGCTGCCGCCCACGCCGTACACGTCGACGCGGCGCGCGCGGGCCACGGCCTGGGCCGCGCGCTCCAGGGCGTCGAGGTCGATCCGGTCGATCGTCTGCTGCACCGCTCGCAGGTCCGCGCTGCCGACGACCTGGACGACCCGTTCGAGATCGTCGTCGGGGTGGATGTCCGGGCCGATCTCGGCGGTACCCCATTCGGAGACCTCGCCGCGGCCGCGCTCCTGGGCCAGCTCGATCAGCAGATGCTGGTAGGAGTCGAGCCCTATGGCGCGGCAGAACCGGGTGACCGTGGCCTGCGAGGTGCCGGTGCGGCGGCCCAGCTCGGCTGCCGAGACATGGGTGACGGCGGCCGGATCCTCCAGGATCAGTTCGCCCACCTTCCGCAGGGAACCGGCCAGGCGGGGCAGCTCGGTACGGATCAGGGTGGTGACGTCCGTCGGGGGCATGCGGTACCCGGTCTCCTCGGTGCTCTGAGTGGTGCGTGGTGCGTGGTGCGTGGTGCATGCGCGTGGCGCGTGGCGCATAGAGCTGACAGTGGAGAATGTACCAGCCACCATCAAGGCGGCAGGTTGAAATTCAGGACCGGAGGGGAGTCCGGCTGGGGCACTCCCGTTGCTCTCGGTGTGACGCGTGTGATTTATTGATTCACCGAGAGGTGTAGTTGAGGTGGTTCAATCCACCGGTGGGGAGTGTCGCGTGACCGTGGACTCTGTGGACTCCGTCAGCGCCGAGGGCTTCGCGCGCGCGAGCCTGGCTGTTCTCGACCGCATCACCGAGTCCGCCCGTGACGAGGTGCGGCGGGCCGCGGAACTGATCGCCGACTGTGTGCGCTCGGGTGGAGTCGTCCAGGCCTTCGGTACCGGCCACTCCCAGGCCATCGTCCTGGAGGTCGCGGGCCGGGCGGGCGGTCTCGTCCCGACCAACCGGCTGTCCATGGCCGACCTCGTCCTCTACGGCGGGGACGACCCGAGCGCGCTGGACGACCCCCTGCTGGAGCGCAGGTCGGGGGTCGCCGCCCGGCTCTACGACCTCGCCGCGCCGCACGCCGAGGACCTGTTCGTCATCGTGTCGAACTCCGGCGTCAACAACGTGATCGTCGAGATGGCGCTGCACGCCAAGGACCAGGGGCACCGCGTCCTGGCCGTCACCTCGCTGTCCCACACGCACGCCGTCCCGGCCTCCCACCCCAGCGGCCGCAAGCTCGCCGACATCGCCGACGTCGTCCTGGACAACGCCGCCCCGCGCGGCGACGCGCTCCTCGAACTCCCCGGCGGCGGCGCCGTCTGCGCGCTGTCCACCCTGACCGGCGTGATGCTGGTCCAGATGGCGGTCGCCGAGGCCGCCGCACAGCTCCTCGCCACGGGTGAGCGCCCGCCGGTGTACGTCTCGGCCAACGTTCCCGGCGGCTTCGAGGGCAACCTGGAACTGGAGCAGCGCTACAGCGGCCGCCTCCGCCGCACGGCCAGCTAGCGCACGGCAGACCGGCGCTCGGCCGGCTGTCGCACGATGGGCGGGCGCGCCGCTCGACTGGCCGGCGCCCTGCGCGGGTATCTGGCACGGCTGGCTGGCTGGCTGGCTGGCGCGCGATGGGCGGGCGCCCCGCGTGGAACGGCTGGCGTTCGGTCGGATGGCGCCCGCGCGGCCGGCCGGCGTGCGGTCGGCTGGTGCCCCGCTCGACTGGCTGGCGCTGTGCGCGGCCGACTGGCGCGCGGTCGGGAGGTGCCGCCATTCGGCCGGCTGGCGCGCGATGGGTCGGCGCCCCGCGTGGAACGGCTGGCGTTCGGTCGGATGGCGCCCGCGCGGCCGGCTGGCGTGCGGTCGGCTGGTGCCCCGCTCGACTGGCTGGCGCCGTGCATGGCCAACTGGCGCGCGGTCGGCCGGCGCCCGCACTCGGCCGGCGCCCGCACTCGGCCGGCTGGCGCGCGATGGGCCGGCGCCCCGCGTGGACGGCTGGTGCCCCGCTCGGCCGGTCAGCGCCCCGTACGGCCTACTGGTGCTCGGCCGGTCAGCGCCCCGACGGCCTACTGGCGCACGACGGGCAAGCGCCCCGCACGGCCAGTTGACGCCCCGCACGGCCGGCCGGTGCTCGGCCGGCCGGCCAGGATCGCTTCGGCGTCTTGACGCCACGTCCCGCCCCGTCTACTCCTGTCATGTCTATGCCGGTTCAGCATTCCGTTTCACGTTCGGTATATCGAATCCTCCTCACTCTCTTGAGAGGGCTGAAGACATGGCGATGCGGGAGCAGCGACACGACGGCGACGCGCAGGAGCACGCCGCCGACGGCTTACCCGGGAGGCCGCGCAGCACGACAGGCGGCGGCGTGACAAGACGTCAGGCACTGCACATCGGTGGCGCGGCGGGCGTGGGCGCACTGGCGTTGGATGTCGACCGGGCGGCCGCCGCGACCGGTACCGAGTCGCGGCCCGCGGGCGGACCGCGCCGGGAGCGGTCGTTCGACGAGGGGTGGCGCTTCCACCGCGGCGAGGCGACCGGTGCGCAGGACCCGGCGTTCGACGACGGCGCCTGGCGGTCGCTCGACCTTCCCCACGACTGGAGCATCGAGGACCTGCCCTACGCCCCCTCTCCCGACGGGGCCGCCACGAGCGACCCGTCGCTGCTCGTCCCCAAGGAACCGCCGACCGAGCCCGCCCCGCCCCCGGTGATCGGACCGTTCGACCCGGAGAACAGCGAGGGTGGAGGGTCGACGGGGTACACCGTCGGCGGGATCGGCTGGTACCGCAAGCACTTCACACTGCCGGACCCGGACGGCGACGACGACCACCACCACGAGATCCGGTTCGACGGCGTCTACCAGAACGCGGACGTCTGGCTCAACGGCGTGCACCTCGGCTTCCACCCCTACGGCTACACGTCCTTCGCGTACGACCTGACCCCGCATCTGAAGCGCACCGGGACCAACGTCCTCGCGGTCCGCGTCGACAACACCGGCCGGAACAGCCGCTGGTACTCGGGCTCGGGTATCTACCGGCACACGTGGCTGACCTCGACCGGGCCGGTGCGGATCCCGCTGTGGGGCGTCCACGTGAGCACCCCCGAGGTGGGCGAGCGACGGTCGCTCGCGCGCGTGGAGGTGTCCCTCGCCAACCTCGGCGAGCGTCCCGCGTCCGCGTCCGTGCGCGTCAGCGTGCGCGACCCGCACGGCCGCGTCGTCGCCACGGCACACGAGCCCGCACAGGAGCCCGCCCGGGACCTCGCGCCGGACGCCACGGCCACCGCACGGCTCGACCTCCCGATCAGACGGCCCGCGCTGTGGTCCATGGACGCGCCGAGCCTCTACAGCGCCCGCACCGACGTGCTGGTCGACGGCCGGGTCGTCGACACCCTCACCACCACCTTCGGCATCCGCTCGCTGGTGTGGAACGGCGAGGTGGGGTTCCTCCTCAACGGCGAGCCGGTCGAGATCATGGGCGGCAACGTCCACCACGACCACGGACCCCTCGGAGCCGTCGCGCTCGACCGCTCCGAGGAACGCCGCGTCGAGATCCTCAAGGAGGCAGGCTTCAACTCGATCCGCACCGCCCACAACCCGCCGACGCCCGCGCTGCTGGACGCCTGCGACCGGCTGGGCATGCTGGTGATGGACGAGATCTTCGACGTCTGGGACACCGGGAAGAATCCCGACGACTACTCGGTGCACTTCGCCGAGTGGTGGGAGCGGGACCTCAGGGGCACGGTGCTCCGGGACCGCAACCACCCCAGCGTGGTCATGTGGTCCCTGGGCAACGAGATCACCGACAACACGAACGGCCGCCGGGGAGCCGAGATGGCCGAGGCCCTCCGCTCCCTCGACAGGACCCGGCCGATCACCCTCGGCGGCGGCTCCACCCACTCGGCGCACGACCCGTCCTGGAACTACGTCGACGTCGGCGACGTGCACTACAACGCCAACGGCAAGACCTACGGCCAGATGCACGAGGCCAACCCCGGCAAGGCGATGACGCACAACGAGACGTTCCCGGCGACGATCCACCAGGACATCACGTTCGCCGCCGAGCACACCTGGGCCACCGGGACATGGGTCTGGGCCGCCTGGGACTACCTCGGTGAGTCCGGCATCGGCAAGACGGCGATCCCGCCCGTCGGAACGGCCGAGACCATCGGCGACCAGAGCGTCATGCCCGGCTGGTCGATCTCCCGCGAGCTGCACCACACCTGGGGCGGCTTCGGCTATCCGTACCCGTACTTCCAGGCGAACTGCGGGGACTTCGACCTGATAGGGCAGCGCAAGCCGCAGAGCCACTGGCGGGCCGCCGTGACCGGCCGGAGCCCCGTGGAGCTCCTGGTGGAACGCCCGACCCCGCCGGGCACCGAACAGGTGGCGCTGTGGTGGGGCTACTACGACGAACTCGCGAGCTGGACCTGGGACGTCGAGCCCGGCGAGCCGATGACCGTGCACGTCTACACACCGGGCGACAGCGCCCGGCTGCTGCTCAACGGCAAGGAGATCCCGGGCGGCGCCGCGACGGCCCCCGAGCGGTCCACGGCCACCTTCACCGTCCCGTACGAATCCGGGGAGCTCACGGCCGTCGCCACCCGCGACGGCAAGGAGATCGGCCGGAGGACGCTCCGAACGGTGGGCGCCCCGGCCGCACTGCGGCTCGTCCCGGACGTCGAGGACCTCACCACCGGCCGCGACGACCTCGCGCACGTGCTCGTCGAGGTGACCGACAGACACGGCCGGGTGGTCCCCGACGCGGCGGTCGAGGTGTCGTTCGAGGTGAGCGGCGCGGGCGAGCTCGCCGGCGTCGGCAACGGCAACCCCCACAACGTCGACAGCTTCCAGCGGCCCCGCCGCCACACCTGGCACGGAAAGGCACTCGCCGTCCTGCGCCCGGCGAAGAGACCGGGCCGCCTCACCCTCACCGCGAAGGCCCCGGGCCTGCGGCCGGCGAGCGTCACCCTCCCGGTGGGGCGTCCACGCTGACTTGAGGGGCCCGGGGGCGGCCCCGACACGGCCTCCCGGCCGGGGGCGGTGCCCGGGCCCGCCCGCGGCCGGGAGGCGATGGGCCGGGGTACTCCTGGGACCGCCCACCCTTGTGAGCCCACCCAACTAGTTGTGAAGCTCCGAAGGGTAGGTGCCGATTCACTATGTGAGAGGTCGTTGGCGGAGAATGCCTGACATCGGTCGCATCTCACTGCCACACTGACCCCAGTGTCACGGCGCTCGTGATCGGGGGAGCGGGACGGGCAATGGGCGATCAGGATTCTCAACCGGTGGACGTTGCCGTCTTGCTGGATTCGATGCCTCCGTTGAAGGAGCGCGACCAGGTCAGGCGTGCTTTGCTGTCGCCGGGGCAGCCTGCGTTCGCGTACGTCAAGAAGCGGGTGGCCGCGGAGGACGTCACGGCGCTGCAGGTGCTCCGGGACGAGGACACCCCCTTGCACAGGCTCCTCAAGCCGCGGGCGGCCGCCGCGTCGAGCGTGCGGTCGCTCGTGGGACAAGAGCCCTTCCGGCAGGAGGAGCCGGCCGCCGTGCAGGCGTTGCGGGCGTCGGCGGCGATGGGGCTGGCGCTCGTCGGGGAGGCGCAGCGCAGCGCCGGTGAGCTGGGAATCGGATTGCTGTGGCTGCACAGCAACAACGCCCATCCCAGGCTCGAGGAGGCCGACGTGCAGGCCCTGTTGGCCGGTGCCGACGCCGGCCACGCCAACCGCCTGCGCCGCCTGCTGGAAGGTGTGCCCTCGGCCGACGCGGGCTTCACCCTGTCCGCGATCACCTGGCTGCTGGCGCTCGACGACGCGCTGCCCGAGCCTCGGCCCGTGGGCGAGGTGAGCGTCCTGTTCGATGACGGGCGGGGCGGTGTACGCGGCACTCTCACCGGGGCCGTACTGCCGGAAGGACCGCCGGCGCTGCTGCCCGACCCGCGGACGATGTCGGGTTTCCGGGGAGACGAGCGGTTCGGGCAGTCGCTGCGCGACGCGTGGGCCGGCGCGGGCCAGGGCGTACGCACCACCGTGCTGTGGTCCCTGACTCATGGGGACGGCGTCGTGGGCATGGTGGAGGACAACTCGCTGGGCTGCGCCTTCGCGGTCCTGCTCGGTGAGGCCGAGAGGACCGGGCGCCGATTACGACCGCCCGCCCTGCGAAGGGTCAATCCGCGGACTGCGCTGGTCGGGGGTCTGGACGCGGCCCGGCCAGGCGTCCTTGTGTCGGTGGGCGGGTACGAGGCCAAGCTGAGGGCGGCGGGGGAAGGAACCAACGTCGTCGTGCCCGCCGCGGACCGTGATGATGCCCTGCGTGAACTGCCGGGCGGCAACGCGGACCGTCTCCTGTTCGCCGCCACCGTCGAAGACGCGGCGCGCCAAGCGCGTGCCTGGGACTACCCGGTCGTCAAGCGGTGGGGTTCCGGCGTGGTCGCCGTACTCGTCGCGCTGTTGCTGATCAGCCTGTTCGTGGTCGACCAGCTCAACGCGACGAGCGAGGCGGAGGGACGCAAGGCACTGGCGTCCGACCTGGCGGCCGAGGCGATGCTGCTCAAGGAGGCCGATCCCAGGCTGGCGGGTCTCCTCGGCCTCGCGGGGTACACGATCGAGCCGGACACTCCGCGCGCCGTCCAGGCCATGCGGGACGTGCTGGAGGCCAACTCCGGGGTGCGTATGTCGTGGCGGGCGAGTCCGGCGGACGTGACGAGCATCGCGGTCGACGACGAGCGCGGCCGGGTCTACACCACCGGCGACGACCCCTACCTCAAGTCCTGGGACCTGCTCACGGGCAAGGAAGTCGGCAGGGTCGGCGGGCGGGTCACCGACCTGGTGCTCCACCACGACAGCAGCCTGCTCGCGGCCCGGGACGACACCGCGGTGTCCGTGTACTCGACGCTCGAACCAGTGCCCCGGCTCATGGGCCGCCTCTCCGCCCCGTCGTGCGGTGGCGCGGACAGCGCACCCGTCGCCACAGCGTTCGCCAACAAGGGGGTGCGGCTGGTCGAGGTGCGCGACGACGGGGCCGTGGCCCAGTACGACACCACCACACTGGAGGAGATCTCCTGCCGCCGGATCAGGGACATCGCCTCGGACGAGCAGCTCATCCCCGGGGGCAGCGGCGCCGTGATCGACGCCACGGCCGCCCCCAGCCCGCCACCGGACCTGGCCGGAAAACTCCCAGGGGAGGACAAGGCCCTGCTGCTGCTCAGGTCCGGGGACGTCATGGCGCTCGGACTGGACTCCCACAAGCTCACCACGGAGATCGGGCACAGCGATCTCCAGGGAGGGCCGCGGCAGATCGGCGCGACGGACAAGGCGGTGCTCCTGGCGACAGCACAAGGGGTACAGGCATGGGACCGCCGTAAGCGCCGACCCCTCGCCTTTCCCGTCGGCGGGCTGGCGTACACGCCGCGTGCCATGGCCGAACGGAATGGAAGCGTGGCGATCGCCGGGGACAACGGCACCGCCCTGGTCCCCTTCGGGACCGGAGACGACGCGATCTTGAGCCGCGACCTCGAAGAGCCGCGCGGCGGCCCCGCCGACGTCGCCGCGGTCGGGGACCGCTTCACCGTGGTCGTCGGCGGCCGCGGCGGACGGGTGAACGTACTCGACCGGCGGCCCGGGCCCCTCAGCCTCACCCCCGCCGGGAACTCGCCTGTCGCGTCCTTCGGCCGGAACGGGCTTCTGCTGCTCGCCCACGGCAGCTTCGACGGCTCCGACGGTGTGTACGCCATCGATCCGGGCACCACCCCGAAGATCACGCGGGAAACGTGGTCGGAGGTGTACGACACCGTGGCCGACTACTCGTCGCAGGCGTTCGACATCCGCGCCGCCGCAGTGTCGGGAACGCGCGTCGCGGCCGTCGGCCGGTTCAAGGAACAGGCGGTCGTCGGGGTGTGGGACAAAGCGGCGCAGGCACCGACCCGCACCCTCCGGGTCCCGGCCCTGGACGAGAAAACGCCCGACGGCAGCCAACGAGCCCTTACCGCAGTCGCCTTCGTGCCGGGGAAGCCTCTGCTCGTGGCCCGGCATGCCACCGGTCCGCTGGCGATCTGGTCCACCACGTCCTGGAAGCTCCTGGCCACCGTAGATCTCGGGGCAGGCTCCGGGCTGGCCGTGCACGGCCGGCAGGCCCTCGCCCTGGAGGACTCGGGAAAGGGCGGCCGCCGCATCGTCCTGATCGATCTGACGACCCGTACAACCCGGACCGCGAACGCGCCGGGAGCCGAGCGTCTCGCCTGGAGCCATGACGGTTCACGCATCGCCGTTCTGGGCCGGGACAACACCGTGCGCTACCGGGACGCCGACCTGAAGGAGACGGGGGAGCCGCTCGTCCTGCCCGAGGCCACCGATACGCCGACGGCGCTGACCCTGTCGCCCGACGGCGGCCACATCGCGATCGCGGTGGGCGACGAGGTGCTCGTCCACGACACGGTCACCGGCCTGCGGGCGCTGCCGACCCTGCACAGCTCCAGCAGCCCGGGCATCACCGGCCTGGCCTGGTCTCCGGACGGCGAGTTCCTCGCCGCCGTGACCCAGCCGGTCGGCGAGAACGACGTCGCCGGGCCCGTGAGCCTGTGGCGTGTGGACAGCATCGACTGGAGCGAGCAGATCTGCCAATGGACCGGCAGGACCGGCCTCAGCACCAAGGAATGGAGGACCCACATCGGGGACCGCCACGCCTACATCGACCTGTGCGCCGAGACGAAATGAGCCGCCCGTGCCCCTGACCGGACGCAGCCTGCCGAAGCTGCTGCCCTTCGCCCTGGCCTCGGTCCTCGCGGCCACTGCCTGCACCTCCGGCAGCGACGACAAGCCCCCGGCGCCCCGCGCCACCGCATCCGCCCCTGCCACCGCCACCGGGCAACCCGACAGGCGGCGACCGGTCGTCGCCTTCCTCCAGCCGGAGCGGCGGGCGGTGATGATGGCAGACGCCGCCGGCCGTACCTGGAAGGCCGCCGATGCGGCGCCCCGCGAGTCGACGTCCATCGGCGCTACGCGGTGGCCGTCCGAGCTGGTCTGGTCGCCCGACGCGAGCCGCCTGGCATGGACCGATCGCATGGAGGCGGGTGGGACGGCACAGATCCACCTCCTCGACGTGCGCAGCGGAGAGAAGACCTCACGCCCGTGCCCCTGTGAGGGGGTCGGTTTCCTGGGCGACGACGTCGTCAGCCTCAGCAGCGACGGCAGTTCCCTGTTGCTGTTCCCGCCGGAGGGCAACGCGCGGCGCATCGCCCTGGACGAACGCCTGCGCCCCTACTCGCGACTGGCGACCGGCGGAGCCGACGACGTCACCCTGTTCTCACCGCTGCCCGACGGGCCCGGTGTAGCCCGCGGGGAGGGCACCCTCGCCGTGGCCGGTCGCCGGGGCAAGGTCCGCGAGCTGGTGACCGCCAAGCAGCCCACCACTTTCGCCGGGGCCCTGCGGCAGCCGGGCGGTCAGGCGCTGGCGTGGTCGAACAGCGATTCGGGCGGAGCGTGTTGGAGCAGGCAGACCGTGCTCACGCACCGCGTCACCACGGGCGGCCCCCGCCGCTCGCTGCCCGACGACGCCGCGTTCCGCCACGCGCTGGTGGACCAGGCCCGCCTGGTCACCTTCCTCGCGTGGGCGGGTGACGGCCTCACCGCCACCTTCAGCGCTCTCGCCGGCTGCCAGGTCATGTACCCGGAGCGGAGTGCGTCCTACTACCTGCGCGACGGCCGGTGGACGTACCTCGGCAAGGGGATGCTCGGCATCGCGTTAGGTGCCGACGGCAGGGTGGTACGCCTGGAGGATCCGGTCTACACGTCCGGTGACGCGGAGGCCACCGCCCCCACCACAGGCACGCTCACCCTCACCACCGGCGGCCGCAAGCAGGTCCTGGCAAAAGGCGTGTCCCTGTTCTCCCTCACGCCCGCCGAGACGGAAGCCGCACGGCCGCCCACAGCCGTGGCGGCACAGCCCAGGGCAGTCGTGACTGCTGAGGACGACCACGGCGACCGCCTGCCCGCCGCTGTGCGCGAGCTGGCCCGGACCCTCGAGGCCGCGGCAGCCGAGGGCGACAGGGACCGCCTCGTCGAGCTGTGCGACCCGTGCACCAAGGGGGAACACGACTGGATCCGCTCCGACGACGGACCGCGGACGGTGCTGCGTGCCATCCGCACCCACCCCACGAAGGCAGCCGAGGACGAGCTGATCTATCCCAACCTGACCACGTGCGTCGACGAGCCCCACAAGGACATCAGCTGCACGCCCCAGCAGCTGACGGACGCCGCCGCCCTGGGTGTGAAGCCCGGACTGTCGCCAGGTCTGGAGTACGGAGGGTCCTCCTTCCACGCGGGCGAAGGCGTCTCCGTACCGCTCACCGTGCACATCGAGGGAGGGACCGCGCAATGGACCGGGCTCGCCGCGGGGTGACGCACCCCGCAGCCACACCGTTCGTTCCCCAGCAGGCCACCGCCCCCGAGAGCGCCGGACCGCCGATCCTCACCGGCGACACCGTCGAGGGCCGACGCGTCCTGGGCTTCACCTGCACCGCGGTGTCCGCGCCCACGTCCGCGGACGACCAACTGCTCCTCAGCGGAGACGGGGACGGCACGCACCCGCCGCGGCGCAGCACCGACCCCGCATGCCAGCCGACGCTGGAACGAACAGGCCGGCGACCGGATGAGCAACTCGACGCCCCCGCCCGCACCTACCAGGCCGACGACCTCGGTGCCGGCCTGGCCGACCGCTTCCAGGAACTGCTCCACGGCCCGCACACACCCTCCTTCACCGCGGCCCTGATCGAGCGCCTGGCCGCAGCGGGGCATCACACCTGGGTGAGCGGAGGGGCACCCCGCGATCTGTTGTCCGGAGCCGCGCCCGACGAGATCAACGACCTGGACCTCACCGGCACCGCACCCGCCGGGGCGTTCACCGAAACGACCCGTCAGGTGCTGGATCTGGAAGGTGCGAGCGCGGAACACCCCCAGCGGTTCAGCCCCGACACACTCGCCTGCACCGTCCTCGACCCGGTCGCCCGCACCGCGGGCCCCAGCCTCGACTACCGGGGCCTGGGCCTTGGACTGACCGGCTTCGGATTCCCGGCCACCGGCACAGATCTGCTTCAGGACACCCTGCAGCGCGACCTCACCGTCAACACACTCCTCTACGATCCCCTCCAGGGCCGGCTCGTCGACCCGCTCGGACAGGCCCTCGACGACCTCGCCGACGACCAGGGCCGGCGTCGTCTCGTCCCCGTGAACGCCTCGGCCGATCCGCTGGTACGCGCCGAAGTGCTGTTGCGCGGACTGAAGTTCCGGCTGCGCTGGCGCACGCGGGACTTGGAGGAGGAACCGCTGTGCGCATGGACGCAGTCCCTGCCCGCCGACCTGCTCACCCAGCTCGACCAGCGCGGCGAGGAAGCGTGGCACCGCCTGCGAAGGCTCTGGGCCCAGTGCGTCCCCGACCCCACGGCACCCGACGTGACCGAGACACTGAGCCGACTCGGAACCGTCGCGACCGAGTTGGGCGCCCGCTGCGAAGGGGCCCGCGGATGACGGCCGACCGACCCTCAGCGGCCGGTGCGCGGACCGTCGCGACTGAGTTGGGCGCCCGCTGCTGCGAAGGGGCCCGCGGATGACGGCCGACCGACCCGAAGCGACCCGCCTGCCCGCGCACCGGCCGCTGAGCGACTGGATCGCCCGCGTTCGGCCGGCAGAGCCGGGGCGGCTCCCCGTCCTCGGGCGTATCAACGACGGGGACGAACGCGCCGACGCCCGTGCCATGCCGCGCTTTCGCGCCCAGCCCTGGACGCGCACCAGCCTGATCGTCGAACGGAGCGGCGCACCCTGCCGCGCCCTGGCCCTACGCGCGCCCGACGGCACGGAAGTCGTCGAACTCGACGACTTCGGCGCCCCTGTCCCCGTCTCGGAGACCGGCATCGCACTGATCGCAGACCTGGAGCAACACTGGGCGCTGCCCCACACCGGCCCGGACGTGGTCGCCGGGCTCCGCGAGGAGAGCCTGGTCCTGCGCTACTTCCTCCTGCACCGGCTCAGCCGCGAAACCCCCGTCCCACCGCAGCTCTTCCACTGCCTTCCCTGGGAACGCGTCGATGCCGCGGCGCGCTCGGCCGCCGCCCTGCTGCATGCCGGAACCGACGCCTCCGCACAGCTCCCCGAGACACCACCGGACGAGGAGCTGCGCCACTGGTTCACCCCCGCCGCAGCACTCCTCGCCGGGCCCCTGCAGGTCCTCGCGTCAGGTCTGCGCGGGAGCCGGACCGGCCCCTGGTTCGGCCGGGAGGCCGCGAGCCTGCTGACCGGTCTGCTCACGGCGCAGCCCGAACGCCTGCCCCACGCGACCCGGCACACCCTCGCGAGGCTCGCCGAAGCCCTCGGTGCGGCGGACCGGGCACTGCAGCACAGCGCACGCCTGGCAGCCATCCGCATGACCGGGCTCCAGCCCATCGCCCCGCTCGCCCTGCGCAGGCGCCTGGACTCCGACTTCGTGCTGCGGGCCTCCTCCGGAGAACGGCCGTCCGGTCATGATGAATTCCTCGAACAGCCGCCGATCGCCGCGAGGACGACCATGACCCGCAGCGGGCTCTTGGAGATCGAGATGGAGATCGAGGACCACGAAACCCCACCGGCCCGGCGCCTCGCCGACGGCACGCTCTGCCACCCGGTGACCCTGCGGCCGGTCACGGACACGGGCGAAGAGCAGAACACCCGGTACTGGATGGTGCTCAATGCCGGCGCGGGCACACTGCACGGCTTCGTCGCGGTGACAGTCCCGGACGTCACCTTCGAGGTCGACCTCGACGCGCCGCCCGTGCCCCTGCTCTTCCTGAACCGCGTCCCCCGCGCGGAACTCGAGGCATCCCTCGACGCCAATGAGCACATCACGCTGTCGAGGTGGCACGAGTTGATCGACGACCTGCCCCCGCACCATCCGGCACACGCAGCACTCGCTGCCCACGCATCCCGCCACATCTGACGCCAACTACCGGGTCTGCGGCAGTATTTGCATCCCACCTGGGACCGCTTCACCGATACCGTGTCCGCATGGACAGCCAGGACACTGCCGGCCACGACGGCGACACGCGGCGTCGGCGCGCCATCGAGGCGGAACTCCGGCGCATCGAGGAGAGCGCCATGTACAGCGCGCAGTGCCAGTTCGAGGAGACCAAACGCTGGCGCGCGGTCCATCTCCTCCTGGGCGTCCCGGCCACGCTGCTCGCCGCCATCGCCGGCACCACGGCCCTCGTCGAGTCCACCGGACGGACCGCGGCCGGCATCCTCGCGCTGATTTCCTCCGGTCTGGGCGCCGTGCTGACCACCGTCAACGCGCCCCAGCGCGTCGCCCAGGCGTCCGCATCGGCCAACGCCTACCTGGAGATCCAGACCGCCTCCCGCCAGCACCGCGAGATCGACCTCGACCGCTGGACCGCGGACGAGGCCCGCGAGGCCCTGGCAGCGCTGACGGCCCGCCGTGACGACCAGAACGCCAAGGCGGAGGTCCCCAGCCGCCGCGCCTACCGAAAGGCGCAGGCGAACCTGCGGTCGGGGACGCAGAGGTACGCGGTGGACGGGGAGACCTGACGGCAGTCCTGGGGCCGTGAGGAAGGACCGGCAGCGACCGGCGGAGCCCGGACCCCGCTACACGCTCGGGGGCGTCGGCACCCGATTCGCAGCACTGGAACGCGCTCACCTTGATCGCCGACCCGACTCCAGCCGGACATCTCCCGACGAGCGCCTACCCTTGACCCATGACCAGCAGCAGCGACCGGAGCCCGGCAGTGGATGTTCGATCATCTAAGACCTACGAAGTACGCACCTACGGGTGTCAGATGAACGTCCACGACTCCGAGCGTTTGTCCGGACTCCTGGAGGACGCCGGCTACGTGCGCGCACCCGAGGGCTCCGACGGCGACGCGGACGTCGTCGTCTTCAACACCTGCGCCGTCCGCGAGAACGCCGACAACAAGCTGTACGGCAACCTCGGCCACCTCGCCCCGAAGAAGGCCATGCGGCCCGGCATGCAGATCGCCGTCGGCGGCTGTCTGGCGCAGAAGGACCGCGACACCATCGTGAAGCGGGCGCCCTGGGTGGACGTCGTCTTCGGCACGCACAACATCGGCAAGCTGCCCGTCCTGCTGGAGCGCGCCCGCGTCCAGGAGGAGGCGCAGGTCGAGATCGCCGAGTCGCTGGAGGCCTTCCCCTCGACGCTGCCGACCCGCCGTGAGAGCGCGTACGCGGCCTGGGTCTCCATCTCCGTCGGCTGCAACAACACCTGCACCTTCTGCATCGTCCCCGCCCTGCGCGGCAAGGAGAAGGACCGCAGGACCGGCGACATCCTCGCCGAGATCGAGGCCCTGGTCGGCGAGGGCGTCTCCGAGATCACGCTGCTCGGGCAGAACGTCAACGCGTACGGCAGTGACATCGGCGACCGCGAGGCGTTCAGCAAGCTGCTGCGCGCCTGCGGCACCATCGACGGCCTGGAGCGCGTCCGCTTCACGTCCCCCCACCCCCGCGACTTCACCGACGACGTGATCGCCGCCATGGCCGAGACGCCGAACGTGATGCCGCAGCTGCACATGCCGCTCCAGTCCGGCTCGGACCCCGTCCTCAAGGCGATGCGCCGCTCCTACCGCCAGGAGCGCTACCTGGGCATCATCCGCAAGGTGCGCGAGGCCATCCCGCACGCGGCGATCACCACGGACATCATCGTCGGCTTCCCCGGCGAGACCGAGGAGGACTTCGAGCAGACCCTCCACGTGGTGCGCGAGGCGCGCTTCGCCCAGGCCTTCACCTTCCAGTACTCCAAGCGGCCCGGCACCCCCGCCGCCACCATGGAGAACCAGATCCCCAAGGAGGTCGTCCAGGCGCGCTACGAGCGTCTCGTCACCCTCCAGGAGGAGATCTCCTGGGAGGAGAACAAGAAGCAGGTCGGCCGCACCCTGGAGCTGATGGTCGCCGAGGGCGAGGGCCGCAAGGACGGCGCCACCCACCGCCTCTCCGGCCGCGCCCCCGACAACCGGCTGGTCCACTTCACCAAGCCCGACCAGGAGGTCCGCCCCGGCGACGTGGTCACGGTCGAGATCACGTACGCGGCCCCGCACCACCTCCTCGCCGAGGGCCAGGTGCTGGCCGTGCGCCGCACGCGCGCGGGTGACGCGTGGGAGAAGCGCAACACGGCCGAGGCCGCCAAGCCGGCCGGCGTGATGCTGGGCCTGCCGAAGATCGGCGCGCCGGAGCCGCTGCCTGCGGTCGCGGGGAGTGGCTGCGGCTGCGACTGAGGTCCTGCCGCACCGCGTACCGTCGGCGGTGACGGGAGTGATGTGATGCCCGGCCCGCCGACGGGGTTACGCTGCCGATCATGCTTGTCGCCGCCGCCGTCTGTCCCTGTCCGCCGCTGCTCGTGCCCGAGGTCGCCGCGGGGGCGGCGCCCGAAATGGACGCCGCGCGGGCCGCGTGCGCGGACGCGCTCGCGGTGCTCGCCGCGGCACGCCCCGACCGGCTGATGGTGGTCGGTCCGGCCGGCGAAGCCGGACGCGGGCCGTACCCCGAGGGCACGCCGGGCTCGTTCCGCGGCTTCGGCGTGGACGTCGACGTACGCCTGGGCCGCCGTGAGCCGCCCCCGTCGGCCCTGGACCGCACGGCCCCCGAGCGCGAGCTGCCGGCCTCCCTGGCTGTGGCCGCCTGGCTGCTGGCGCGCGCCGACTGGGCCGAGGCGCCCGTCGAGGGCCTCGGCGTGGGCGAACCGCTGGAGGCCGAGCGGTGCGTCCGGGCCGGGCGGGAGATCGTGGCGCCGGACCAGCGGGTGGCCCTGCTGGTCATGGGCGACGCCAGCGCGTGCCGCACCCTCAAGGCCCCCGGCTACCTCGACGAGCGCGCCGCCGGCTTCGACGCCGAGGTCGCCCGCGCGCTCGGCTCGGCGGACGTCCCCGCCCTCAAGGCCCTGGACACCGCGCTGGCCTTCGAGCTCAAGGCCTCGGGCCGTGCCCCCTGGCAGGTCCTCGCCGGCGCGGCCGAGCACACGGACCTGGAAGGCACACTCCTGTACGACGAGGCACCGTACGGCGTGGGCTATCTGGTGGCGACCTGGTCGTAACGACAGCCTCACGCCGCACGGCGGTACGACAGCCTCACGCCGCACGGCGGTACGACAGCCTCACGCCATCGCGGCGGCACGACGGCGCTGACACCACACGGCGGCACGACAGCGCTCACAGCACACGGCGGCACGGCGGCACGGCGGACGGCCGGGAACCGTCGGGTTCCGCGGCCGTCCGCCGTACGGGTGACGCTCAGGAGGCCGGAGGCGGTGTCGGCGCGTCCGGCGGGGGCGTGGCGTCGCCGCCCTCCTTCTGCGCGAGTCGGTCCATGGCGCCCTTCGCCTTGTCCGTCCCCGAGTGGATCCGGTCGCTGTACTTGCCCTTGGTCCTCTTGTCGACCGCGTTCGCGGCCTTGTCGAGGCCGCGCTCGATCTGGTCGATCCGTCCTTCGTGCTTGTGCGCGAAGTGCGAGACCTTGTCCTTGGCCGGGGCGAGTTTGGACTTCACGTTGTCCAGGAGACTCATGGTTCACCTTCCCGCAGGGGACAGTTACTTGCGGGCGCCCTCGCCGGCCTCGTTGTCCGCGGCCTTCTCGGCGGTCTGCTGCTGGGGGATCTCCACGTCGTCACCCGTACCGGACCCCTCTGACGCGTCCGACGCGGCCTCCTCCGCCTTGGCCTCGCCCGCCCCGGCCTCGGCCCCGGACTCCGTGGACTCCTTCGACCCCTTGGCTTCGTCCGCCCCCTCCGCCTCGGACTCGGCCGTCGGCGTGTCGGCCTGCGCCTCGGCGGTTGACGCCTCCTCCGCTGCCTTCGACCTCCGCAAAAGCCGTGCAAAAACGCCCATATCCACTCCAACGTTACTCGTGCGGGCGAAATCCCGCGTCGCCCGGTGCGTCCGATTGCGTCGCCCGGGTCACCGGTACTCGAAACCGGCGGTCCGAACCTCGCAACAGGCAACGACCCCACTCCCGTGGCGTCACGTAACTCGTTCGAGAGCGGGCCCCGACGTTTGCGAGACTGGGTCGGTGAGTACCGCACCCCCCGCCCCTCGTGTCATCGCCGTCGTCGGACCCACCGCCGCGGGAAAGTCCGATCTCGGCGTCTTCCTCGCCCAGCGCCTCGGCGGAGAGATCGTCAACGCCGACTCGATGCAGCTCTACCGGGGGATGGACATCGGCACCGCCAAGCTGACGCACGAGGAACGCGGCGGCATCCCCCACCACCTCCTGGACATCTGGGACGTGACGGTCACGGCCAGCGTCGCCGAGTACCAGCGGCTCGCCCGCGCCCGCGTCGACGCCCTGCTCGCCGAGGGCCGCTGGCCCATCCTGGTGGGAGGCTCCGGGCTCTACGTCCGCGGCGCCGTCGACAACCTGGAGTTCCCGGGCACCGACCCCGAGGTCCGCGCCCGCCTGGAGGAGGAACTCACCCTGCGCGGCTCCGGCGCCCTGCACGCCCGCCTGGCCGCCGCCGACCCCGAGGCGGCCCACGCGATCCTGCCCAGCAACGGCCGCCGCATCGTGCGCGCCCTCGAGGTCATCGAGATCACCGGCAAGCCCTTCACCGCCAACCTCCCCGGCCACGACTCCGTCTACGACACCATCCAGATCGGCGTCGACGTCTGCCGTCCCGAACTCGACGAGCGCATCGCCCGCCGCGTCGACCGCATGTGGGACGCCGGACTCGTCGACGAGGTGCGGGCGCTTCAGGCGCAGGGGCTGCGCGAGGGGCGTACGGCGTCGCGCGCGCTCGGATACCAGCAGGTTCTCGCCGCGCTGTCCGGTGAGTGCACCGAGGACGAAGCGCGCGCCGAGACCGTGCGTGCCACCAAACGCTTCGCGCGCCGCCAGGATTCATGGTTCAGGCGCGACCCCCGCGTGCATTGGCTCAAGGGGGGAGCCGCCGACCGCGCGGAACTTCCGGAGCTCGCCCTCTCGTTCGTCGAACGACCGGTCACAGCCTGATCACGTCATGGCATCGGGACGCACCGGCCGCCATCCGGGCCTCCGGGACCGTGCCATCATCGAGCTTCGATCGACCAAGTGGAGTCCTAGTTGGGAGGGCGCGTGGCGATGGAGGCCGGCCCTCGCAACACCGCACAAGGCGCGGAGTACGGGACCGCGGAGAACGGGGAGCAGCAGGCCCTGGAGGGGTACCGCTCGAGCCCGGACGCGGATTCCCTCAGCTCGGACGGCCCGGACGAGCAGTCGCCGGGCGGCGTGACGGACGACGGACCGGAACCGGACGAGATGTCCGGCCCCGAGGTCGAGGTCGAGCTCCGGCCTCAGCGTCGGCTGCGGATCTGGCAGCTCGCCCCCATCGTCGCCCTGGCCGCGCTGGGCTCGCTGATGTTCGCCTTCCCGCTCGCCTTCGAGTTCGGCGACGGCGGCGCCGTGGTCGCCATGCTCGGCCTGCTGATCTGCTCGTGCGCGGCCGGCTGGGGCATGATGGCCGCCCGCCGTGTGGGCTCCACCTGGCCGGGACTGCCGCAGCGCGGCTCCGGACGCCGCCCCGACTGGCGAGTGGTCCTCGGATACGCGGTGATCGTGCTGGCGGTCGTGGCCCTGGCCGTCTGGCGAGTGGCCCGCCTGCGCTGACGCGCCTCGTAAGGCGCGCCTCGTAAGGGGCGCGGGGAACTGCGCGACCAGCCACAACGGACCAGCACTCACCCACCGGCCCCGCACTCTCCCGTCGGCCTGCCAAGCGGAGCGCTACCGTACGATCGAGGAATGAGCACGCCGATCGCCTTCCTCAAGGGCCACGGGACCGAGAACGACTTCGTGATCATCCCGGACCCCGACAACACCATCGACCTGCCCCCGGCAGCCGTGGCCGCCCTGTGCGACCGGCGCGCGGGGCTGGGCGGGGACGGCCTGCTGCACGTCGTGCGGGCCGCCGCGCACCCCGAGGCGAAGGCGATGGCGGCCGAGGCGGAGTGGTTCATGGACTACCGCAACGGCGACGGCTCGATCGCGGAGATGTGCGGCAACGGCGTACGGGTCTTCGCCCGCTACCTCCAGCGCGCCGGACACGTGACCGAGGGGGACCTCGCGGTCGCCACGCGCGGAGGCGTGAAGACCGTGCACATCGCCAAGGACGGTGACGTCACCGTCGGTATGGGCAGGGCGCGCCTCCCCGAAGGGGACGTCACCGTGAGCGTCGGCGAGCGCAGCTGGCCCGCGCGCAACGTGAACATGGGCAACCCGCACGCCGTGGCCTTCGTCGACGACCTCGCGCACGCCGGCAACCTGTACACCGCGCCGCCGTTCGGCCCGGCCTCCGCCTACCCGGAGGGCGTCAACGTCGAGTTCGTGGTCGACCGGGGCCCGGCCCACGTCGCGATGCGCGTACACGAGCGCGGGTCCGGCGAGACCCGCTCGTGCGGCACGGGCGCGTGTGCCGTCGCTGTGGCGGCCGCCCGCCGCGACGGCGCCGACCCGGCCGTGACGGGGACCCCGGTGACGTACACCATCGACGTCCTCGGCGGAACGCTCGTCATCACCGAACACCCCGACGGCGAGATCGAGATGACGGGCCCCGCGGTGATCGTCGCCGAAGGCGAGATCGACGCCGACTGGCTGGAAACAGCCGCGAGTTGACGTGCGGTCGGGTTGAGAATCGCAGTGCCAGGGGGTTACTGAGGCTGCGATGTCGCACCTCGGTGGGGTGCACGGGTTCGATTCCATGGCCAACTGCCCTACCTGTGGCTCAAAATCGTAAACCTCTGAATCGTCGCTCGAATGGGTGATCCGTTTCACGCTCGGCGGGAGGCGGTCAGTCGGGCGTGGTGGGCTCGATAGCATCAAGCACCGGCACGGACGGGGGAACCACGCCACACCCTGAGCCGCCGTACGCCAAGGGGTGTCCGTCCGCCGGTCGACGCTGCCGGAGGTGCCCATGAGTGCGGAGGCCACGAACCCTCTCACGCCCGCCCCCGTGACGCCCCCTTCCACACACTCGGGTTCGCACGAGCGGGGGAGCACGCACGAGCAGGTGGGGCCGCCGGCCCACCGCAGGAAGGGCCGCCCCCGCATCGACCTGCGCCGCCACGTCCGCGCCGCGCTGCTCGGCACAGCGGCCCGGGACCGGCTGCCCGACGCCATCAGCCACGTGGTCGAGGCCCATCGCGCCCACCACCCCGACGCCGACCTCGAACCCCTGCGCCGGGCCTATGTGTTGGCCGAGTCCTCGCACCGCGGCCAGATGCGCAAGAGCGGCGAGCCCTACATCACGCACCCGCTCGCCGTGACCTTGATCCTCGCCGAACTCGGCGCCGAGACCACGACCTTGACGGCGTCCCTGCTCCACGACACGGTCGAGGACACCGACGTGACGCTCGATCAGGTCGGCACGGAGTTCGGCGAGGAGGTCCGCTACCTCGTCGACGGCGTCACGAAGCTGGAGAAGGTCGACTACGGGGCCGCCGCCGAACCCGAGACCTTCCGCAAGATGCTCGTCGCCACCGGCAACGACGTCCGCGTGATGTCGATCAAACTGGCCGACCGGCTGCACAACATGCGCACCCTGGGCGTCATGCGCCCGGAGAAACAGGAGCGCATCGCCAAGGTGACCAAGGACTTCCTGATCCCGCTCGCCGAACGGCTCGGCGTCCAGGTGCTCAAGACCGAACTGGAGGACCTGGTCTTCGCGATCCTCCACCCCGAGGAGTACGAGCACACCCGCGAGCTGATCGTCGACAACGCCGCGCACGGCGGCGACCCGCTCGCCGAGATCGCCGACGAGGTGCGCGGAGTGCTGCGCGAGGCCGGCATCCAGGCCGAAGTCGTCATCCGCCCGCGGCACTTCGTCTCCGTGCACCGCGTCTCACGCAAGCGCGGCCCGCTGCGCGGCGCCGACTTCGGACGCCTCCTCGTCCTCGTCAACGAGGACGCCGACTGCTACGCGGTCCTCGGCGAACTGCACACCTGCCTCACGCCCGTCGTCTCGGAGTTCAAGGACTTCATCGCCGTACCGAAGTTCAACCTCTACCAGTCGCTGCACACGGCGGTCGCACGTGCCGACGGCGAGGTCGCCGAAGTCCTCATCCGTACGCACCAGATGCACAAGGTCGCCGAGGCCGGGGTCATCGCCCTCGGCAATCCCTACGCCCCTCCTTCGGAAGCAGTGGCCCTGGAGCAGTCCGACGGCGACGGCGAGCGCGTCGACCCGACCCGTCCCGGCTGGCTGTCCCGACTCCTCGACTGGCAGGAGGCGGCCCCGGACACCGACATCTTCTGGTCCACCCTGCGCGAGGACCTCGCCCAGGACCGCGAGATCACGGTCTTCCGGCCCGACGGGGGCACGCTGGGGCTCCCCGAGGGCGCGAGCTGCGTGGACGCCGCGTACGCCCAGTACGGCGAGGACGCGCACGCCTGCATCGGGGCCCGCGTCAACGGCCGTCTGGCCACACTGAGCACGGTCCTGAAGGACGGCGACACCGTCCAGCTCCTCATGGGCCAGGACCCGGCCTCCGAGCCCTCCCGGGAGTGGCTGGACCACGCCCACACGCCCGCCGCGCGCATCGCCATCCAGCGCTGGCTCGCCACCCACCCGTCGCCCGACGACGGGGCGGCCGGTGAGAGCCGCACCGCCGCCGAGGGCCGTCCGGCCGGTGACGCCCCCTCCGCCCGGCCCACCCCCGACACGCCCGCCGCCCGCTCCGCCTCCGACAGCGTCGCCGTGGACCAGCCCGGCGCGAGCGTACGCCTCGCCGGCTGCTGCACGCCCGTACCGCCCGACGAGGTCACCGGCTTCGCCGTACGCGGGGGCGTGGTCACCGTCCACCGCGTGGAGTGCGCCGGAGTGGAGCGGATGAAGAGCGCCGGGCGCGCGGAGGTCGGCGTGAGCTGGGGCGACACCACCGAGTGCCGCGTCACGCTGGTCGCTGAATCCTTCCAGCGGCCCCACCTGATGGCCGACCTCACCGAGGCCATCGCCCTGGAGGGCGTCGAGATCGTCTCCGCCATGGTCGAACCCCCCACCCAGCAGCGCGTCCGCCACACCTACACCGTCCAACTCCCGGACGCCGCCCACCTCCCCGCCCTGATGCGCGCGATGCGGAACGTGGCGGGCGTCTACGACGTGGGCCGCACCCAGCACCAGGCTCCGGCCACGCCGTAGCGGCAGCCGGGAGGGGGGCCGCCGTTCGAGCTGCCGCCGGGGGCCCGCCGTTCGAGTGGGCCCGCCGCGCGTCGCCACCGTGGGGTGGTGGGGGCGCTGGTAGCGGTGGTTCATGCTGCTCACCGCCCGCTCCAGAGCCCGTCACGCCAGAGCCCGTCGCGCCAGTGCCCGTCGCGTCAGGGCCGCGCTGCTCACCCCCGCCGTCTCCGTCTGCCTGATCGCCGCGGGCGTCCCGTCGCCGGCCGTGCCCCTCGGCGTGGGCGACCGCCTCTTCCCCCACCTCGGCAACCCCGGGTACGACGTCCAGTCGTACGACCTCGCCTTCACCTACTCCGGCACCAACCGCGAACCGCTCACGGCCGTCACCACGATCGACGCCCGGACGACCGCGCCCCTGGAGCACGTCAACCTCGACTTCGCGCACGGGACGGTGCGGTCCGTGGAGGTCAACGGCGCGCCGGCCGCGTTCACCAGCGCGGGCGAGGACCTCGTCCTCACCCCGCGGGCGGAGCTCCCCGAGAACAGCGCACTGCGGATCACCGTGCGCCACACCAGTGACCCCACCTACGCCGAGGGCAAGGACGGCGGCTGGGTGCGCACCGCGGACGGCCTCGCGATGGCCAACCAGGCCGACGCCGCCCACCTGGTGTTCCCGTGCAACGACCACCCCTCCGACAAGGCCCTGTTCACCATCCGGGTCACCGCACCCCGGGGCCACACGGCCGTGGCCAACGGCCTGCCGGTGGGCGTGCACCGCGACGCCAGGACCACCACCTGGGCGTACCGCACCGCGCACCCCATGGCCACCGAACTCGCCCAGGTCTCCATCGGCCGCTCCACGGTCCTGCGCCGCACCGGACCGCGCGGCCTGCCCCTGCGCGACGTGATCCCCGCGAAGGACCGCAGGACGCTGGGCCGCTGGCTCAGGAAGACCCCCGCCCAGATGCGCTGGATGGAAGGGAAGGTCGGCGCTTACCCCTTCGAGACGTACGGCGTGCTGATCGCCGACGCGCGGACCGGCTTCGAGCTGGAGACACAGACCCTCTCCCTCTTCGAGAGGGAACTCTTCGCCCGGTCCGAGTACCCGAAGTGGTACGTCGAGTCGATCATGGTGCACGAGCTGGCCCACCAGTGGTTCGGCAACAGTGTCAGCCCGCGCACCTGGTCCGACCTGTGGCTCAACGAAGGACACGCCACCTGGTACGAGGCCCTGTACGCGCAGGAGAAGGCCAACAGGTCGATGCAGACCCGTATGAAGGCCGCCTACGGCGCCTCGGACCGCTGGCGGGCCGCCGGGGGTCCACCGGCGGAACCCAAGGCACCCGGGACCGACCAGAAGACCAGCATCTTCCGCCCCGTCGTGTACGACGGCGCCGCGCTCTTCCTCTACGCCCTGCGCCAGGAGATCGGCCGCCCCGCCTTCGACAGCCTGGAACGCTCCTGGGTGAACGTCCACCGCGACGGCGTCGCCGGCACGGACGACTTCCAGGACCTCGCGTCCCGCACCGCCGGGCGCGACCTGAGCGGGTTCTTCCGTGCCTGGCTCTACGGGAAGAAGACGCCGCCGATGCCGGGCCACCCGGACTGGAAGCCGGAGCCCGCACGGAAGTGACCAGGTGAGGAGCCCGGATGTTACGGGGCGGCGAAACGGGAATAACCCGGGTGACGAGACGAGCCGTGTCGTGCGACCATCTTCTCCGTCAGCGGCGCGGCCCGGCCCCTCGGGGCGGGCCCCGGGAATCTCCGGGGGTACTCGGACGTTGTGCACAGTGACGGACAGGCCCGTCGCGGGCGGCGGAGGATGCGCCGCCAGTGGCAGGACCCGCTTCCGTGACGGAACGACCGTCGCCCGTGACGGAACGCCGTCGTTGACGACGGACGACAGCCGTCAGTGGTCAGTGGCGAAAAGCCCCTCGCCGCATCCGTTTCCCATCGACGTAAGGATCCAATGACCTCCTCTTCTTCCCCTTCCCAGGCCGCGCAGCGCGCCCTCGCGCAGAACAACACCGAAGGTCTTCGGGCCGATGCCCTGATGGAAGAGGACGTCGCCTGGAGCTACGAGATCGACGGAGAGAGGGACGGCGACCAGTTCGACCGCTCCGACCGCGCGGCCCTGCGCCGCGTCGGGGGCCTCTCCACCGAGCTCGAGGACGTCACCGAGGTCGAGTACCGCCAGCTCCGCCTGGAGCGCGTCGTCCTCGTCGGCGTATGGACCTCGGGAACGTCGCAGGACGCGGAGAACTCGCTGGCCGAGCTGGCCGCCCTCGCCGAGACGGCGGGCGCGCTGGTGCTCGACGGCGTGATCCAGCGCCGCGACAAGCCGGACGCGGCCACGTACATCGGCTCGGGCAAGGCGTACGAGCTGCGGGACATCGTCCTGGAGACCGGCGCCGACACCGTCATCTGCGACGGTGAGCTCAGCCCGGGTCAGCTCATCCACCTCGAGGACGTCGTCAAGGTCAAGGTCATCGACCGCACGGCCCTGATCCTCGACATCTTCGCCCAGCACGCCAAGTCCCGCGAGGGCAAGGCGCAGGTCGCGCTCGCGCAGATGCAGTACATGCTGCCGAGGCTGCGAGGCTGGGGTCAGTCGCTGTCCCGGCAGATGGGCGGCGGCAAGGGCGGCGGCCTCGCCACCCGTGGTCCCGGTGAGACCAAGATCGAGACGGACCGGCGCCGCATCCGAGAGAAGATGGCGAAGATGCGCCGGGAGATCGCGGAGATGAAGACCGGCCGCGAGATCCAGCGCCAGGTGCGCAAGCGCCACAAGGTGCCCTCGGTCGCCATCGCCGGCTACACCAACGCGGGCAAGTCCTCCCTGCTCAACCGCCTCACGGGCGCGGGCGTCCTGGTCGAGAACGCCCTGTTCGCGACCCTCGACCCGACCGTGCGCCGGGCCGAGACCCCGGGCGGACGGCTGTACACGCTGGCGGACACCGTCGGCTTCGTACGCCACCTGCCGCACCACCTGGTGGAGGCCTTCCGCTCCACCATGGAGGAGGTCGGCGACTCCGACCTGATCCTGCACGTGGTCGACGGATCGCACCCGGCGCCGGAGGAGCAGCTGGCCGCCGTGCGCGAGGTGATCAGGGACGTCGGAGCCACCGATGTGCCCGAGATCGTCGTGATCAACAAGGCGGACGCTGCCGACCCGCTGACGCTCCAGAGGCTGCTGCGGATCGAGAAGCGCGCCATCGCGGTCTCGGCCCGCACCGGCAAGGGCATCGACGAGCTGCTCGCGCTCATCGACCACGAGCTGCCCCGTCCCTCGGTCGAGATCGAGGCGCTCGTGCCGTACACGCTGGGCAAGCTGATCGCCCGCGCCCACACCGAGGGCGAGGTCATCTCCGAGGAGCACACCCCGGAGGGCACCCTGCTCAAGGCGCGGGTCCACGAGGAACTGGCGGCGGAACTCACGCCGTACGCTCCGGCACCGCTCGCCTGACACGGTACGTACAACGGCGAAGGCCCGCCCTCTCACACAGAGGGCGGGCCTTCGCCCTATGCCGGGCGTCCGAGGACGATCGGCGGGCGGCCGGTGCCTTGGGGGCGCGGGGAACTGCACGTTCTTCAAGGGGCGCGGGGAACTGCGCGACCAGCCCCCACCCACCCGCACCAATCCAACCCGCCCCGCCCCCCACCCGGGGGCATGGGGCGGAGCCCCCTGGGATGGGACGGGTAGGGGCGGTGGGGGCGAACCCCGCGTCAGCCGCAGGCGCTGGTCACCGCCCGGCGAACTTCCGGCTCACCTCGTCGTACACGCTCTTCGCCTCCTCGCCCAGCCGCGGACCCGCCAGCCAGCCGGCGCTCACCGGACCGATCGACGTGTTGGAGACGAGCGCCGGCTTGCCGTCCGAGCCGGCCGCCACCCAGCCGCCGCCGGACGAACCGCCGGTCATGGTGCAGCCGATGCGGTACATCGTCGGGTCGGACTTCAGGAGCGAGAGCCGTCCCGGCTTGTCCGTGCACTGGTACATCGTCTCGCCGTCGAACGGCGCCGCCGCCGGGTAACCCGTCGCCGTGATGCTCTTCACCTGCGGGACCGCGGGTGCGTTGAAGTCCACCGGGAGCGCCGAACCGACCGTCTCCTCCAGGGACTTGCCGGTGCCGCCGTCCTCCGGCGTCACATGGATGACCGCGAAGTCGTACGGCGCGCCGTCACCGCCCGTCCTGCCGCCCTGCGCGATCCACTGGTCCGAGGTCCGCGCCCCGTCGCCCCACCAGACACCGTACGGAGCGACCTCCTCCTTGGTGGCGGTCGCCAGCTCGGCCGCCGTCCTCCCGCTGTCGTTGTACGACGGCACGAAGGCGATGTTGCGGTACCAGCCGCCCGACTTGCCGGCGTGCACGCAGTGGCCCGCGGTCCACACGAGGTTCGACTTGCCGGGGTTGGCGGGGTCCTCGACGACCGTCGCCGAGCAGACCATCGTGCCCTGGGGCCCGTCGAAGAACACCTTGCCCGCCTCGGGGGCGTTGTCGTGGTAGCCGGTCGGCACGGCCCGCGCCTTCACCGCCGCCGGCGTCGGGTCGGTGACGCCCTGGTCACCGGAGAGGTCGTTCTCGTCGACCTCCTTCTCCGGCTCACGCGCCTTCCGCATCCGGTCCGGGTCCCACAGGTCCTTGATGATCGGGTTGACGAAGTCCTCGGCCTCACGCAGCCAGTCGTCCCTGTCCCAGTTCTTCCAGGCGCCGTTCTTCCACTTGTCGAGGTCGATCCCGTGCTCTTTGAGCTTGTCCTTGATGTCGTCCGGGATCCGGATCCTGCCGTCGCCGTCCGAGGCGCTCTGGGACGCGGACGCCTTGGCGTTCGCCTCGTCGTCGCCGGGGCCGCAGGCGGTGGCGGTCAGCGCGAGCACCACGGCGAGACCGACGGCGGCCGGCGCGGGGGAGGTTCTGCGGCGTCCGTCCCCGACTCGGCGAGCGGCGAGGAACGGGCGTATGGATCGCATGGTCTGAACTCCCCCTGGGGCGTGTGACAACTCTGTGCCGCCGAAGCGGTCGCGTACGTCCACGTACACGCCTGCCGGCCGTGTTGGTCGCGGTGTCGCTGAACGGCACCACACACTATTCCGTCGCTGTGGGGGACATCCGGGGGAACGGCAACGGTTCCATCACGGCGTGGATCTTCGAGGCCGCACCCGCTTCCCCGCGAGGGTCGCGTCGTTGGTATGTGCGGGGGCCTGCCGTCGTACGGAGCCCTCGGCCAACTCGCCTCTGGGGAGCGGAGGAACCGCCGTGGCTGTGACCGAGTCTGTGGGGCGTGCTGCCGAGGGGGCGCGCGTGACGCACGAGGGGATCCTGCGGCGGCAGTCGGCGCGCGAGTCGGCGGCGCGCACCTATGCGCGCGCCCTGCCGATCGTTCCCGTACGGGCCCGCGGACTGACGATCGAGGGCGCCGACGGGCGCCGCTACCTCGACTGCCTCTCCGGCGCGGGCACCCTCGCCCTCGGCCACAACCACCCCGTCGTGCTGGAGGCGATCCGCAAGGTGCTCGACTCGGGCGCCCCGCTGCACGTCCTGGATCTGGCCACCCCTGTCAAGGACGCCTTCACCACCGAGCTGTTCCGCACCCTGCCGCCCGGGCTCGCCGACCGCGCGCGTGTGCAGTTCTGCGGGCCGGCCGGCACGGACGCGGTCGAGGCGGCCTTCAAACTGGTGCGGACCGCGACCGGCCGTACCGGCATGCTGGCCTTCACCGGCGCCTCCCACGGGATGACCAAGGGGGCGCTCGAAGCATCCGGGGGAGCGACCGACGTACGAGTCGCGCGCCTGCCGTACCCCCAGGACTACCGCTGCCCGTTCGGTGTCGGCGGCGAGCGGGGCGCCGAACTCGCCGCCCGCTGGACCGAGTCCGTCCTCGACGACACCGGATCCGGCGTGGCCCGGCCCGCCGGGATGATCCTCGAACCGGTCCAGGGCGAAGGCGGTGTGATCCCCGCACCGGACGGCTGGATGCGCCGCATGCGCGAGCTCACGGCCGACCGCTCCATCCCCCTGATCGCGGACGAGGTCCAGACGGGCGTGGGCCGCACGGGCCGCTTCTGGGCGGTGGAGCACAGCGGCGTCGTGCCCGACGTGATGGTCCTGTCCAAAGCCATCGGAGGCAGCCTCCCGCTGGCCGTGGTCGTCTACCGCGCCGACCTCGACGCCTGGCGGCCCGGCGACCACGCGGGCACCTTCCGCGGCAACCAACTCGCCATGGCCGCCGGCACGGCCACCCTCGCCTACGTCCGCGAGAACCGCCTCGCCGAGCACGCCGAGACCCTGGGCGCCCGCATGCTGGCCCAACTGGGCTCCCTGACCGAGGAGTTCGACTGTGTCGGAGACGTACGCGGCCGGGGTCTGATGATCGGCGTCGAACTGGTGGACCCGGAGGGATCACCCCAGGGCCCCTTGCCGGCCGCACCCGAACTGGCCTCCGCGGTACAGCGTGAGTGCCTGCGACGAGGGCTGATCGTGGAGCTGGGCGGTCGGCACGCCGGCGTCGTACGCCTCCTCCCGCCCCTGACCCTCACGGACGAACAGGCCGACGCCGTGCTCGACCGCCTCACGGACGCGGTGCGAGCGGTGGCCCGCGGAGGCGGTGAGCGAGGTGGAGGCGGAGCACGGTGAGTCACGACGCATTCGCATGAGCCCATCGCGCAGCCACCCGCGACCACCTCACGAGGCCCCCTTGAACGCGATCCCCCTGCCCGACGGCCACAGCCGCCCCCATGCGCAAGGAACCGAACAGGTCCCCCAGCAGAAGGACGGCCGACAAGAAGCCGACTGGTCGCACGCCGTCACCACCGATCCGCTGAACCACCCCGACCCGCACACCGCGGCCCGGACCGCAGCCGTCGAGAACCTCCTGCGCTGCTGGGCACGGGAACACAACGCAACCGAACCCGCCGACGGCACCTACCGCATCCCCCTTCCCGCCACCGGCACGACCCTCCTCGCCCCTGTCCACTACTGGTCCCCCACGGGCTGGCACCGCTTCGGCCCTCCCCGTCCGGCCGGCGCCCCCGACACCGCACCCCCGGTCGACGCGACGACACTGGCAGCCCTGCTGGCCAGGGAGGCCGCTCCCGACCCCCGGGAAGGCGCCGACCTCGTCGGCCGGGTCACCGACTCGCTCCGCCGCACCGCTGGGTTCCTCAGCGACCGGCGCGACCACCCCACCGACACACCCGATCTCTTCCTCGCCGCCGAACAGGCACTCCTCCTCGGCCACCCCCTGCACCCCACCCCCAAGAGCCGTGAAGGGCTCACCGAAGCGGAGGCACGGCTCTACTCACCGGAGTCGCGCGGGTCCTTCCCGCTGTACTGGATCGCGGTCGCCCCGCCCGCCCTGGCGGCCGACTCGGCCTGGACGGAGCGCGGCCGGCTCATCCCCGCCGAGCAGCTGACCGCACGTCTGGCCGGCTCCGGGCTGCCTCTGCCCGAGGGCTCTGCCGCCCTGCCCGTGCACCCCTGGCAACTGCGCGAGATCCAGCACCGCCCGGACACCGCGGCGCTGCTGGACGCAGGGCTGCTCCAGTACCTCGGCCGGTTCGGTCCTGCCTGGCACCCCACGTCCTCCGTGCGCACCGTCTACCGTTCCGGCGCCCCCGCCATGCTCAAGCTGTCGCTGGGCCTGCGCATCACCAACTCCCGGCGTGAGAACCTCCGCAAGGAACTTCACCGCGGAGTCGAGGTCCACCGCCTCCTCCGCACAGGCCTCGCCAAGCGGTGGCAGGAGGCCCACCCCGGCTTCGACATCGTCCGGGACCCGGCCTGGCTCGCGGTCACCGGACCGGACGGCCGGCCCGTGCCCGGCCTGGACGTGGTGATCCGGCACAACCCGTTCGACCCGGCGGACGACGTCTCCTGCATCGCCGGCCTCGTCTCCCCCCGTCCGTCTCCGACCGGTCCGGGCAACCGGTCCGGGCTCGGCCGCCCCCGGTCCAGGCTCGACGACGTCATCACCCGTCTCGCCGGGCGCACCGGCCGCCCCCTCCAGGCCGTCGCCGCCGAGTGGTTCCTGCGCTACCTGGAGCATGTCGTGCGCCCCGTGCTGTGGCTCGACAGCGAGGCGGGCATCGCCCTGGAGGCCCACCAGCAGAACACCCTGCTCCTGCTGGACTCCGAGGGCTGGCCCAGGGGCGGCCGCTACCGCGACAACCAGGGCTACTACTTCCGCGAGTCCCGCCGCGCCGAGCTCGACGCCCGGCTGCCCGGCATCGGTGAGCTCAGCGACACGTTCGTCTCCGACGAGGTCACCGACGAACGCTTCGCGTACTACCTCGCCATCAACAACGTGTTCGGGCTCATCGGCGCCTTCGGTTCCCAGCACCTCGCCGACGAACGGCTGTTGCTCGCCGCATTCCACCGCTTCCTGGCCCGTGCGGCCACCGGACCCGCCCGGCTGCGCACCTCCCTGCCCGCCCTGCTCCTCGACTCACCGGTCCTGCGCTGCAAGGCCAATTTGCTGACCCGGCTGCACGGCCTCGACGAACTCGTCGGCCCGGTCGACACCCAGTCCGTCTACGTCACCATCGCCAATCCCCTTCGCTCCTGACCCACCCCGTTTCCTGAGAGGAGCGTCGCCGTGCCTCCCACCGACGCGAGCGCCGACGCCGAGACCGCCGACCGGCCTCAGATCGCAGGCAGTGCCACCGCAAGCCCCGACGCCGAGGACACCCTGGACCTGCGCCTGCCCGACGAGTTCGTCGCGTTCCTGGCGGAGGAGGCCCGGAAGCACGGCGGGGGACCGGACGGGGGCGGGGACATCGGCGAGGGGGACAGCCCGGAGAGGCGCCCGACGCCCGTCGACCCCACGGCCATCGACCTGCTCGACCGCCTCGCCGACTGGGGGCCGACCAGCACCCCGGTGGGCGTCCTGCACCTGGTCCCCGTCCGCGTCGAGCAGGATCTCCCGCTGATCAGCCACTGGATGAACGACCCCGCCGTGGCCGCCTTCTGGGGACTCGCCGGACCACAGTCCGTGGCCGAGGAGCACCTGCGCCGCCAGCTGGACGGGGACGGACGCAGCATCCCGTGTCTCGGTCTGCTGGACGGCACCCCGATGAGCTACTGGGAGGTCTACCGCGCCGATCTCGACCCCCTGGCCCGCCACTACCCCGCCCGCCCGCACGACACGGGCGTCCACCTCGTCATCGGCGGTGTCGCCGACCGTGGGCGCGGTCTGGGCTCCGCCCTGCTCAGAGCGCTGGCCGACCTCGTCCTGGACAAGCGGCCCTCGTGCGCGCGGGTCATCGCGGAACCCGACCTTCGCAACACCCCCTCCGTCTCCGCGTTCCTGAGCGCCGGCTTCCGGTTCTCCGCCGAGGTGGACCTGCCCGACAAGCGAGCCGCCCTCATGGTCCGGGACCGCGCCCTGCGCGATCTTCTGTACCCACCTGTCAGTGCGGGGTCGTAGGGTGGTCGCGCTATGACGAAGCCCTCACTCCCCGAACTCCTGCACGCAGCCGTCAGCGCCGTCGGCGGCACGGAGCGCCCCGGCCAGGTGACCATGGCCCAAGCCGTCGAGGAGGCCATCGACGACGGCTCCCATCTGCTGGTGCAGGCCGGCACCGGAACCGGAAAGTCGCTGGGCTACCTGGTGCCCGCGCTCGCACACGGGGAGCGGGTCGTCGTGGCGACGGCCACCCTGGCGCTGCAGCGCCAGCTCGTGGAGCGGGACCTGCCGCGCACGGTCGAGGCGCTGCACCCCCTGCTGCGCCGCCGCCCCGAGTTCGCGATGCTCAAGGGCCGGTCGAACTACCTGTGCCTGCACCGCCTGAACGAGGGCGTGCCCCAGGACGAGGAGGAGGGCCTCTTCGACCAGTTCGAGGCGGCCGCGCCCACCAGCAAGCTGGGCCAGGACCTGCTCCGGCTGCGGGACTGGTCGCAGGAGACCGAGACCGGAGACCGCGACGACCTCACTCCGGGCGTCTCCGACCGCGCCTGGTCCCAGATCTCGGTGTCCTCCCGTGAGTGCCTGGGCGCCTCCAAGTGCGCGTACGGCGCCGAGTGCTTCGCCGAGATGGCACGCGAACGCGCCAAGCTCTCCGAGGTCGTCGTCACCAACCACGCGCTGCTCGCGATCGACGCCATCGAGGGCGCTCCGGTGCTGCCGCAGCACGAGGTGCTGATCGTCGACGAGGCACACGAGCTGGTCTCCCGGGTGACGGGCGTGGCCACCGGCGAGCTCACTCCGGGGCAGGTCAACCGGGCCGTGCGCCGCGCCGCCAAGCTCGTCAACGAGAAGGCCGCCGACCAGCTCCAGACCGCCGCCGAGGGCTTCGAGCGGCTGATGGAGCTGGCCCTGCCCGGCCGCCTGGAGGAGATCCCGGAGGACCTCGGGTACGCCTTGATGGCGCTGCGTGACGCCGCCCGTACGGTGATCTCGGCCATCGGCAGCACACGCGACAAGTCGGTCCAGGACGAGGACGCGGTCCGCAAGCAGGCGCTCGCCTCCGTGGAGAGCGTGCACGACGTGGCGGAGCGGATCAGTAACGGCTCCGAGTGGGACGTCGTCTGGTACGAGCGCCACGACCGCTTCGGTGCCTCCCTGCGTGTCGCCCCGATGTCCGTCTCGGGCCTGCTCAGGGAGAAGCTCTTCGCGGACCGCTCGGTGGTCCTCACGTCGGCGACCCTGAAGCTCGGCGGCGACTTCAACGGCGTGGGAGCCTCGCTGGGCCTGGGACCCGAGGGCGTGGAGGGCGAGGACCTGCCGGAGTGGAAGGGCGTCGACGTCGGTTCGCCGTTCGACTATCCCAAGCAAGGCATCCTGTACGTCGCCAAGCATCTGGCACGGCCGGCGCGCGACGGTGACCGCGCCGACATGCTGGACGAGCTGACCGAGCTCATCCAGGCGGCGGGCGGGAGGACGCTGGGCCTGTTCTCGTCGATGCGTGCGGCCCAGCTGGCGGCGGAGGAACTGCGCGTCCGGATTCCCGAGTTCCCGATCCTGCTCCAGGGCGAGGAGACGCTCGGCGAGCTGATCAAGAACTTCGCGGCGGACCCGAAGACCTGTCTCTTCGGCACGCTGTCCCTTTGGCAGGGCGTCGACGTCCCCGGCGCCAGCTGCCAGCTCGTCGTCATGGACAAGATCCCCTTCCCACGGCCGGACGACCCCCTGATGAGTGCGCGGCAGAAGGCCGTCGAGGACGCGGGTGGCAATGGCTTCATGGCCGTCGCCGCCACCCACGCGGCCCTGCTCATGGCCCAGGGCGCCGGCCGTCTCGTACGCGCATCGGGGGACCGTGGGGTGGTGGCCGTGCTGGACCAGCGGCTGGCCACGGCCCGCTACGGCAGCTATCTGAAGGCGTCACTGCCCGACTTCTGGTACACGACGGACCGTAACCAGGCGCGGAAGTCGCTGACGGCCATCGACAAGGCGGCCCAGCAGACGGAAGAGGTCCAGCAGACCGAAGAGGCCCAGCAGACCGAAGAGGCATGAGTATGAGGGGGCTTGTTACCCCGCTCCGACCGGAGCGGGGTAACAAGCCCCCTCATGGCCACGGAAAACCATGGCCACGGAAAACTGGAGCCGGGGCCACCGAAGCGGAGCCGGACAGCGCAGGGCCCCGGAACCGGCGCAGGGGTCCCGGGGCCCGGATCATGGGCGGTCGACGCCCGCCATGGGGCTACACGCGCCGCAGTACCGCCACCACCTTGCCCAGGATGGTCGCGTCGTCGCCGGGGATCGGCTCGTACGCCGCGTTGTGCGGGAGGAGCCAGACGTGGCCGTCCTCGCGCTTGAAGCGCTTGACCGTGGCCTCGCCGTCCAGCATGGCCGCCACGATGTCGCCGTTCTCGGCGACCGGCTGGCGGCGGACCGTCACCCAGTCCCCGTCGCAGATGGCGGCCTCGATCATCGAGTCGCCGACGACCTTCAGTACGAACAGCTCACCGTCACCGACGAGTTGCCTCGGGAGCGGGAACACGTCCTCCACCGACTCCTCGGCGAGGATCGGACCGCCGGCGGCGATCCGGCCGACGAGCGGGACGTACGACGCGGCCGGCTTGCCCGCCGTGTCCGTGGGCTGTGCCGATGCCTGGTCGGAACCCCGGACCTCGTAGGCGCGCGGGCGGTGCGGATCGCGACGCAGGAAGCCCTTGCGCTCCAGGGCCATCAGCTGGTGCGCCACCGAGGACGTGCTGGAGAGGCCGACCGCCTGGCCGATCTCCCGCATCGACGGCGGGTAGCCACGCCGCTGCACGGAGTCCCTGATGACCTCGATCACCCGGCGCTGCCGGTCCGTGAGACCCGAGCTGTCGGCCCGGATGCCTGGAGGTCGGCCAGGCAGGGACCGCTTGGGTCCCTCATGGTTCGTGGCTTCGTTCATCGCATGCACCGGCTCGAATCGGTCCTGGGAGCGGTCCTGGGCAGTGATGGCGGCACTGTCTGCGGTGGTGGTCACGTCGGCCCCTCTCGATGGTCTCCCGTGCAGCACAACGGTAGTTGCTTTCGAAAGGTTGCGCCAAACACACGTTCGAGTGAAAATTCGCGGATTGCCAGACGCGATCAGATGCCTGGGTGTATGGCCGACGTCGGATGTCCGGGTGGGTGGCCGGCGTCGCTCCCGGCGGGCGCAAGCGCTCATTGCTGTACTGTCCGCCTCCGGGGCGATGGCCTTGTGGGCCACAGCCGCTTCGTGGGTCAGTCTGCCACCAGGCGCCTCGTCGGCCGGGCACCGACCCCCTCCCGTGCGGCGCCCACCGTATCCCCGTCCGTTCCCCGGCGGAACGGGCCTGTGCCACATGCCTGTACGTGCGCGACACGCGCCTCTCCGTGTGCGACACGCGCGGCGTGGGCGGATTTACGTGCCAAGCCCTACATGTAGTGCTTGGATTGCGGTGACGGCCCAGAAGTTGTGGTCCCCCGGGTCTCCGAGCCCGCGATCATCGCCTATGCTGGGGGCTGCTTCGCGGGGGTTCAAGTGGCCCGTGAGGCTATTGAGTCTGCTGTGAAAGGGGGTTGGAAGTTCTATGCATTGCCCTTTCTGCAGGCATCCCGACAGCCGTGTCGTCGACTCCCGTACGACCGATGACGGTACGTCGATCCGCAGGCGCCGTCAGTGTCCGGACTGCTCCCGTCGTTTCACGACGGTGGAGACCTGTTCGCTGATGGTGGTCAAGCGGTCGGGCGTCACCGAGCCCTTCAGTCGCACGAAGATCATCAATGGTGTGCGCAAGGCATGCCAGGGACGGCCCGTCACCGAGGACGCGCTCGCCCAGCTGGGCCAGCGGGTCGAGGAGGCGGTGCGGGCCACGGGGAGCGCCGAGCTGACCACCCACGACGTGGGGCTGGCCATACTCGGCCCGTTGCAGGAGCTCGACCTCGTCGCCTATCTGCGATTCGCCTCGGTGTACCGGGCGTTCGACTCGCTGGAGGACTTCGAGGCGGCCATCGAGGAACTCAGGGAAGAGCAGGGGGAGCGCCCCGCCGGTGACGGCGAGGACTGCAAGGACGCAGTCGAGGAGCGTGGGGAACCCGAGCGCGGGCCCGGGGGGACCGGAAGGGTCCCCGAGCCCGCCCGCGCCGCCGACTGACGGCGGACTGCCCGGACGGACTGACCGGACCGGACGGTCGGCGGCGACCAGGATCTGTCGCGGACGGCCGCGTGAGCGGCGTCGCGACGCACGACAGAACACCGTGTCACGGGAACAAAGTGGCACTTCAGGGCGTTTTCGCCCGTACAGGGAGGCGGCATGACAGAGACGGCGAGCGGTCCGGCACGGAGTTCCCGCGCCAAGGGCACCAAGGCGAGCAAGGGCCTGCGTATCGAGCGCATCCACACCACCCCCGGCGTGCACCCGTACGACGAGGTCGAGTGGGCGCGCCGTGACGTCGTCATGACCAACTGGCGCGACGGCTCGGTCAACTTCGAGCAGCGTGGCGTCGAGTTCCCCGAGTTCTGGTCGGTGAACGCGGTCAACATCGTCACCAGCAAGTACTTCCGCGGTGCCGTCGGCACCCCGCAGCGCGAGGTGAGCCTGAAGCAGCTCATCGACCGCATCGTGAAGACGTACCGGAAGGCCGGTGAGGACTACAAGTACTTCGCCTCGCCCGCCGACGCCGAGATCTTCGAGCACGAGCTGGCGTACGCCCTCCTGCACCAGATCTTCAGCTTCAACAGCCCGGTCTGGTTCAACGTCGGCACGCCCCAGCCGCAGCAGGTCTCCGCCTGCTTCATCCTGGCCGTCGACGACTCCATGGAGTCGATCCTCGACTGGTACAAGGAAGAGGGCATGATCTTCAAGGGCGGCTCCGGCGCCGGCCTGAACCTCTCCCGCATCCGCTCCTCCAAGGAGCTCCTCTCCTCCGGTGGCAACGCCTCCGGTCCGGTCTCCTTCATGCGCGGTGCCGACGCCTCCGCAGGAACGATCAAGTCGGGCGGCGCCACCCGCCGCGCCGCCAAGATGGTCATCCTCGACGTCGACCACCCCGACATCGAGGACTTCATCGAGACCAAGGTGAAGGAGGAGGAGAAGATCCGCGCCCTGCGTGACGCGGGCTTCGACATGGACCTGGGCGGCGACGACATCACCTCCGTCCAGTACCAGAACGCCAACAACTCGGTCCGCGTGAACGACGAGTTCATGAAGGCCGTCGAGTCCGGCGGGAAGTTCGGGCTGCGCGCGCGGATGACCGGCGAGGTCATCGAAGAGGTCGAGGCCAAGACCCTCTTCCGCAAGATGGCCGAGGCCGCCTGGGCCTGCGCCGACCCCGGCATCCAGTACGACGACACCATCAACCACTGGCACACGTGCCCGGAGTCCGGCCGCATCAACGGCTCGAACCCCTGCAGCGAGTACATGCACCTGGACAACACGTCCTGCAACCTCGCCTCGCTGAACCTGATGAAGTTCCTGAAGGACGACGGCCTCGGCAACCAGTCCTTCGAGGTCGAGCGCTTCGCCAAGGTCGTCGAGCTCGTCATCACCGCGATGGACATCTCCATCTGCTTCGCCGACTTCCCGACCCAGAAGATCGGTGAGAACACCCGCGCCTTCCGCCAGCTCGGCATCGGCTACGCCAACCTCGGCGCCCTGCTGATGGCGACCGGCCACGCGTACGACTCCGACGGCGGCCGCGCCCTGGCCGGCGCCATCACCTCCCTGATGACCGGCACGTCGTACAGGCGTTCCGCCGAACTCGCCGCGGTCGTCGGCCCGTACGACGGCTACGCGCGCAACGCGCAGCCGCACCTGCGCGTCATGAAGCAGCACGCCGACGCCAACACCGGGGCCGTCCGCATGGACGACCTGGACACCCCGGTCTGGGCCGCCGCCACGGAGGCCTGGCAGGACGTGCTGCGCCTCGGCGAGAAGAACGGCTTCCGCAACTCGCAGGCGTCCGTCATCGCCCCGACCGGCACCATCGGTCTCGCGATGTCCTGCGACACCACCGGCCTGGAGCCCGACCTCGCGCTGGTCAAGTTCAAGAAGCTGGTCGGCGGCGGGTCGATGCAGATCGTCAACGGCACCGTCCCGCAGGCCCTGCGCCGCCTCGGCTACCTCGAGGAGCAGATCGAGGCGATCGTGGCCCACATCGCCGACCACGGCAACGTGGTCGACGCGCCGGGCCTCAAGCCCGAGCACTACGAGGTCTTCGACTGCGCCATGGGCGAGCGCTCCATCTCCGCGATGGGCCACGTCCGCATGATGGCCGCGATCCAGCCGTGGATCTCCGGCGCCCTGTCCAAGACGGTCAACATGCCGGAGTCGGCGACTGTCGAGGAGGTCGAGGAGATCTACTTCGAGGCTTGGAAGCTGGGCGTCAAGGCACTCGCCATCTACCGTGACAACTGCAAGGTCGGCCAGCCGCTCTCCGCGAAGACCAAGGAGAAGGAGAAGGCCGAGATCACGGAGAAGACCGAGGCGGCCATCCGTGAGACGGTCGAGAAGGTCGTCGAGTACCGCCCGGTCCGCAAGCGCCTCCCGAAGGGTCGTCCCGGCATCACCACGTCCTTCACCGTCGGCGGTGCCGAGGGCTACATGACGGCCAACTCCTACCCGGACGACGGCCTGGGCGAGGTCTTCCTGAAGATGTCCAAGCAGGGTTCGACCCTCGCGGGCATGATGGACGCCTTCTCCATCGCGGTCTCCGTAGGCCTCCAGTACGGCGTGCCGCTGGAGACGTACGTCTCCAAGTTCACCAACATGCGCTTCGAGCCGGCCGGTATGACGGACGACCCGGACGTGCGGATGGCGCAGTCGATCGTCGACTACATCTTCCGCCGTCTGGCGCTCGACTTCCTGCCGTTCGAGACGCGCTCCGCGCTCGGCATCCACTCCGCCGAGGAGCGTCAGCGTCACCTGGAGACGGGCTCCTACGAGCCGAACGAGGAAGAGGTCGACGTCGAGGGTCTGGCCCAGTCGGCGCCCCGCGCGCAGGAGCTGAAGGCCGTATCCACCCCCAGGGCGGGCATCGAGGCGGCCCAGCCCGCCCCGCAGCAGGCCCACACCAGCGCCGAGCTCGTGGAGATGCAGCTGGGCATCCAGGCGGACGCCCCACTCTGCTTCTCCTGTGGCACGAAGATGCAGCGGGCGGGTTCCTGCTACATCTGCGAGGGCTGCGGCTCGACCAGCGGGTGCAGCTGAGCCCGGGCGCCTTCTGAGGCGCGTCGGTTCGTAGGCGCAGGTCAGCTCGTCAGGGCGGTGGAGCCGGAAGTCCGGCTCCACCGCCCTCGGCGTTCGAGGTGTGCCCTGAGAGGGTCAGGACTCGTGCGGCTTGCCCATGACGAGGGCGAAGGTCGCCGGGTCCTCCTCGTAACCGTGGACGCCCGGCCGGAACGACCACTCTCCGGAGCCGTCGCGCACGAACTCCGCGACGGTCGCCGCCGTGGCCCCCAGAACACCGCCGAAGTCGTCCTCGGCCAGGACGGTGTAGCCCTCACGGATGCGCAGCGCGGGGTTGTGGACGTTCACGAAGGTCTTCCGGCCGGTCCGCTGCTGTATGGCCACACCCACCACCACGCGCGCGTAGCGGCTGTCGAGCCGGCCCAGCTC
This sequence comes from Streptomyces sp. NPDC046862, assembly GCF_040704615.1. Classification (NCBI taxonomy): domain Bacteria; kingdom Bacillati; phylum Actinomycetota; class Actinomycetes; order Kitasatosporales; family Streptomycetaceae; genus Streptomyces; species Streptomyces sp. NPDC046862. The sequence continues at coordinate 24,315 of NZ_JBEYXP010000062.1, read as the reverse complement.
GACGACCATGACCTCGTCCCAGCCGAAGCCCTGACCGGTCTTGCTGTCGCGGTCGAGATTGATGGTCCCGTCGGGGGAGCGGCTGTCGAAGTGCACCACGTAGTCGGGGTCTCCGTGCGGCTCGGTGGCCAGATAGGTCGCCGCGACGAGGTCGAGGTCCGTGGGGGTCTCTCCCGTGGGACTGGGATCCCACTTCACCGCAACCTCGACCTTGCTGATGCCCTTGTTGAGGCCGTTCACCAGATCTCCCTCCCCGTTTCCTGGGCCTGCCGCCCGAATTTCTGGGCCTGCCGCCCGAACTGCCGCACAGTCCAGGTCAGTTGTCCATCCTCCCACGCGCGCGGGGGCGCTCGCTCGGGTGCACTGCGCCGGAGCGTGACCGACGCCACGTTCCCTGGCCTTACGATGGCGCGGTGCTGGTCAAGTGGATTCGCTGCACCGTGGTCGACCGCCGCGGTTTCGAACGGGGGCAGCGAAAGTGGGCGGGGCTTCTGGGGGAGCCGGGTTTCCGTGGGCAGGGTGGCGGCTTCAGCCGTGCCCGGCCCGGCGTGGCCCACGTCTTCTCCTTCTGGGAGAGCCGTGCCTTCTACGACTCCTTCATGGCGCGTTCCCACGACCGGCTCGCCGCCTCGCAGTCCGGCACCTTCAAGGACGCGCAGGTCAGGCTCTTCGACCACCGCTTCGACGTGAAGACCGGCTTCGAGCCCCGCTTCACGGACGCCGATCTGGTGCGGGTGGCGCACTGCCGCGTCCACGAGGAGCGCGCCGAGCACTTCGCGCTGATGCAGGAGAAGGTCTGGAACCCGGCGATGGCCGGCTCTCCCGGCATGGTGCGGGGCCTCTTCGGGGAGGCGCCGGGCCACGAGTTCATGATCCTCTCCATGTGGCAGTCGGCCGCCGAGCACGGAAAGTACCGGACCGAGCGTGTGGAGCGGCTAGCCCTGCGCGCCCAGATCGAAGCCGATGTCGCGGCACTCGCGGGTGACATCGTGGACCTGGAGTCCGCCTGGACCGTTTGAGATCCGGATACGTCTTGAGATCCGGATACGTCAGCAGGCGTCGCAAAAGCACTGAAAGATGCAAAATGCGACGCTTGGTGTGCAGGGCCTGTGTGACCTACACCGTATGGAGCCCGTACGGGTGCTCGATCGGCCGTCACCCGATCTAGGGTTTTGGCATGGCACGACCACGGCGCATCGTCCTTGTCCGGCACGGCGAGTCAACGGGCAACGCCGACGACACCGTGTACGAACGCGAGCCCGACCATGCCCTGGGGCTCACCGAGCTCGGCTGGCGACAGGCGGAGGAGACGGGCAAGCGGCTCCGGGAGGTGTTCGGCGGTGAGCGCGTCAGCGCGTACGTCTCCCCGTACCGCCGCACCCACGAGACGTTCCGGGCCTTCCACCTCGACCCCGATCTGGTGCGCGTCCGCGAGGAGCCACGGCTGCGCGAACAGGACTGGGGCAACTGGCAGGACCGCGACGACGTACGGCTCCAGAAGGCGTACCGCGACGCGTACGGGCACTTCTTCTACCGCTTCGCGCAGGGTGAGTCCGGGGCCGACGTGTACGACCGGGTCGGCGGCTTCCTGGAGAGCCTCTTCCGCAGCTTCGAGGACCCCGACCACCCCCCGAACGTGCTCCTGGTGACCCACGGCCTGGCCATGCGGCTGTTCTGCATGCGCTGGTTCCACTGGTCGGTCGCGGAGTTCGAGTCGCTGTCCAATCCCGGGAACGCGGAGATGCGGATGCTCGTTCTGGGGGAAGACGGCAAGTACACGCTTGACCGCCCCTTCGAACGCTGGCGTGACCCGGAGTCGTACGGAGTCACCGGCTAGAGTGGCAGGCCATGACCGCTGACTCCTCACCCGACGTGCGCCTGGACCGCGCTCTGAGCAGCCTGCGCGGACTCTCGGTGGGGGACGCGCTGGGCTCGCAGTACTTCGTGCCCGTGAACCTTCCGCTGCTCAAGCGCCGCGAGACACCGGCCGGCCCCTGGCAGTGGACCGACGACACGGAGATGGCCTGCTCCGTGGTGGCGATCCTCGCCGCCCACCGCAGGATCGATCAGGACGAGCTGGCCCGCTCGTTCGCCGAGCACCACGACTTCGACCGCGGCTACGGGCCGGCGGTCAACCGGCTGCTGCGGCTGGTCAGGGAGGGCGGCGACTGGCGGGAGCTGGCCTCGGCGCTCTTCAAGGGCCAGGGCTCCTGGGGCAACGGCGCGGCGATGCGGATCGCCCCCTTGGGAGCCTGGTACGCGGACGACCCCGAACAGGCCACCCACCAGGCGGAGGTCTCGGCGTACCCCACCCACCAGCACCGCGAGGCCGTCGTCGGCGCGATGGCCGTCGCCGCCGCGGCCGCCCTCGCATCCGACCCCGCGGGGTCGCCGAGCGCCGAAGCGCTCCTCGACGGCGTGATCGCACTCATACCCAAGAGCGCCGTCGGCGCCGGACTGCGGCGCGCCCGCGACATGCTCGACTACGCGGACGCGAGCACAGTCGCCGCCGTACTCGGCTGCGGTCGGCGTACGTCGGCACACGACACGGTGCCGTTCGCGCTCTGGTCGGCCGCGCGGGCGCTCGGCGACTACGAGCAGGCGTTCTGGGTGACGGCCCAGGCGGGCGGTGACGTGGACACGACCTGCGCCATCGCCGGGGGAGTGGTCGCCTCCGGCAAGGCGGGGGCGCCCCCGGAGGAGTGGCTGAGGCAGACGGAGGCGTTGCCGGACTGGGTTCCGGCGGGCGAGGTGCACTGATCACGGCCCAGTAGCCGTAAGCGCCCCTACTGTCACAGGCGTGCCACAGAAGACTTTCGCCCCGCTGTGGTGTTCGAGGGGCGGCATACCCTTGCGCCACGCCGCCTGTCGATCATGAAGGCGTGCGCCGACGAGACACCGGTCACGAGCCTTCTGCCGCAGCGGCGCGCTGCGTACGGTGAGCGTACGAGGGCCGGTCGGGAGGGGGTCCCGTGTCCGACACATCGTCCGTGTCCGAGCCGAAGGACGAGGCGCCCGGAGGGCGCACCTCGCCTGCCGACGCACCCGAGGACATGTCCAGGTCCCGGGCGGCCTCACCGGGGGCGGCTCCCGTCGCCGGACCCGCGACCCCGGGGGTGTCGCCCGTCGCGGTGTCCCCGCTGGTCGGTCCGGCTTCCTGGCTGGCCGACCTCCAGGTCGACGAACCCGCGCCCGTCCGTAGCGCGACCCTGTGGGCGGCCCTGGCCACGGGCGTCCTCAGCATGCTCCTGCTCGGCGACGGAGTGGCCGTCAACCTGCTGATCGTCGCGCTTCCGGCCGTGCTCGCCGCGTACTTCGCGGCGCGGAGGGCCGGCCGTCGCCCGCGCGCGTGGACCCTCGTATGGGGAGTGGCCGGACTGGCGCTGCTGATCGTGCCCGCGCTGCGCGACGCGGACTGGCCGTCGTTCCTGGCCGTCGTCACCGCGGTCGCGGCGGGTTCCCTCGCCCTGCACGGGGGCCGCAGCTGGCCGGCCGTCCTGCTCGGCCCGATCGGGGTGCTCAGCGCGGTGGTCACCGGCCCGACCTGGGCCTGGCAAGGGGTGCGCAACCTCTCCGGCGGTGTCCGGGAGCGGCTGGGCCCGGTACTGCGCGCGCTCGCCGTCGCCGCGGTGCTGCTGCTGGTGTTCGGGGCGCTGTTCGCGGGGGCGGACGCCGCCTTCGCGGACCTGCTCGGCGACCTGGTGCCGGACACGTCGGTGGGCGAAGGCCCGTTCCGCGTGGTGCTCTTCGCCCTCGGTCTGGTCGGGGCGCTGGCCGCGGCACGCACGGCCGCCGCACCGGCTCACTGGGACCAGGTCGAGGTGCCCCAGGGACGTGCTCGGGGGCGCGTCGAGTGGGCGCTGCCGCTGATCGTGCTCAACGTGCTGTTCGCCGTGTTCAACGCCATCCAGCTGGCCGTCCTGTTCGGCGGGTACGACGCCGTACTCGAGAAGACCGGCCAGACGTACGCCGAGTACGCGCGGCAGGGCTTCTGGCAGCTGCTGCTGGCGACGCTCCTCACCCTGCTCGTCATCGTCCTCGCCCTGCGCTGGGCGCCGCGCACTCGATCGGGTGATCGCACCCTGGTGCGCTCCGTGCTGGGAACTCTGTGCGCGCTGACCCTCGTTGTGGTGGCATCCGCTGTGCGGCGGATGGACATGTACGTGGAGGCGTACGGACTGACGCGGTTGAGGATCTCGGTGCTGGGTGCGGAGCTGTGGCTCGGCCTGGTCATCGTGTTCATCATGGCGGCCGGGGTGTGGGGAGCCCGATGGCTGCCGCGTGCCGTGGCCGTCAGCGCTGCCGCCGGGGTGCTGGCGTTCGGGCTCGTGTCGCCGGACGAGCTGATCGCCGAGCGCAACGTCCAGCGGTACGAGGACACGGGCCGCTTCGACCTCGACTACGCGGGCGGTCTGTCCGCGGACGCCGTGCCGGCCCTGGACAAGCTGGCCGAGCCGCTGCGGTCCTGCGCGCTGCGGTTCGTCGCGGCCGACCTCGACGAGCGGGACGCGCCCTGGTACGCGACGAGTTGGGGCGAGGCCAAGGCGCGACGGATCCTCGACGAGCGGCCGCTGTCGGACAAGGCGAACGTGACGGTGTGCGCGCGGTTCAGGAACGAGGTCATGTATCGCGAGTAGCGGTGTTGATTGGTAAGGGCCGGAGGGCCGGAGGGCGGGACGAGGGGGGAGGGGCAGGGCAGAGGTACGGGCCGGGGCGAGGTCGCGTGGCGGGGCCGGGACGCGCGGGTGGGCTCGGGGTCCCTTCCGGTGTCAGGGTGCCGCGGATGGCCGGGGCTGACGCCCTGGCGGTCGGCCCGGCGGGCGTGGTCGTCTGCCGGGCATCTCGTCCGCCAGACGTGGTCGTCTGCCGGGCATCTCGTCCGCCAGACGTGGTCGTCTGCCGGGCATCTCGTCCGCCAGACGTGGTCGTCTGCCGGGCATCTCGTCCGC
>NZ_JBEYXP010000062.1:0-19268 GCF_040704615.1 Streptomyces sp. NPDC046862 | reverse complement strand
GCCAGACGTGGTCGTCCGCCGGGCATGTCGCCCGGCGGTCGTGGTCGTCCGTCGGGCGTGGGAGTCCGCCGGGCGTGGCCCGGCCATCCGCGGTGCTGCCGTCAGCCCCGGAGGGATCAGCCCCCGGAGGGTCCCGTCGTTCCGGACAGGGCCTCCAGGTCGCTCTTGCGGACCTTGATCACCAGCAGGGCGGTGGCCAGCGCGAGCACGGCCATCGCGACGGCCGGGATGAACGCCGTCGATATGCCCTGGGCGAGCACCTCGTGGCCCCAAGGAGCAGGCAGTTGGTGGGTCTTGGCGAACTCGGCCTTCTGCTCGGCCGTGCCGTCCGCGAGGAAGTGCGTCATCTGCTTCTCCGCCTCCTCCCGGCTGGCGGTGCCGAAGACCGTGGTCAGGATGGACAGACCGAGGGAACCGCCCACCTGCTGCGTGGCGTTGAGCAGACCGGACGCCGCGCCCGCCTCGTGCTGGGCGACCCCGGAGACCGCGGTGAGGGTCAGCGTCACGAAGTTCAGGCCCATGCCGAAGGCGAACACCAGCATCGGGCCGAGCACCCCGCCCACGTACGAGCTGTCGGGGCTGATGAAGGTCTGCCAGGTGAGCCCGAGCACGACGAGCGTCGAGCCGACCGCCATGAACGGCTTGGGTCCGAGGACCGGCAGGAACCGCTGCGACAGTCCGGCGCCCACGGCGATCGCCACCGTCACGGGCAGGAAGGCGAGGCCGGCCTCGATCGGCGAGTACTGCAGCACGTTCTGCACGAAGAGGACGATGAAGAAGAACATGCCGAACATCGCCGCCGCGAGACTGAGCATGATCACGTACGTGCCCGACCGGTTGCGGTCGGCGAACATCCTCAGCGGGGTGATCGGCTCCTTGGCCCGCGTCTCGATGAAGCCGAAGGCCAGCAGCAGGGCCACTGCGGCGCCGAAGGAGCCGATGGTCAGGCTGTCGCGCCAGCCCTCCTCCGAGGCCCGGATGAAGCCGTACACCAGCGACGCCATACCGGCCGTCGACGTGAGCGCGCCCGCGATGTCGAACCGTCCCGGATGCCGCTCGGACTCGCCGATGAACATCGGCGTGAGCACGGCTATCAGAACGCCGATCGGCACGTTGACGAACAGCACCCAGCGCCAGTCGAGCCATTCCGTCAGCATTCCGCCGGCGAGGAGGCCCACGGCGCCGCCACCGGCCGAGACCGCGGCGAAGACGCCGAAGGCCCGGTTCCGCTCCGGGCCTTCGGCGAAGGTGGTGGTGATGAGTGCCAGCGAGGTGGGCGACGCGATCGCGCCTCCGACACCCTGGAGGGCGCGTGCCGCCAGCAGCTGCCAGGGCTCCTGGGCGAGTCCGCCCAGCAGCGAGGCGAACGTGAAGAGAAGGATGCCGGTCATGAAGACGCGGCGCCTGCCGAGGATGTCACCGGCCCGGCCGCCGAGGAGCAGCAGGCCGCCGAAGGTCAGCGTGTACGCGCTGACCACCCACGTCAGGTCGGTCGTGCTGAACTGGAGCGCGTCTTGAATGTGCGGGAGCGCGATGTTCACAATCGTCGCATCGAGTACCACCATGAGTTGGCAGGCCGCGATGACGGTGAGTGCGATGCCGGGACGCCCCTCCCGGCGGGCGGCTCCCGGCTTCTGATCCTGAATCAACGGAGAGGTTGTCACTATGAGTCCCCCACAAGTGCGTTAGTGAACGCTCGCGTTCACTGATGTGCCAACGGTAGTGAGTCCCCCTTAGTGAACGCAAGCGTTCACTGAAGTCGCTGCCGGATGCCGTCCCCCGACCGCTCGCCCTGCCCGGGAGTCCGCGTGAATCCACCGGGCCCCTTCCCTCCCCCCATGCTCAACGGAGATACATAGATGGCTACTTCGCAGTGGACGGCCGCCGCCGCTCAGACGGCCTCCCCGCGCCGGCGCGGCGCCGTACTCGAGCGCGCGATCCTCGAGGCCGCGCTGGATCAGCTCAGTACGGTCGGCTGGAACGGCCTCACGATGGAGGGCGTCGCCGCGGGCGCCCAGACCGGCAAGGCCGCGGTCTACCGCCGCTGGCCCTCCAAGGAGGACCTCGTCGCGGACGCGCTCCAGGCCGGGTTGCCGCGCTTCGACGAGGCGCCCGACCTCGGCGGCGTGCGCGCCGATCTCCTGGAGTTGTGCCGTCAGGCGCGCGAGGCGATGTACTCGCGGCCCGGGTTCGCGCTGCGCTCCGTCATTCACGAATGCGACACCGCTCAGGTCGAGCGCTTCCATGGCGCGATCATCAAGGGGGTCGTGGAGCCGACCGTCAAGCTGCTCGGTGAGGTCATCGACCGTGGGATCGCACGTGGCGAGGTGCGTCCGGACGCAGTCAACGGCTACGTCTTCGACGCCATTCCGGCCATGATGATGTACCGCTCCAAGGTGTGCGCGAGTGAATGGAACGAGCGTGACATCGAAGAGATGATCGACCAGTTCATGCTTCCACTGCTGCGTCCCGCACGAGACTGATCGGCGCTCTGCGGGGTGTCGGAGCGCGCTCTGGGAGACGTCGGATCGGGCTCTGTGGGGTGTCGGATCGCGGTCTGCAGAGGCGTCGGATCGCGGTTTGCCGGGGCGTCGGATCGCGGTTTGCGGGGACTCGGCTGGTGCTGAGGGAAGCCTGGGTGTCGCGGGGGGTTCCGGGCGGCGTACGCTAAGAGCGCCATGCCGTACGAACCGCCTACTCACACCGTCGAGCGCTCCCTTCGCGCCACGACCGGAGCGAAGATCATTGCCGGTGTCGACGAGGTGGGGCGCGGCGCTTGGGCCGGCCCCGTCACCGTCTGCGCGGCGGTCACGGGTCTGCGTCGAGCGCCCGAGGGTCTCACCGACTCCAAGCTCCTCACGATCAAGAAGCGCACGGCGCTCGCCGAGGAGCTGCGAACGTGGGTGACCTCGTACGCTCTCGGGCATGCCTCTCCGGAGGAGATCGACGACCTGGGTATGACGGCCGCGCTGCGTCTTGCCGCCGGGCGGGCCCTCGAGGCCCTGCCGGTCCGGCCCGAAGCGGTCATCCTCGACGGGAAGCACGACTACCTGGGCGCCCCCTGGCGCGTGCGTACGGTGATCAAAGGCGACCAGTCGTGCGTGGCAGTCGCGGCGGCCTCGGTGATAGCCAAGGTTCAGCGCGACAAAATGATGGCCGAACTAGGTATCGACCATGCAGACTTCGGTTTTGCGGCCAACGCCGGGTATCCATCACCCGTGCACAAGGCCGCGCTGGAGGAGCGGGGCCCCACCCCGTACCACCGGCTGTCGTGGGCGTATCTTGATGCGCTGCCCCAGTGGCGGCATCTCAAGAAGGTCCGCAGCTGGGCGGATGGAAGCGTTCCGGAAATCGAGGGCCAGCTCGGCTTCGATTTCTGACGGTTTCGTTCGCACTCATGTGCCACCCGCCGACGCGAGCCGCACCGGCGTTTGATAAACATCAACTCATGCCTCTCATTCCCGAGGAGCCTCAGATTCACGAGAGTGCCCAGGGTCCGCGCGCCACTCCGGCCAGCGGCCGCGTCGCGCCGACCCCCCGTCCTGTACCCGGTCCCCGTCCCGCGGCTCCAGCGCGTCCCGGCCGTCCGGGGCCCATGAGGCCCATGCCGGCCCAACGCGCACCGCGCGACGCTGCCGCGGCCAAGTCGGGGCCACCCGCTCCGGCCGCCGCGACTCCTGCTACCCCTGCCACCCCACAGATCCAGCTCATCCCGGCCTCGGTGGAGGGTGCGCTGGACGCCGCCGAGGAAGCCGTCGACCTGCTCCTGGAGTCGGGCCGTTCCCCTGATGAGGTGCTGGTGGTCACCACCGGTGAGCCGCACCCGTGGGCCGCCCATGAGCTGTCCTTCGGCGAGGCCTCCTACTGGGCCCAGCACGACGCCGGCGACGACGTGTTCTACGTGGACGCCGCCGTGGCCCAGCGGGCCAAGGCCCGTCCCGTGGTCGTTGTCGCCGTCAACGGCGGTAACGACACGGTCGCCGCACAGGTGCTCCCGCTGGCGCTCGCCCGCGCCGGGGCGCTGCTCATCGTCTGCGGTGACCCGCAGCGCATCAACTCGGTCCTGGGCGCGGGAGTCTGAGCGGCCTCTCGCATCTGCGAGAGGCTGATCGGACGCCTTGCAGCAAGGCGCTCGGCCGGTTCCGCATGCCCGGAACAGGCTGAGTGGTTCCGGGTTGATGCCCTGGGCCTGTGTGCCTTGGGTTTCTCTGCCCTGGGCTTCTGCGCTTGGGCTTGGGCTTGGGGGCTGAGTTCGGGGGCTGGGTCGGTTCGGCCCAGGATGGTTGGGCCCAGGGCTGTTCGGCCCAGGGCTGTTCGGGGGCAACCGGGAGGCGCGGCTGTTTGGACGCGTGTCCCGGGGGTCCAACCCGTCGGCGGTGGTGAGGAGCTCCCGTCGGCGCCTCATGGGCGCGCGGAGGGTCATGGCTGAGGGCCATGAGGGTGGCGCGGTCGATCGCAACGGTTCGTACGCCCTCTGGCCTGCGCGGCCTCCGCCCAGGCTTCCTTCGGCGGCCTGGCACGCGTGCCCTTGCGTCGGTCAGGTGCGCTGTCGGTTGCCGTGGGCTGTTGGTTCATGTTTGCCGTCGGTCCGCCTGTGCTCTCGCGTGCTCTCGGTCCGCACGTGCACTCGGTTCACACCGGCTGTCGGCTCAGCTGTCTGAGCACACGTGCCGTCGCGGGGCGGACGCCCCGCCGGGCTCAGCGGGCCGCTGCCCGGCGCAGCACCTCTGACGCGACGCCCCCGGTGCGTGGCAGCGGGGGCGGTGCCTCGGCCGTGGCGAAGGGCTCCGCGGGTGAGTCCGCGTGCGGGCGGCGTCCTCCCCGTCCCTCGCCGAGAACCTGCCAGCCGTCACGCGTCAGCGTGATGTACGCCCCGCAGCGCAGCCCGTGCAGGGTGCACGCGTCCCGTAGTCCCCACATCCACGCGCCGTCCTCCTCCGTCCAACGTGCGTCCCCGTCGCGGCAGTACAGCAGCACGGCCGTGCGCACGGGAGTGCGTCGCCGCAGATCGTGCGGGATGACCCGGCGCAACTGCGAGAGCAGCGCGTTGCGGAACATCCAGCCGTCGGCCGGAGCCGACCGCCGGGTGAAGGAGGCGCTCGCCCGAAGCCGCTCGTCCGGGTCGAGGACGGCCACGACCGCGGTGGCGGGGCGGGGCTGATGCCGCGCGTGCAGTCCGCTGACGACCTCCCGGGGATTACGCAACAGCGGAATACCGGCGGCGGCCCACTCCGCGGGTTCGAGCATGCGGGCCAGGGGGTTGGTGGAAGCGGCGGACAGGTCGGCAGACGTCGACATGTTCGCCGCCGAGGACGGTGCGAATCCGAAGGTCACGGTCCTCCCTTCGGCTACGCGCCCACACTGCGGGCGGGGTCGGACTTGGGAGCGCACACCGCAGCACAGCCCTACCGGACCACGGGGGGAGCCGTGCGGGGAGCGGACTTCAATTCTTCCTGTCGAACTTGGTTGCGGCAACGAGCAATTGGGGCCACCGACCGTTTTCTGGCGATCCGTCGCTTATATCTCCGCCCTGAGGGTAGAGCGTGACGATTGCCGTCTCATGCCCCCGGACGAGGTACGACGTGACGCGAAGCCTGCGGGGCGGGGCGGCAAGGGGCGGCGGCGACCGATCTCAGCTCGGTGGAGAGGGCGTATGGGGACGACGTGCTGGTGGCGAAGTCGTACGGCTGAGTTCGGGGCTCATCCCTGCACGGCGAGAACCAGCGGCATCACCCCCTGCGCACCGGCCCGTCGAAGCATGCGTGCGGCGACCGCGATAGTCCAGCCCGTTTCGGTCGCGTCGTCGACGAGCAGGACGGGGCCGCCCGCCTCCTTGAGCGCGGCGGCGAGGGCCGGCGGCACCGTGAGCGCGCCGTCGAGTGCCTTCAGCCGCTGCGCGCTGTTGCTGCGGGAGAGCCCGGAGATGTCCCGCGTGTACTCCACGGCCCCGAGCAGCGGCAGCCGCCCGACCTCGGCGATCCGCTCGCCCAGGGACTGGATGAGCCGCGGCCGGGTGCCCGAGGCCATGGTGACGACACCCGCGGGGCGGGGCGGTGCGTCCTGCTGCCCGGAGGCCCAGCCTCCGGGCCCCTTCGCCCAGTCGGACAGCACGGCCACCACAGCCTTCGCGACATCGTCCGGCACCGGTGTGTCCGGGGCCTGAGGTGCGAGCATCGGCCGCAGCCGGTTGCCCCAGCCGATGTCCGAGAGCCGCCCCAACGCCCGACCGGGAGCGGACTGTTCACCGGCTGGAATACGTCCCTTGAGATCGACGCCCACCGAGGGCAGACCCGTCGGCCACATCTTGCGGGGCTCGACCTCGACGCCCGCGCGCTCGAGCTCACCGTGCGCCGCTGCCAGCGCGGCCGGCGACACGGAGTCCGAGAACCTCGGCCGCGCGCACGTGTCGCAGCGCCCGCACGGCGCGGCGCCCTCGTCGTCCAGCTGGCGTCGCAGGAACTCCATACGACAGCCCGTCGTCGTGACGTAGTCACGCATCGCCTGCTGCTCGGCGGCACGCTGCTTGGCGACCCACGCGTAGCGTTCACCGTCGTACGTCCAGGAAGCGCCCGTGGAGATCCAGCCTCCCTGCACGCGTCGTACCGCACCGTCCACGTCGAGGACCTTGAGCATCGTCTCGAGCCGTGACCGGCGCAGCTCGACCAGTGGCTCCAGGGCCGGCAGCGACAGCGGTCGCTCCGCACGTGAGAGAACGTCCAGCGTGCGGAGCACCTGCTCCTGCGGAGGGAACGCGATCGAGGCGAAGTACTCCCAGATCGCCTGGTCCTCCTTGCCGGGCAGCAGCAGCACCTCGGCGTGTTCGACGCCACGGCCCGCGCGCCCGACCTGCTGGTAGTAGGCGATGGGCGACGACGGCGACCCGAGGTGCACCACGAAACCGAGATCGGGTTTGTCGAAGCCCATGCCCAGCGCCGACGTGGCGACCAGCGCCTTGACGCGGTTGGCGAGCAGATCCTCCTCGGCCTGCTTGCGGTCCGCGTTCTCCGTCTTGCCCGTGTACGACGCGACCTGGTGCCCGCACTGACGCAGGAACGCGGTGACCTCCTCGGCGGCGGCCACCGTGAGCGTGTAGATGATGCCGGAGCCCGGGAGCTCGGGGAGGTGCTCGGCGAGCCAGGCCATCCGGTGGGCGGCGTCCGGCAGGAGGAGCACGCCGAGGCTCAGGCTCTCCCGGTCGAGCGGTCCCCGCAGGACGAGCGCGTCGGTGCTGCCGCCGGTGCCCAGTTGCTCGGCGACGTCGGCCGTCACGCGCGCGTTCGCCGTGGCGGTGGTGGCGAGCACGGGCACACCGGGCGGGAGGTCGGCGAGCATGGTGCGCAGTCGGCGGTAGTCCGGCCGGAAGTCGTGCCCCCAGTCCGAGATGCAGTGTGCCTCGTCGACCACCAGCAGACCGGTCGCCGCGGCCAGCTTGGGCAGCACCTGGTCGCGGAAGTCGGGGTTGTTGAGCCGCTCCGGGCTCACCAGGAGGACGTCGACCTCACCCGCGGCCACCTCGTGCTGGATCGTGTCCCACTCCTCCGTGTTGGACGAGTTGATCGTCCTCGCGTGGATGCCGGCGCGGGCCGCCGCGTCCACCTGGTTGCGCATGAGCGCGAGGAGCGGGGAGACGATGACGGTGGGGCCCGCCCCCCGAGCCCGCAGCAACGCCGTCGCGACGAAGTACACGGCGGACTTGCCCCAGCCGGTGCGCTGCACCACCAGAGCTCTGCGCTTGTCGGCGACCAGGGCCTCGATGGCGCGCCACTGGTCCTCGCGCAGCCGGGCGGAGCCGCCCGGGGCACCGACGAGGCGGGCCAGTACGGCATTGGCGGCGGTACGGAGGTCGGGGCCGTCCGCGGTGGGCAGGTCGTCGTTGGTCATGGCTCCATGCAACCCGATGCCTCGGACATCGCGCGAACGAGCCGACCGGACTGTGGACAACCTCTGACGTGGCCATGGTCGGACTTATCCACAGGCAAAAGCGGAATATTGGAATCTGCGGGATGGTCGCGGCATGACGAACCACAGCGAAGCAGCCGGGACCTCCGGCGACAGCGACATCACCAGCGGTACCAGTGACATCACCAGCGAAAACAGCGGCGGCATGGGTGGTGGCACCGGTGGCATCGACAGCGGTATCGGCGGACAGCGAGGGCGTGGTGGCCGCGACGGGAGTGCACTGAACCGGCCCGTGGGTCCAGAGCAGGGATCGGAGCAGCCGGGGAGCCGGGCACCCGCTGGCTCCGCGGAGCACGGGCCCTCGTCCGACCGCCCCTCCACGCTCACGAGCCACGAGCGCCCTTCCCTGCAGGCGGGCCACGAGGACGCGTCCCCGCTTCCGGGACACGACGAAGCCAGGGTGTACGCGGCACACCGGGCATCCACCGGTTCGTGCGGGGAACACCAGGTCACGCTGCGCACACCGGCGGAGCTGGCCGATGCCTTGCCCTACCTGCTCGGGTACCGGCCCGAGGACAGCATCGTGCTCGTCGCGCTGCACGACCGGGACGGCCGAGGACGGTTCGGCGGACGGGCCCGCCTCGGCATCCCGGCCCAGTCCGAGGACTGGCCCGCCGTCGCCGAGCAGCTGGCCCACGGGCTCGTGACCGGCAGCGAGCGCCGAGGCACCAGGCCCGAGAGCATGGTCGCCTTCCTCTGCCAGGACCCGTCGGGCGGGGAGTCCTCACGGGACGTGATGGAGCGACTGCGCCCGCTGGCACAACTGCTGCGCAGGGCCTGCGGCCGACTCGACGTGGCCGTCGTCGAGGCTCTGTGCATCTCCGACGGCCGATTCTGGTCGTACTGCTGCCCCGGCAACGGCTGCTGTTCCTCCGAGGGCGAGGCGATGGGGCTGCCCGGCACCTCGGTCCTGGCCGCCGCCGCGACGTACGCGGGCCTTCAGGTGCGCGGCACCCTGCGGGAGCTGAGGGCCCGGCTCACCCCCTGGGAGACGGCTGCCGCCCTGCAACAGGAGGAGGCGCTCGACGGCGCGAACCAGGAGATCCTCCCTCGCATCCTGGACGAGGAGCGGCGCACGGCGATGGCCGAGGAGACCCTCGAACTGGCACACCGCCTCATGGGCCGCCTCGCGGCCGCGCCGCGTGTGTCCGGCACACTCCAGGCGGACCTCCAAGACGACGAGCTCCTCGGGCACGAGGACGTGGCGACCCTCGTTCTCGGCCTCCAGGACCGCTCGACCCGTGATCGCGCGGCCGAGTGGATGGAGGGCGACGAGGCAGGGCCGGCCCTCCGCCTCTGGCGAGCTCTCGCCCGCCGCTGCGTCGGCGCCTACGGCGAGCATGCCGCGGCTCCGCTCACGCTCGCCGGCTGGGTCGCCTGGTCCTCCGGTGACGAACTCGAGGCGAGGGAAGCCCTGGCCATGGCCCTCGCCGCCGACCGCGACTATCTCTTCGCCCGGCTCCTCCACCAGGCCTGCAACGAAGGCCTCGACCCGGAGTCCATCCGCCGCTGCCTCCGCACGGAACGCAAGAACCGCGACGAGGCCGTGGAGCCCTCCGGCGACGCTCTCTCGGAACGGGAGAGCGAGAACGACCCGCAGGAACCGGCGCAACGCAACACATGCGCTCTCAGGACGTCCGGGACCGGCCCGAGGCGCCGTCGCCGGGCACGCTCCGAGGGCAGCCCCGGTGGTCGCACCACCAGGCGACCTTCCGGGACGCTCGCTGACCGCCGTCCACGGCAGGCCGGCCGCACCTCGCCCGCCGACAGCGGCCCCGGCCGCGTCACCGACAGCACCAACGGTCGCCCGAGGGGCCGCCGAGGTACTGGTGGCGGTGACAGGACGGCGGAAACGTGATGCCGCGCGCCGTGTCCGGGGCCCACCATGACGCGTATGGGGGCCTCCTGGGCGGCGGAGACCGGCGCGGACGGCAGCCTCTGCCCGCCTCCCCACCCGGCAATGCGACCGGCTTCCCCCGGCCCGGCCGTGACCCGGCGGAGGGCCGCTCCGTTCACCTGAGTGGCGGAACCCCAGGCCGGGTCGCGCCGCCGCACAGTCCCGCCCCTCCGGAGCCCCGCGCCTGGCAGCGAGCACACCACAGGCGCGCCGAGCGCAGAAGAAGCCGCCGCATGCCCCTCCTCACCCCGTCCTCCACTCCCGACGGCGACCGTCCGCCGTTCAGCCGAGCCGCTCCCCCCTCCGGCCGGGGTGCTCCCCTCCCCGGCCGGGGCGCTGCGCTGTCAGACCGGGGCGCTCCGCCCTCCGGCACGGGCACCCGATCGGTGCCGCTGACCACACGAGCCCCTGTGGGCGCCGGCAGTCCAACACCGACTCCGGCCCGCAGAGGCAGCGGCCCGGTCTCCACCTCGGCGGGCAGAAGCGGCACCGTGCGCTCGCTCCCGAGGGCCGGGGCGACGAGCCCGTCGGCAGGTCCGTCGGCGGCCTCACACCCGCCCGCCGGTCTGCCGCCCGCCCATGCCACGCTGATCTGCGTGGCTCTGCCGGGCCTGGCGATCTCCACGGAGCAGGGACAGCTGACCGGCCAAGGTCTGGAGGGCTTCTACCGTTCAGGTCGGCGCGTGCTCTCCCGGTGCCAGGTGCGGGTGGCCGGACGGGAGCCGCTCGCCGTGCAGGCGCGGATGCTCGCGGCCGACCGAGCCCGGTTCACGGCGACGCTGTGCGTTTCCGCGGACGCCGGACCGGACCCGGACGTCGTGGTCGAACGCACCCGGCACGCGGACGGCACGGAGCGGATCACCCTGCACAACACGCTCTTGCGTCCACTGCGCCTGCTCGTGGAGGTGGCCCTCGGCACCGACCTCGCCGAACTGGGCGCGGTGGCCTCCGGCAGGGCAGGACCCGAACTGCCGGCCAGCGTCCATGACTCCGGTCTGCGCTGGTCCTGCGCCGGCGGGCAGTCGGTTGTCACCGCGCAGCCTCCCCCCACGGACGCGTTGGCCTCCGCCGGACTGCTGCGCTGGGAGATGGAGCTCCCGCCCGGCGGCACCCGCGGTGTGGAACTGCGCGTGCGACCCGACGGCGCCGGTCCTCTCAGAGCGGTGGGGCGTGGTGCGACGAGCCCCATCGCCCTGGCCACGGCCGCGGGCGACGACCCCAGGGTCCAGTCACTCCTGCACACGTGCCTCGAGGACCTCCAGGCCCTTCTGCTGCGCGACCCCGTGAACCCCGCCGACACGCACCTCGCGGCAGGGGCGCCCTGGCGCTGCGGCCTGGCACCGGCCGACGCCCTCGTCGCCGCCCGGATGACGCTGCCCCTGGGCACCCGCCTCGCCGCAGGCACGCTCCGCACCCTGGCCCGCACCCAACGCCCGGGGACGGGAGGGCGGTCCGGCATGATCCCCGGACCGCGGCGGGACGCAGGCCCCCACCTGCCGCCAGGCTGTTCGGGCACCGAGGCCACCCTGATGTTCCCCGCCCTCCTCGCCGAGGCACGGCGGTGGGGACTCCCGGAGCAGGAAACGCAGGAGCTGTTGCCCGCAGCCGAACGCTGCCTGCGCTGGCTGCGCACCACCGCGGGCGACGGCCCCTACCTGCCCGACCCGCACCGCGACGGGCCGCTGCTCTGCGAGACCCAGGCGCACGCCCACCGCGCCGCGATACTGGGGGCCGACCTCCTTGACGTTTACGGCAGACCCGGCGGTGCGGAGCTGCGGGAGTGGGCCGAGGAATTGCGGACCGCGTTCCGTACGGACTTCTGGGTCGACGACCGGGGCGGTGGCAGACCGGCCGCCGCCCGCACCAGGGACGGACGAGCGCTGCCCCACCTCGGCTCCGCCGCCGCCCACCTCCTCGACACAGGTCTCCTCGGCTCCGGAGAGGCAGCACCGGGCCTGCTCGACAAGGTGCAGACCGAACAGCTCGCGCGGCTGCTGGGCGGTCCGGCCATGGACTCCGGGTGGGGGCTGCGGAGCCTGGACGTGAAGGAACCGGCGTACAACCCCTTCGGCCATCGAAGCGGAGCCGTACGGGTCCAGGAGACGGCGATCGCGGTCGCGGGACTGGCTGCCGCGGGCTACGAGAAGGAGGCGGGATCGCTGCTGCGGGGCGTGCTGGCGGCCGCGGAGGAGTTCGGCCGGCGGCTGCCGGAGATGTACGCGGGGGAGCAGCGCACGGCCGGGAGCGCGCCTCTGCCCCACCCCGCGGCCTGCAGACCGGCCGCGACGGCCGCGGCTTCCGGAGTGCTGCTCCTGACCACCCTCGCCGGGATCCGCCCTGACGCGCCGGCCGGGACGGTCACGCTGCGGCCGATGCGCAGCGCGCCGCTGGGCGAGATCAACCTGACCGGGCTGCGCGTCGCGGGTGCGCCCTTCGCCGTACGCGTGAGCAGGCTCGGCCTCGCGATGGTCGAGGAGGCGGGCGACGGGCTGCAGCTGGGGGTCTGACCTCGGACGACAGGTGATCGAACACCTTGGCGGCGGCGCCTCACAGGGGCCGTACCCGACAGAAGTGGATCAGCGAAGGAGGTGGTCGGCGAAGGGCGTGTTTATCGTCAAGGAGACGACTATGATCACAGCATGCCCTACGACCCGTCAGCGTTTCCGCCCTTTGCCGTCACCGTGGACCTGGTCGTGCTGACCGTGCGCCGTCACGCCCTCTGTGCACTGGCGGTACGGCGGGGCGAGCAGCCGTTCCAAGGGCGATGGGCGCTTCCCGGCGGGTTCGTGCGGCCCGATGAGGACCTGGCTCAGGCCGCCGCGCGCGAGTTGGAGGAGGAGACCGGGCTGCGTGCCCACGATCCTGCCGCCCCGGCCCAGGACAACGGCGCGCACCTGGAGCAGCTCGCGACGTACGGCGACCCCAAGCGCGACCCGAGGATGAGGGTCGTCAGTGTCGCCCACCTCGCACTCGCTCCGGACCTGCCCGCACCCAGGGCGGGCGGCGACGCCAACATCGCGCGCTGGGCGCCCGTGGAGGAGCTGCTGCAGCAGGATGGTTACGGCCGCGACAGCGAGCCGTTGGCGCCACTCGCCTTCGACCACGCGCAGATTCTGGCGGACGGCGTGGAGCGGGCACGATCCAAGATCGAGTACTCCTCGCTGGCCACCGCGTTCTGTCCACCCGAGTTCACGGTCGGTGAGCTGCGCCGCGTCTACGAGGCGGTGTGGGGGGTGGCTCTCGACCCGCGCAACTTCCACCGCAAGGTGACCGGCACGCCCGGCTTCCTGGTGCCCGCCGGAGGGACCACCACGCGCCAGGGAGGCCGACCGGCTCAGCTCTTCCGTGCGGGTGGTGCCACGCTCCTCAACCCGCCGATGCTGCGCCCCGAGGTCTGACACCACCGAAAACCGGACATAACGCGCTATCTTGCTGTGGGTGATCCAGGCCATCGGACTGACCAGCACCCCTCGCAAGGAGCTTCCGCCCGCCGTCGACAACGTCTCCATCGAGGCACTCTCCGGCTGCGTCACCGTGCTCCTCGGCGCACCGGGCGCGGGCAAGACGACAGCGGTGCGGCTCATGCTCGCACTGCAACAGGGCCGCGGAATCACCTACTTCAGAGGCCGCCCCCTGCATCGCATCGCCCATCCGTCGCGCGAGGTGGGTGTCCTCCTCGGTGACGTGCCCGGCCACCCGGCCCGCACGGTCCGCGGACACCTCCGCATGCTGAGTGCCGCCACCGGCGTGCCCGTGCAGCGCGCCGACGACGTCCTCGACGTCGTGGGCCTAGCTGGTCTGCGCGACGAACGCCTGGGGACGCTCTCGCGCGGCATGGACCGCCGCCTGGGGCTGGCGTGCGCGTTGCTGGCCGACCCGCACACCCTCGTGCTCGACAACCCCGCCGACGGGCTGTCCGCCCGTGAAAGCCGCTGGCTGCACGGAATTCTGCGCGCTCACGCCCTTCAGGGCGGCACCGTGCTGTTCACGACGCGCGACCCCAAGGAGGCGGCGCAGACCGCCGACCGGGTCATCACGCTGGAGTCGGGGCGGCTCGTCGCCGACCAGGCGGCGGCCGACTTCGCCCGGACCAGGCTCCGTCCGCGCGTCGTCGTCCGCAGCCCGCACGCCGTCCGTCTGGGTGCCCTGCTCACCAAGGAGGCCCGGACCGCGCACCGTTCCGTCGAGGTCGTGCGCGAGGACGGCAACCGGCTCTCCGTGTACGGCAGTAGCTGCGCCGATGTCGGGGAGGCCGCGTTCCGGCATGGCATCCTCGTACATCAACTCGCCGACGAGGTCGGGGACATGGGGCCGCCGCCCGCTGCCGGCGGCGGCTCTGCGGCATCCACGGGAGATGCCGACGTGACCGCCGACGACGAGTACCGCGAGGGCGCGCCGAACAGCCACGCGAGGCCGCCGGAGCCGGACGGCCTCCCGGAGCTCCCTCCCCCCGTCAGTGTCCGCCCGGCCCCGAGTCCCCTGCGCCCGCTCCGTTACGAACTGCGCAGGGCCACCGGAGTGGGCACCGGCTTCCTCACCGTGGCCGCCGTGCTGGCCACCTCCGCCGTCGTCTCCGTGATCCTCGCGTGTTTCGGTCACACCCCGCAGCCGCGACTGCTGGCCGCGTGGCCGCAGGAACTGCCGCTGCCGCCCGCCGCGCTGGGAGCGGGGTTCCTCGGAGCGATCGCCTTCGGCGACGAGTTCCGCCATCCCGCCCTCGCTGCGGATCGCGGCACCGTCCCCCGCCGGCTGGGGCTGCTCGCCGCGAAACTCCTCGTCGCGGCGGTCACGGCGCTGATGCTGGCCTTCCTCACCGTGGGCTGCGACCTCGAAGTGCTCTACCTCGTCTACGGACAGGAACTCGTCGAAGTTCCCGCCGACTGGCTCCCGCTCGGCGCCAGTTGGATCGGCCTCATCGTGGGGTGCTCCTGGGCCGGAGTGCTGGCCGCCGGCATCTTCCGGTCCACGACCGCGGGACTCGCCGCGGTGCTCGCCGTACCGGTCCTGGTCGTGCCGCTCGTGCACAAGGTCCTGGAGAGGGCGACCGTACGGACGGCGGCCGGGTTCTCGGCGCGGCTGCACGAGCTGCCCCTGACGCAGTGGCCGTTCGGCGGCGAGCGCTATCTGACCGTCGCGGCCCGGATGATCGCCCAACCCGTGGGCGGCGCACTGCTGTTGTCCCTGACCACGCTGCTCGGCGCATATCTGCTCACGACTCTGCGCAGCAGGGTCCGGTGAAGGAGTCAGGTGCCCGCTGACTACCGTCCGCATCCACCGTTCCCACCTTGCGCGCAACTCCTCGAAGAACGCCCGTTTCTTTCCGATAAGGCGTCAATTGCGACGGGGTGAGCGATCACCCTTTCGTGTGCTTTTCACCAAAGACCTCAAGGGAGTTGAGGACGGCGCCGACAAAGGATGCGTGAGTACCCTTGCGCACACCATGATGACCGCCGCCCGCTCCGCAGACTCCGGCCTCGCCGGCCCGGGTGGACTCGACCGCTACTCCTACGCCGAGACTCCCGGGGTCGACCGCGTCGGCGCCCCGGCCTGGGAGAGCGCCGATCCCGAACTGGGGCGTGTGGCCCGACGTGCCGCGGGCAGCCGCGGCCGCGGCCTGCACGGCCAACTCGTCCAGCAACTGGGTCAGATGATCGTTTCCGGTGACCTCGGTGCGGACCGGCCGCTCGTGCCCGAGGAGATCGGTCAGCGATTCGAGGTCTCCCGCACCGTCGTCCGCGAGTCGCTCCGCGTCCTGGAGGCGAAGGGGCTGGTCAGTGCCCGCCCCAACGTCGGCACGCGTGTGCGCCCGGTCAGCGACTGGAACCTGCTCGACCCGGACATCATCGAGTGGCGGGCGTTCGGGCCGCAGCGCGACGACCAGCGGCGTGAGCTGAGCGAGCTGCGCTGGACGATCGAACCGCTCGCCGCCCGTCTGGCCGCAGGGCATGGACGCGACGAGGTCCAGCAGAGGCTCGGCGACATGGTCGAGATCATGGGGCACGCCATGGGGCAGGGTGACTCCCTGACCTTCGCGCGCGCGGACGCAGAGTTCCATTCGATGCTCATCCAGGTCGCGGGCAACCGCATGCTCGAGCACCTTTCCGGCATCGTCTCCGCCGCCCTGCAGGTCTCCGGAGGTCCGGTCACCGGCTGTGACCGTCCCAATGAGACCTCCCTCGGGCATCACGCCCGGATCGTCGAGGCCCTCGCGACCGGTGACGGAGCGGCCGCCGAGGCGGCGATGCGTCAACTGCTCACCGTCCACCCCGAGGTGGAGCGCGTCGTGCCCTCCCCGCGCGAGCACTGATCGTCCGCCGGGAGCGGCCGGGGCGCGGGAGCCTGTCCTGTCCGGGTGCCGCCCGGCCGGTGAACCCGTCTCTCCATCGGACCCGCCGGCTCCTCAGGGAACCGGCGGGGCCCGGCGGTGCGGGGGTGGGGGACTGCCCAGTCGGAGCCGATCGCGACCACTCCTGACCGACTCTGACCATGTTTGGATGCATTTGGGTGCTTACGTCGTGTGACTCGGGCCACGCGGATTGGGCGTAACGCTCTTCGGGGCAGCGCGATGACCTAAGAGGTGACAGCCGCGGAGGGAATACGGACGCCACTCATGGCGCTGTGCATCTTCCCGGCCCCCCGCCTGCGCCGTCGGCCCATCCCCAGTCGGCGGTCGTCGGCTCCTGTCCGCAGTGGACGGGGCCGGAAGCCGTTTTCCAACGTTCCGAGAGGTTGTTCGTGTCGGCCAGCACATCCCGTACGCTCCCGCCGGAGATCGCCGAGTCCGTCTCTGTCATGGCGCTCATTGAGCGGGGAAAGGCTGAGGGGCAGATCGCCGGCGACGACGTGCGTCGAGCCTTCGAAGCTGACCAGATTCCGGCCACTCAGTGGAAGAACGTACTGCGCAGCCTCAACCAGATCCTTGAGGAAGAGGGTGTGACGCTGATGGTCAGTGCCGCAGAACCCAAGCGCACCCGAAAGAGCGTCGCAGCGAAGAGTCCGGCCAAGCGCACCGCCACCAAGACCGTGGCGGCGAAGACGGTGACCACGAAGAAGGCCACTGCCCCCGCCGCTCCGTCGGTGCCGGCGGCCGACGATCCCACCGAGAGCGCCGCGTCGGCGAAGAAGGCCGCCGCCAAGAAGGTGACCGCCAAGAAGGCTGTCGCCAAGAAGACCGCCGTCAAGAAGACGGTGGCCAAGAAGACGACCGCCAAGAAGGACGACGCCGAGCTTCTCGAGGACGAGGCGATCGAGGAGACCCCGGCACCCGGCAAGGGCGGCGAGGAGCCCGAGGGCACCGAGAGCGCAGGGTTCGTGCTCTCCGATGAGGACGAGGACGACGCGCCCGCCCAGCAGGTCGCCGCGGCCGGCGCCACCGCCGACCCGGTCAAGGACTACCTCAAGCAGATCGGCAAGGTCCCCCTGCTCAACGCCGAGCAGGAGGTCGAGCTCGCCAAGCGCATCGAGGCCGGCCTGTTCGCCGAGGACAAACTGTCCAACGCCGACAAGCTCGCCCCGAAGCTCAAGCGCGAGCTGGAGATCATCGCCGAGGACGGCCGCCGCGCCAAGAACCATCTCCTGGAGGCCAACCTCCGTCTGGTGGTCTCCCTGGCCAAGCGCTACACGGGCCGCGGCATGCTCTTCCTGGACCTCATCCAGGAGGGCAACCTCGGTCTGATCCGCGCGGTCGAGAAGTTCGACTACACCAAGGGCTACAAGTTCTCCACGTACGCCACCTGGTGGATCCGTCAGGCGATCACCCGCGCCATGGCCGACCAGGCCCGCACCATCCGTATCCCGGTGCACATGGTCGAGGTCATCAACAAGCTCGCGCGCGTGCAGCGCCAGATGCTCCAGGACCTGGGCCGCGAGCCCACCCCGGAGGAGCTGGCCAAGGAACTCGACATGACCCCGGAGAAGGTCATCGAGGTCCAGAAGTACGGCCGTGAGCCGATCTCGCTGCACACCCCGCTGGGCGAGGACGGCGACAGCGAGTTCGGTGACCTCATCGAGGACTCCGAGGCCGTCGTCCCCGCCGACGCGGTCAGCTTCACACTCCTGCAGGAGCAGCTGCACTCCGTTCTCGACACTCTGTCCGAGCGCGAGGCGGGCGTCGTGTCCATGCGCTTCGGCCTCACAGACGGTCAGCCGAAGACCCTCGACGAAATCGGCAAGGTCTACGGCGTGACGCGCGAGCGCATCCGCCAGATCGAGTCGAAGACGATGTCGAAGCTGCGTCACCCGTCGCGTTCGCAGGTGCTGCGCGACTACCTGGACTGAGCCTCACTCCTGCGCCTGCGAGGGCCCGGCTTCCGCAGCGGAAGCCGGGCCCTCGGCATGTGCGCGCATGCGGGCGGCCGCCCGGTGGATCACCCTGGGTGTGCAGTGAATGTCCCAGAGTGAGGAGTTCGCATGCGACGATCAGTTGCCCGAGTATCGGCCCTCGCTGCCGCAGTGGGCGCGATACCGCTGGTGTCACCCGCAGCACCGGCGGTAGCCGACGTCGTCGTCGGCGGCTATCCGGTCGAGATCTCCGAGAGCCCCTGGACGGTGGCGTTGTCCAGCCGTGACCGGTTCGGGGGTACGCGAGCGGGGCAGTTCTGCGGCGGCGTGGCGGTCGGTCGCTCGACCGTGCTGACCGCGGCCCACTGTCTGAGCGGGGCGGTGCTGGGGACACCGCCGGAAAAGGTGCGCGACCTGAAGGTGATCGAGGGGCGCGGTGACCTCCTCTCGGCCGAGGGCGAGGAGATCCCCGTACGTACCGCCTGGGTCAACCCGACCTACGACAGCAATACCAATGCGGGGGACTTCGCCGTCCTCTCCCTCGCCTCGCCGCTCCCCGAACGCGCGGTCATCCAGATGGCGGCGGCAGGAGACTCGGCGTACCTGCCGGACACGGGCGCCGTGGTCTACGGCTGGGGCGACACCACCGGCGCCGGCGACTACGCTCGCAGTCTGCGTGCCGCACGCGTGAAGGTGCTCTCCGACGCGGTCTGCGAGGAGGCGTATGCGGGCAGCAAGGACGGAACGTACAAGGCCGGCTCCATGGTGTGTGCCGGGGAGCTCGCAGGCGGGCGAGACGCCTGTCAGGGCGACAGCGGCGGCCCGCTGGTCGCCCAGGGGAAGGTGATCGGTCTCGTGTCGTGGGGGACCGGGTGTGGTCTGCGGGGGAATCCCGGGGTGTACACCCGGGTCTCGGAGGTCGTCCGGACGCTGGGCTGGGAGCGCTGAAAGTGACGCTCCGGCGGTGTCCAATCCCCTGCTCAGACGCGCCGACCGGAGCCGTAGATGCGCGCGCCCCAGCCGGCGCCGGGGTGCGAGCGCTCGCCGTACGACTATGGGCGGGGGGGGGCCCCCGGCGGGGGGGGGGGGGCGGGGGGCGCCGCCGGCGGGGGCGGCGGGGGGGAGGGGGAGG
>NZ_JBEYXP010000061.1:0-73680 GCF_040704615.1 Streptomyces sp. NPDC046862 | reverse complement strand
GTGACGCGACGGGGCGGTACGGGCCTTTCCTCGCCCCCGCCGCCCCTACCCGTCCCTTCCCCGGGGCTCCGCCCCGGACCCCGCTCCTCAAACTCCCCCAGCTACCGCTGGGAGGTGCCCCCAAGGGGCTGAATTGTGGGGCGCGGGGTGCTGCGCGGTTTTTAGGGGCGCGGGGAACTGCGCGACCAGCCACACCCAACCCGCACCAACCCACGTCAGACACCCCCACCCGGGGGCATGGGGGCGGAGCCCCCGGGGATGGGACGGGTAGGGGCGGCGGGGGCGAGGAAACCCCCGATGCCCCCGGGGCCTCAGCCGAGACGGACCGGCAGGTGGCGGTGACCGTTGGAGATGAAGGAGTCCACGTGACCCAACTCCTCATCAGAAACCGCGAGTTCCAGGGACGGGAACCGTTCGAAGAGAGCCGGAAGGGCGATCCGGGCCTCCAGACGACCCAGCGGAGCGCCGAGGCAGTGGTGCATCCCGTACCCGAACGCCAGATGCTCCTTGTCGACCCGCGTGACGTCGAAGACGTCCGCGTCCCCACCGTGCCGCTCCGGATCCCGCCCGGCAGCGGCGTACGCGGCCAGAATCGCCTCACCCTTGCGGATCACCACGCCCTCGGGCCCGCCGAGTTCACCGAGGTCGAGGTCCTCCACGGCGTACCGCAGCGGCAGACTGGCGACGGGGGCGTCGCGGCGCAGCGTCTCTTCCACCACGTCGTCCCAGGACGCCCGCCCCGACCGCACGTGCGCGAGCTGCTCGGGATGGCTGAGCAGGGCGTGGATCGCGTTGTCGACGAGGTTGACCGTGGTCTCGTGCCCCGCGCTGATCATCAGCACCAGGGTGTCCAGCAGTTCCTGCTCGCTGAGCCGGGTGCCGCCCTCCTCGTCACGGGCCGCTATCAGGCCGGTGGTCAGGTCGTCGCCCGGTGACTTCCGCTTGGTGGCGACGAGTTCGCCCAGTACGACGTACAGGCGCTCGTAGGCGGCGTTCATCTCGCCCGGATCGGCCGAGGTGTCGAAGATGCGGTCCACCAGCTCCCGCAGCTCCTGGCTGTTCTCCTCGGGCAGGCCGAACAGCTCGCTGATCACCCGGATCGGCAGCGGGTAGCACAGCTCCTCGCGCAGATCGACCGTTCCGGACCGGCGCCCGGCCTCCTCGATGTTGTCGAGGAGTTCCTTGGTGATCTCCTCGATCCGCGGCTGCAGCGCGGCCGTACGGCGCGCGGTGAAGGCCTTGGAGACGAGGATGCGCAGGCGTTTGTGATCGCCGCCGTACGCGGTGAACATGCTCGTCACGGCGACCCACGTGAACAGCGGCCAGTCCGGGGTGATCTCGCCGTCGATGAACCGGGGCCAGTGCTGGCGGGGGTCTTTGGACACTCGCGGATCGGTGAGCAGCCGCTTGAGCAGGTCGGTGCTGCTGACCGCCCACGCCTCGACCTCACCGGGGAGCTCGACGCGGGTCACCGGGCCCCTCGCGCGGATCCGGGCGGCCTCACCGTGGATGTCACGGCCGGTCGCGTCAATCGCAAGGGGGGTTGGGTGTCCCACGGGGCCTCCCGGGCAGTCGAACCGTCGATACGGTCCGTCACGCTACGCCGCCGTCCGGTTGCCCGGCGAGTACGCCCGGTGAGCGCTGCGTATGGGGGCAACTTCCGTGCGCGCCCCGACAACTCCCGTGCGCGCCCCGACAAGTCCACGCCCCCGCACGCTCCTTACGCTCGAAGGACCCTCTGTAAGGCCGGTGAGCGCGATGACAGACCGCAGGGTCCCGCGATGGATGTCCCCCCACAGCGCCGAGGTGCGCACGGTGGCCGCCGGCTGCTGGTGGGACGCGGTGCGGGTGCCGGCCGCCCCGGGCGTCCGGGCGCTGGCGCTGCTCGGCGAAAGGACCGGCGCGGTCATCAGGGACGGCTACGGCGGCATCCTCTACTGGCTGGTCCCGCCCGGTGAGGCGAATGACTGGCACCTTCCCGAGGTCCAGGTGCTGGGCCGCGGCAGCCATGTGGCCGTCCCGCCCTCGCTCCGCACGAAGGGTCCCGGCCTGTACTGGCAGGTCCCCCCGGCGTACGGCCGTGAGTGCACCGACACGGCCCGCCTCCACGCGGCCCTGTCGACGGCCCTCTCGGTCCAGCCCGCCCCCTGAACCCCCTGAACCCCCTGAACCCCCCTGTTCCTGCCCCTGCCCCCGGTCCACGTCCTTGCCGCGGCCCGTCCCACGTACGACATCCCCGTGCCCGGCTTCCGGCCGTGGGCCGGGGGGTCGGTACGGGGATGCGGTGGGGGGACGGGCTTACGGGGTGGCGGCGGGGGACGCCTGGTCGCGGTGGCGGCGCAGCAGGTGCCGCTTCTTGCGCGGCTCCTGGTCCGGGAGCCACCCGAAGGCCATCACACTGCCGGTCACGCCGAGCACCAGCCCGATGACGAACCCTCCGATGTTGGAGGTGAGCCAGCTGCCGACCGAGAGCAGCGCACCGATGACCGAGTAGAACAGCCGCTGCGAGGGGTTGAACATGATCAGCAGCCCGCTGATGATCATCACGGTGGGTATCAGGTACCCGGCGAGCCCCTGCATGCCGATGTGCAGGATGACCGGAAGGGGTGCCTTCATGGTCACCAGGATCTCGGCTCCGCCCAGGGAGAGCAGCAGCCCGCCCGCGAAGGGCCGGTGCCCCCTCCACTCGCGGAAGCGGTTCACTGCGGGCAGCCCTTGCTCCCGAACCTCATGTGCAGGTCCGGCAGCTTGAAGACGGCGGCGGTGGCGGCGTAGTTGTGCTGGTACAGGTCGGTGATGACGACCTTGTCCGCCTGCTGGCCGTAGACGCCCTTGGGGCCCTTCTGGTCGACCTTGTCGAAGGTGCTGGAGTCGCGGCCGATCTCGATGTTGTTGAACGCGGCGTCGCCCTTGATCTCGTCCGAGTCGATGGCGAGGTTCTTCACGCTCACCGGCTTGCTGCCGGCGCCGGCGGTCAGGACGAGCTGGATGCCGCCGAGGTCGACGCTCTGGCAGAGGTTCTTCAGCGTGCCGTTCTTCACGACCGAGGTGACGACGAGGACCTGGCCGCCGGTGTCGCCCTGGTTGGGGCTGTCCGGGATCATCTCGTCCAGCGAGCCGTACTGTGCGAAGCCGTTGCCGTCGAGCCTGTCGGCCGTGACCACGAACGGCATGCCGGAGATGGCGAACTGGACGCCGAGGGCACCCTCGGCGGTGAGGATCATCAGAGCCGCGGTGAGCGCCGTGGCCGGGACCGCCATCACGGCGGCGCGGCGCGCACGGACCCGACCGCGTCTGACGGATCTCTCGGGGGTGGAATCGTTGGACGCCGTGGCGTCCGTGGGTGAGGCCATGTCTGCTCCCTTGGCGCTCTCAATGCAATAGGCAATGGAACTCAGGCGGCACGTTGTCCTGGCGCGGACAGCGTTTGTGCGGCGCGAGCCCCGTGCCTCCCGACAGCACAAGGGCTTGATTGCTACGCCGCAGTAGCCTGCCAGGAAGTTACCCGTGGTTACATTCGAGGGTCAAGGCGCTTGTGGCAAAGCGATGTTGGTTGTGCCCTATCTGTGAAGAGGGGAAACGCTCTCACCTCAGGGTTCGTCGTTTTGGCTTCAACATCCGCTCGTCCAAGTGATCTTGACGCAGCGTCAGGAAAGATCATGACGTTCCATCAACTTGGCTTCGCCGCCTTGACGTTGGCTCTTCCTCAGGTCTAAAACTCTCCCTGGTTTCCCTGGATCCGATGGCGCCGGATCCGTCGCGCAGCGCTTTCATCCTCCCGAGCTGTGCGGTCCATCGCAGCACCACCCCCTTTCACGGCAGTGGCACGGTCGCCTTCCCCTCCCTGGGCCGTGTCCGGCCACCACGCTGCCGCTGTCGGCCCGTCACGTACGGAGAAGGCGTCACGGGCCGGCAGCGGTGCGCCACATCGCCGTGCCCCCTTTCGCGCGCACCGAGTGCACCGAGTGCACAGCCGCGCGCACCCACCCCCAGTTCTCCCTTCGAGAAGAGGCACCCCCATGCGTACGAAGTCCCTCATGGCCCTCGCCGGCACCGCCACCGCCCTCGTACTGGCGGTCGGCGCCACCCCCGCCTCCGCCGCCGACACCGTCCTGACCACCGGCAGCGCGGGCGGCAACGCGGTCGCGGTCGGCGACGAGCTCAACGCGTCGCTCGCCTCCGGCACGACCGCCAACTTCTACTCCAGCGCCACCGGCACCAGCGGCGTCGCCTGCTCCACGTCGACGTTCAAGGCCGACGTCACGTCCAACCCGGCGGCGTCCGGCACGGCCACCGAGTCGGTCAAGGAGCACACCTTCAGCAACTGCACCAGCAACGTCGTCGGCGTCACCGGCGTCACCAGCGTCAAGGTCGACAACCTGCCCTACACGGCCGCCGTTTCCTCGGGCGGTGCCGTCACGGTCACCCCGGGCTCCGGCTCGGTCCTCCAGACCACCGTCGTCCTGCGAACCCTGCTGGGCACCATCACCTGCGTCTACCAGGCGGCCAGCATCAGCGGCACGTCGAACAACGCCGACAACAGCATCAACTTCTCCGCTCAGCCGTTCTCTAAGGTCTCGGGCTCGTCCCTGTGCTTCAGCACCGGCTACTTCACGGCGAAGTACGCGCCCGTCACCGACACCACCCAGGGCGGCGCGACGGTCTTCACCAACTGAGTCCGCACCCGAGTCACCAACCCGGTCACGAACTGAGTCACCGGCTCAGGCCGTCGGCTGGGATCACCGGCCCCTGAGCCGGCGCGACACCAGGGCGGCGCCCGCGGCGAGCACCAGCGCCGCGGCGCCGCCCCCCGCGATCAGCGACATCGACGGGCCCGAGTCGTCACGCGTCGCCGTCGACACCGGGCTGCCCGGCACGGCCGTCCGGTCCGCGGAACCCGCGCCGTCGGCCTGCCCGCCGTCCGCCTGCCCGCCGGCGGCGCCACCGCCCTGCGCGGCTCCCGTCCCGGTCGCGGTCGGCGTGTCGGCCGGAGCCTTCCCGGAGCCCTTGCCGGACGCGTCACCGCCGCCGTCCGCGTCCTCGTTCCCGCCGTCGCCCCGGGCCTTCGCGGCGTCCGGGAACACCACGTCCGAGCACGAGTAGTACGTGTCCACGGTGCTGGTGTTCTGCCAGATCGTGTACAGCACCTGGTGCCCGGACCGGTCGGACGGCAGCTTCGCCGAGAAGTGGTACGCGCCGTCCGTCAGCGGCGGGTCCTTGATCTCGGCGAACGGCTTCGCCGGAAGGTCGGACCAGGTGAGCGGCTTTCCGGGCTCGTACCCCGGCTTCGTCAGGTA
This sequence comes from Streptomyces sp. NPDC046862, assembly GCF_040704615.1. Classification (NCBI taxonomy): domain Bacteria; kingdom Bacillati; phylum Actinomycetota; class Actinomycetes; order Kitasatosporales; family Streptomycetaceae; genus Streptomyces; species Streptomyces sp. NPDC046862. Next base: position 68,383 of record NZ_JBEYXP010000061.1, on the reverse strand, counting down.
CAGCTTGAAGGTACCCGTGTGCGGGATCGTCGAGGCGTACGTCATGTTCAGTTTCGAGCCCGGCGACATACGCGTCGAGGGCCAGTCCGCGCGGGCCAGGTCGAGGCCCTTGTAGGCGGGCAGACCCCCGCTGCACAGCTTGCCGTCCGGGATCATCTGCCGGTCACGGCCGTTCACGCCCGCCACCCGCAGGTTGTCCCAGGCCGTGAACGGTGCCCCGTTCGCGGCCACGGCCGCCTCGCACGCGGCGGACCGCGCCTGCGCCCCGCCCTCCGGCGAACACGCCGACACCCGGCTCACCGGGTCCGTCGGCGCGCCGTGCGCCCCGGCCGGAGCCGCGGCCCACGTGGTGAGCAGCAGCGGCGCCGTGACGGCGACCGCGGCCGTGAGAGCGGTGCGGCACGCGGTGGGACCGTGCGGCACGTACGAGCGAATCCGATGCTTCCGGTCCATCGGGTGGACCCTCCTCGGCCGTCGACAGTGGCGGTGCACCGGCCGCCGGGTGAGGGCACGGTGCACCGATTCGTACGAGCCACCGCACGCGTCCGTTCAACGCCGCCCGCCCCGTGCCCGCCCCACGCTCGTCCCACCCCGCCACGAGGGACCGGAACCCGCACCAAAGGGGACCCAAGCGGCCAATGGCCGGGCAGCGAGGGTGAGTTCCCTGTCCGATCGAGGGTTTTCCCCGTATTCACATGGCCGGGCCGATGCCTATCGTTCCAGCCACAGCTGACCCACAGGTAACCCCGAAGAGGTCGGCTCACGCCAGGCCGGCCCCGTAACGCCACCTTTCCTGCACCCCCCGCCGCTTCGACGACGAAGCGTTCCCCGCCGCTCCCCGCTGTCCGGAGCCGGCCACGAAAGGCAAGCCCTTGCGTATCTCCTCCTCCCGTGCCGCGAGACGGAAGCTGATATCCGTCGCCGCGGTCTCCGCGGCCCTGGTGGCCGGTATGACCACCTCCGTCGCCGTCGCCCAGGCACCCGCCCAGAAGACCACCCCCGCGGCCGAGACGGCCCCCGCGCTCGCGGGCCCCGCGGAGTCCGCGCCCTCCGTGCCCGCCGAACGCCTCATCGTGGGCTACAAGTCGGGCGCCGCCGAGGCCAAATCCAACAAGGCCGCCTCCGCCGACGCCGAGGCCAAGGGCAAGGAGACCGGCGAGAACGTCGACTTCCAGCGCCGTCTCGGCTCCGGCGCCGCCCTCGTCGACCTCGGCGACGACCTCACCACGAAGGACGTCTCCGACGTCATCGCCGAGTACCAGGCGGACCCCCAGGTCGCGTACGTCTCCCCGGACCGCCTCAACACGCCGCAGGCCGACCCGAACGACACCGAGTACGCCAAGCAGTGGGACCTCTTCGAGTCCACCGCGGGCATGCGCGTGCCGGGCGCCTGGGACGTCGCCACCGGCAGCGGCGTGACCGTCGCCGTCATCGACACCGGCTACGTCACCCACTCCGACCTCGCCGCCAACATCGTCGGCGGCTACGACTTCATCTCCGACACGGCGGTCTCCGTCGACGGCAACGGCCGTGACAGCAACCCGGCCGACCCGGGCGACTGGTACAACGCGAACGAGTGCGGCTCCGGCGTCCCGGCCAGTGACTCCTCCTGGCACGGCACGCACGTCGCCGGCACCATCGCCGCCGTCACCAACAACAGCAAGGGCATCGCGGGCATCGCGTACGGCGCGAAGATCTCCCCGGTGCGCGTGCTCGGCAAGTGCGGCGGCTACGACTCCGACATCGTCGACGCCATCACCTGGGCGTCCGGCGGCACCGTCTCCGGTGTCCCCGCCAACACGAACGTCGCCAAGGTCATCAACATGAGCCTCGGCGGCGGCGGGGCGTGCACCTCGGCGACCCAGAGCGCCATCAACGGCGCCGTGAACCGCGGCACCACCGTCGTCGTCGCCGCGGGCAACAGCAACGACAACGCCGCCAACTACTCGCCGGCGAGCTGCTCCAACGTCGTCACGGTCGCCGCGACCAACCGCTCCGGCGCCCGGGCCTCGTACTCCAACTACGGCTCCCTCGTGGACATCTCGGCGCCCGGAGGCCAGACCAGCACCGGCACCGCCAACGGCATCCTGTCCACGCTGAACGCGGGCGCGAAGACGCCGACCACGGAGTCGTACGAGTACTACCAGGGCACCAGCATGGCCACCCCGCACATCGCGGGCCTGGTCGCGCTGATGAAGTCGGCGAACTCCTCGCTGACCCCCGCCCAGATCGAGTCGGCGATCAAGGCCAACGCCCGTGCCCTGCCCGGCGCGTGCTCGGGCGGCTGCGGCGCGGGTCTCGCGGACGCGGCCAAGACGGTGCAGGCGGTGAGCGGATCCGGCGGCGGCTCCACGGGGGGCACCACCTTCACCAGCACCTCCGCGGTCTCCGTCCCCGACAACGGCTCGGCCGTCGAGTCCCCGATCACCGTCAGCGGCCGCAGCGGCAACGCGCCCTCCGCCCTCCAGGTCGGCGTCGACATCACCCACACCTACCGCGGTGACCTGGTGATCGACCTCGTCGCCCCCGACGGTTCGACGTACCGGCTGAAGTCCTCCAGCACCTCGGACTCCGCGGACAACGTCAACACCACCTACTCGGTCAACGCGTCCAGCGAGACCGCGAACGGCACCTGGAAGCTGCGCGTCCAGGACACGGCCGCGCAGGACACCGGCACCCTCAACAGCTGGAAGCTGACCTTCTGAGTCGGCTGACCTTCTGAGTCGGCCGAGTCGGCTGAGCTCAATGATCCACCCCGGATCCTGCTGACCAACAGGATCCGGGGTTCCTCCGACCGCCACCCCCCACGTGAAGCGGCCGGCCGGTGCGAGCAGGCACCGGCCGGCCGTTAGCGTAGGCGCATGGAAAGCGAGGGGGCCCGAGCGCCCGTTGGAACGAAGTGTCCCGGCTGCGGAGGATCCGGGGTCCGTACGGTCCAGGAGACCTGCGCCGACCCGGCGTCCGTACACGACGGCCTGTCCGACCGGCTGGCGAGGAAACCGGGCGTGACGTCCCGTGGCGACTCCGCCCTGCACGTCGTCGAGGGCGCGCTGATGACCGGCGTGGGCGCCGGTCTCGCGTACAGCGGAGTGCAGCTCGACAAGCCGCTCTACACGATCGGCGGTTCGCTGCTGGCGGTGCTGCTGTTCGTCGGCACGATCCTCGTGGTCGGCGGCGAGGCACGTCAGCGTCGCGTCGTGGCGGCGGGGGAGGCCCGTGCGGAGGAGCTGTGGCACTCGGCGTGCCACTGCTCCGGCTGCGGGGCGGTGTTCTACCCCGGCGGCACCCCCTGGCCGGGGCCGCTGACACCCGAGCAGTTCCAGAAGTACGTGTGGACCGAGGCGGGTTACCCCAACGAGCTGGAGCAGAAGGTCAAGGACGTGGCCCTGCCGCCGGGCATCCCGGTACGCGATCCGGTCCACCAGGCAGGAGCGGCCGACCATGCCTGACGCCGCCCCCGTCATCCACAGCGCCGACCCGGCCTCCTTCCCGCACAGCGTCCTGGCCGACCGTCACCCCGCGCTCATCCGCAAGGTACGGGACGCCTTCCCGTACGGCCCCGCACAGCACCGGGCGCTGGACGCGCTGCTGAGGAGCGCGGTCGAGGGCACGATCGAGCCCCTGGACGGCGACGCCTGGTGGGAGGCGTGGGGCGTGGACGCGTACGTCGGCCGCTCCTGGTTCGAGGTGCCGTTCCTGTGGTCGGAGAGCTACTTCTACCGCAGGCTGCTGCGCGCCGTCGGCTACTTCGGGTCCGGTCCCTGGCAGGGCGTCGATCCGTTCCGCCCGTTCAAGCTCGCCGAACTCGACACCCCCGAGGCGGCGGAGGAGATCGCCGCGCTCGACCGGCTGGACGGCCGCCCCTCCGAGGAGCAGCGACAGGCCCTGCTGCACGGCTCGCTGTGGGGCAACCGGGCGGACCTCGGCTTCCGCATCCAGGCGGGCGAGAAGAAGTCCGCCCCCTCCGAACTCGTCGCGGACGACAGCGACTCGCTCTGGCCCCTGCTGACCGGAGGCACCCTGGTCGTCGTCGCCGACAACGCCGGCCGCGAACTCATCCCCGACCTGCTGCTCGCCGACCACCTCCTCCTGCACGGCCGCGTCGAACGGGCCGTACTCCACCTCAAGCCGTACCCGTACTACGTCTCCGACGCCACGACCGCCGACGTCGTCGACGCCGTACGCCACCTGCTCGCCGCGGACACGCCCGCCGGCCGGCGCCTGTGGTCCGCCCTGACCGACGGCCGCCTCGTGCTCCGCGCCCACCCCTTCTCCTGCGGCCCGCTGCCGTACGCGGACATCCCGGACGACCTCCGCGAGGAGTTCGCGGGAGCGGACCTCACGATCATGAAGGGCGACCTCAACTACCGCCGTCTCGTGGGCGACCGCCTCTGGCCGCCGACCACCCCCTTCGCGACGCCGACGGCGTACTTCCCCGGCCCGGTGGCTGCCCTGCGCACCCTCAAGTCGGACGTGATCGTCGGCCTCGACGAGACCACGGAGCCGGAACTCGTCGCCGCGGAGGGCCAGACGTGGCGAACGAGCGGGACGCACGCGCTGATCCAGGTACGCGTCTGAAAGGGACTTCGGGCCGACCAACGGCATTCGGCGAAGACCGTCGCGCGAGAGCGCGGAGAACGGTGTGCGGAGAACGGTGTGCGGAGAACGGCGTGCGGAGAACGGCGTGCCGAAGCGTTGTGATCAAGCCGCCCGCAGAGGTATCCATGCGCGCATGACGTTACGTCAACTGCGGGTGAAGGCAAGCGGGTTGGCTGCGGTGGTGACCGTGCTGGCTCTGACTCTGGCTGGCTGCGGAGGCGAGGGGGGAGACGGCGGCGACTCCTCCTCGAAACAGATCACGGTCGCCGCACTGCCACTCGCGGACGACGCCCCGCTGTACCTCGCGCAGAACCGGGGACTGTTCAAGAAGGAGGGGCTCGACGTCCGTATCCAGCCGGTGCAGCAGAGCATCCAGGCCCTGCCCGCCCTCGCCAAGGGCCAGGTGGACGTCATCGCCGGCGCCAACTACGTCACCTTCTTCCAGGCGGACGAGAAGGGCACGCTGGACCTGCGCATCCTCGCCGAGGGGGCCAGGGTCGCGCCCCACATGATGGACGTGCTCGTGCCCAAGGACTCCCCGATCAGGAACCCAGGCGATCTGAAGGGCAGGAAGGTCGCCGTCAACATCCTCAACAACATCCAGTCACTGACCCTCGACGCGATCCTCAAGGAGCGGGGCGCGGGCCTGCCCGAGTACCGCCAGATCGCGTTCCCGCAGATGGGGGCCGCCCTGGAGAAGGGCCAGGCCGACGCGGTGCACGCGGCGGAGCCGTTCTCCAGCGCGATCCAGCAGGAACTCGGCGCACGGGTCCTGATCGACGGCGGGTCCTCTCCGGTCACGTCCATCCCCATCAGCGGATACGTGACCACGCGCCAGTTCGCCTCCGGCAACCCCGAGGCCGCGGCCGCCTTCCGGAGGGCCGTCACCGCCGCCGCGAAGATCGCGGCCCAGGATCCCGAGGCCGTACGGGAACAACTTCCCAAGTACACCAAGGTGACCGCGGATCAGGCCGGTTCCATCCACCTGCCCGCGTATCCGGCCACCAGCGACGCCGCCCAGTTGCGGCGGCTCACCGAACTCATGCGGGAACAAGGCCTGTTGAAGAAGGAACTCGATCCCGGGAGCCTGCTGGTGAAGTGAGGTGGGTGTGCGGACTCGTCACGATCTCCTGCTCGGAGCGCTCGGTGTACTGCTGGCCTTCGGGCTCTGCGAGGGGGTGAGCCGCGCGGGGATCGTCCGGCGTACGTACCTTCCGCCCGCCTCGGAAGTCCTCGCCCGCGCGGCCGAGTTGGCGGGCGACCCCGCCTTCCTCCACGCGGTCGGCGCCACCTTACGGGCGTGGGCCCTCGGACTGGGCCTCGCGTGCGTCATCGCCGTCCCCGCCGGGCTGCTGCTGGGCAGCGTGCCGGTGGTCGACGCGGCGACGCGGGCCATCGTGGAGTTCCTGCGCCCGCTGCCGTCCGTCGCCCTGATCCCGCTGGTCTCACTGCTGCTCGGTTCCGGCACGGAGACGAAGGTCGCCCTCGTCACCTACGCCTCCGTGTGGCCGATCCTGTTCAACACCGTCTACGGCCTCGGCGAGACCGACCCCCTCGCCAAGGACACCCTGCGCGCCTTCGGCTTCGGCCGCCTCGCCGTCCTGTTCCGCGTCGAACTCCCGGCCACCGCCCCCTTCATCGCCGCCGGCGTCCGCATCTCGGCCGCCGTGGCGCTCATCCTGGCGGTCGCCACGGAGATCCTGTCCGGCTTCGGCGAGGGCCTCGGCATCTTCATCGCCCAGGCGGGCCTCGCCACGGACGGCACACGAGACGTGCTGGCGGGTGTGGTGTGGGCGGGCGCCCTGGGGCTGGTCGTCAACGCCGTACTCGTACGGACCGAACGCGCCTTGTTCCCGTGGACACCCGAACACAGGGAGCGGACGCGATGACCCGAGTGGCTGTACCCGAAGCGCCCCCGGCTGCAGGCGGCAGGATGGCGGTCGCCTCCGCGGCGGCCCGTGGCGCGCTGCTCCGGTGGGCCGGACCGGCCGTGGCCGTCCTCGTGTGGGAGGCCGCGGCCCGCGCCCACGACAGCGTGTTCTTCCCACCGCCCGGCCGGATCGCGCGCCACGCCTACGACCTGTGGTTCTCGGGGCCGGTCAGCCACGCGTTCCTCACGACCGAGGCCGTCGACAACGTCCTGCCGAGCCTCGGCCGCATGGCCGCCGGCTTCGCCCTCGCCGCCGTGGCGGGGATCGCGCTCGGCATGGCCCTCGGCCGCTCACGCCGTGCGTACGCGCTGTGCGATCCGGTACTTCAGTTCGCGCGCGCCGTCCCGCCCCCGGCGCTGGTGCCCGTCTTCGTCGTGGTCTTCGACTTCGGAACGCCGATGCAGCTCGCGTCCATCGTGTTCAGCGCCGTGTGGCCGGTGCTGATCAACACGGCGGAGGGCGCCCGCAACACCGAACCCCTCCGCCTCGACGTCGCCGCCGTACTGCGGCTGAACGCCGCCGAGCGCCTGTGGCTGCTGTTCCTGCCGTCCGCGCTGCCCCGGATCTTCGCCGGTCTGCGCCTCGCCCTGTCCCTCTCCCTCATCCTCATGGTGTTCTCGGAACTCCTGCCGGGCACGGCCGACGGCATCGGATTCACCCTCACCGACGCCCAGTCCCGTTCCGACCTCCTCACCGTCTGGGCTGCGCTGCTCCTGCTCGGCGCGCTCGGCCATCTGCTCAACACCGGCCTGCTCATGGTCGAGAGACGGCTGACCGGCCGGGGAAGGGAAGGCACACCATGACCGACTCGACGGCAGGCGACCGGCCGACGCCGGGACAGCCCACCGTTCTGGACCGCGTGCTCGCGTTCTGCAGGGACACCGGGATGACCACCGTCTTCGGCAACCCGGGCTCCACGGAGCTGCGCATGTTCCGCGACTGGCCCGACGACTTCACCTACGTCCTCGGCCTCCAGGAGTCCGTCGTCGTGGCGATGGCCGCGGGGCACGCGATCGGCACCCGGCGCGCCGCCCTCGTCAGCCTCCACTCGGCCGGAGGGGTCGGCCACGCCCTGGGCGCCGTGTTCAACGCGTACCGCGACCGCGTGCCCCTCGTCGTCATCGCCGGCCAGCAGTCCCGCGCCCTGCTCCGGCTGCGCCCCTTCCTCGGCGCCGACGAACCCGCCCGGTTCCCGCGCCCGTACGTGAAGTTCAGCCGCCAGCCCGACCGTGCCGCCGACGTGCCCGCCACTCTCGCCGAGGCGTACCGCGTCGCGATGACGCACCCGCGTGGCCCGGTCTTCGTCTCCGTCCCCGAGGACGACTGGGACCGGCCCGCCGACCCCGTCACCCCGCGCGTCGTGCACGGCGCGTACACGGCGGAACCGGAGACACTGTCCGCCCTCGCCGCGCGCCTCGACACCTGTGCGCGCCCGGCGCTGGTCGTCGGCCCGGGCGTCGACGACGAGGACGCGCACGCGCAGGTCCGCGCGCTCGCCGAGCGCGTCCGCGCCGCCGTGTGGATCAGCCCGCTGTCGGGCCGCTCCGGCTTCCCCGAGTCGCACCCGCTCTTCCAGGGCTTCCTGCCGCCGGTCGCGGACCAACTGGCGGCCACCCTGGAGCCGTACGACGTGGTCGTCACCCTCGGAGCCCCCCTCTTCACGTACCACGTCCACACGGAGGGCCCGCCCCTCCACCCCGGCACCGACCTCTTCCACCTGGACCCCGACCCGGACCAGGCGGCCTGGCTCCCCACGGGCACGAGCCTCGTCACGACCCTGAAACCGGCCCTGACCCACCTCACCACCCTGCTCAAGGGAGCCGACCACCGCGACCCGCCGCTGCCGCGCCGCCTGCCACCACCGGCACCCACATCGGGCGACGTGACCCCGGAACTGGTCTTCGACCTCCTCCGGGAACGCCTCCCGCACGACCGGGTCCTCGTGGAGGAGGCGCCCAGCCACCGGGACGCCCTCCACGCGCGCGTGCCGATCGTCCAGGACGGCGGCTTCCTCACCACCGGCAGCGGGGCCCTCGGCTGGGGCCTCCCCCTCGCCGTCGGCCGGGCGCTCGCCGACCGCCGCCGGGTGGTGTGCGCGATCGGCGACGGCTCGGCGATGTACTCGATCCAGGCCCTGTGGACGGCAGCCCGGCACAGGGCGCCGGTGACGTACCTCGTCCTGGACAACGCCGGTTACGGCGCCGTACGCGCCCTCGGCCGCCGCATCGACATCGCCCCGGTCCCCGGCACCGACATCACCGGCATCGACTTCGCCGCGCTGGCCGCCTCCTTCGGCTGCCCGTCGGCGTACGCGGAACGGCCCGACGAACTCCCGGGCGCCCTCGACCACGCCCTCCACCTCGCCGACGACGAGGGCCCCTTCCTCCTGCACCTCCGTGTCACCGGCACCGGGGGCGCGCTCTACGAACCCTGGGCCAGGTGAGGCGCACCCCATGCTCGAACTGCACAAGGTCAGCCAGCGGTACGGCGACCACCCGGTCCTCCGCGACCTCACGCTCACCGTCCCCGACGGCGAACTCCTCTGCGTGGTGGGCCCGTCGGGCTGCGGCAAGTCGACCCTGCTGCGTACGATCGCGGGCCTGCTCCCCACGCCCGAGGGCGAGATCACGATCGACGGCGCCCTCGTGACGGGCGTCCCCGACGGTCTCGCCGTCGTCTTCCAGGACTACGGCCGCTCCCTCTTCCCGTGGCTGTCGGTCCGCGAGAACGTCGCGCTGCCGCTGCGTCGCCGGGGGCTGGGGCGTGCCGAGCGGAGGGCCGATGCCGAGCGCATCCTCGACCGCGTCGGCCTCACGGGCGCGGGCCACCGCCACCCCTGGCAGCTCTCCGGCGGCATGCAACAGCGTGTCGCGATCGCCCGCGCCCTGGTCTGCCGCCCCTCCCTCCTCCTCATGGACGAACCCTTCGGCTCCCTCGACGCCCAGACCCGCGAGGACCTCGAAGACCTCCTCCTGGAGGTCCACCGGACCGACGACACGACCATCGTGTTCGTCACCCACGACATCGACGAGAGCGTGTACCTCGGCGACCGCGTCATCGCCCTCTCGCCGGGCCCCGGTTCCCACGTGGCCCTGGACCTGCCGGTCCGACTCCCCGGCGAACGGGACCAGATCGGTACGCGGGGGCTGCGGGAATTCGTGGAGTTGAGGGCGGAGGTGGGGCGGACGGTGCGGTCCTCGGCGAGTTCGCCCGGCACATGAATTCTGCGGGTCCGTGAAGTCGTCACCGCGAGTTCACGGCCACCAGGTCCACACGTCGAGCAGGGCCTCGGCCACGTCCTCGACGAGTGCCTCACGGCCACGCTGTCGCCGTATCCACCACGCCGACGCGGCGAGCAGTCGGCACAGCGTGGGCCGGTCGATGTCGGTGGGCCAGGTGGGCGGCAGATCAGTGGCGCCGGGGAAGTCGGCACCAGGCCATTCGTCCCCCAGCCGACGCAGGACCGTGGCCTGGGCGGCGGCACGGGAGGCGGGGTTGCGGGCCCGGGTGACGCGGTCGTACAGGTCGGCGAGTTCCCCGGGTTCCAGGACGGCGACGCAGGAGTCTAAATCGGATTCCGGCTTCCAGGAGGTGGACGTGTCGGGCGTGTGGCAGTCGATGATCTGTTCCACCAGGACCCGGCACCTGGTGGCGTCGGTCCGGCGCAGCAGGGGGAGGAAGGTGCGAACGGCGTCCGTGCCCCTTGCCAGTTCCGCATCTCCGGCCCGCCAGGCGTGCTGGACCACCTCTGGCAGCGGGGAGTCCGGGGCACCCGGCTCGAGCCGTTGAGCGAGTGCTGTGAGCAGTTGGAGGTGGTCATGGTCGACCGGTTCGGCGTCCACGACGTCCCGGAGGACGGTTCGGATCTGGTTCTCGTCGAGGCTGGGAGCGAGGGCATCGAGTATGTGGGCCCTGCCGAAGGTGTAGTCGACCGCGAGGGCCATGGCCAGGGCTTCCTCGACGACCGGTGCCGGCAGCGGGGGCCCGAACTCTTTGAGTACGTACCCTGCGACGTCGGGAGAGAGCAACTCGCGCAGCGCCTCGGTCGCCGCCGTGGTGGCCCCGGCCCGGTACAGGTGTCCCAGGGCACGTGGATCGATCCAGCGATGCCAGGTGTCGGTGCCCTGGTGGGCCCGCAGCACGCTCGCCAGCATGTCCAGCACCACCTCTACGAGGGAGTGCTTCTCGGCTTCGGGGAGACGACGGCTCAGATACGCGAGGGCTTCTGCGCGGCGGGGCGGGCTGTCGCCGCGTGCCAGCAGGGCGTCCCGTGCGCGCCGCACCTGCTCCACCGAAGCCAGGTCCGCGAAACGGAGAAAGTGCGCCACATCGTTCTCGCTCGCCAGCGGCATGCATGCGGCAGCCGCGGGGAGTACGTCGTCGAGGAGTCCTCCCCACCCCGCGGAGATCAGCCGCGAAACGAGCCGGCGTGCGTAGAGACCGACTTGTGCGGGGCCCTCCTCCACGCCGCGTACGGCGACCGCCCACGCCTGCGGCAAGGCCTCATCGGGCAGCACCGCGCTGAGCGCCTCGACCGCCCGCGCACCGCCACCGAGCTCGTACACCGGCCGCGCGGTCATCCGCGCACTCACCGAGGCGTCCGACGACGGTGCGGAAGACGGCTCCCATGTCGGCCGGGACCGTATCCACAGCTGTGGGGTGTCCGGCGCGGACTCCAGGATCGCCAGCGCGCTCACGGCGGCGTCCGCCGACAGAGCGGGAGACAGCTCCGCCACCGCGTCGGCCCATGCCGACGGCGCCAGGGCGTCCCGTACGAACGCCAGGCTCCGCTCCTCGATGGGCGTGCGTCGCTCCGGAGGGAGAAGCCTTGCCAGCTCGGCCAGGGCGGAGAAAGCCTGGGCCTGCCCGCGGACTGAGCGGCGGGCGCTGTCGGCGACTGCTTGCGGCAGCAGGTGGTCGGGCAGATAAGCGGCGAGCACGTCGAGGGCCATCAGGCGGGCGCCCGCCTCCCACGCGTCCTCCGTGCTCACCGCTTCCAGCGCGATGCCGAGCTCCTCCTCGTTCAGATACGGACCGATCAGGTCGAGCGTGTGCCAGAGCAGGGCGTTGCCAAAAGAGCCGCCGTACCTTCCCCACCCGCGGCTGACCTCCTTCACGTAGCGACGGCGAGACTCGGGGGACAGGTACGCCACCAGGTGCGCCCGGGACTCCCAGGCCGACGGGATCTCCGGGACGGCCGACATCTCGGTCTCGGCGTAGGTGCGGGCCTCCTCGGGCGGCAGCCGCCGGAGCAGGGCACCGAGCAGGACATGCCGGCTCTCCGTGAACAGTCGGCGCCCTTGTCTTCCCTCCGGAGGGAACAGCGCGCTCAGCCAGTCACGTACCTCGGTGGTGGACAGCCGATCGACGAGCGCGTAGTACAGCGGGCCCGGGCCCACCTGTTGCAGCCTGAGCTGGAGCGCCATGTCCAGCAGGTCGGATACATGGGGCCTGCTGAAGTCGAGGCCGGCCGCCCGGTGGAGCACGAAGGCGGCCACCCTCATGTCAACGCCGGCGTCCAGCACGGACAACAGGCGCTCGACGCGGTCCGTGGCCCCGCGCGCGCCCGGCGTGCACGTCGTGCCCCGGCCCAGTCTGCTCTGCCTGGCCTCGAGCAGGGTGAGCACGTCGTCGAACGTCTCGTCGGCAGGCACGTGCGTGAGCAGGGCGATCAGCGGCTCCGGGGACGGTACATGCCTCACCGAGCGCAGAATCCGCAGCGCCTTCCGGGCCCCGGCCCTCCGGTCAGGGTGCAGGAACAGGGCGGCAGCGGCTCGTACGTATGCCTTGTTGCCCGGCTTGTCCGCCAGAAGGGGGTGATGGGCCAGACGTCTCAGCTCGTCGTGCGGCAGCCGGGCGGCCAGCGCGACCAGTGGCCCGGGCAGCGGCAGACCGCTGTCGGTGGCGAGGACCGGCTCGAGCGTGGCCGCGACCAGCCCGTCGTCCAACAGCGGAATGATCTCCTCCAGCACTGGGGCGCGGTCCTCGTCCCCGTACGCGGCGGCGAGCGTGAGCACATCCGGATGCAGCCGCTTCGGCAGATCCGGTACGAGCAGCAACAGCGCCCGTGCCTGAAGCATGGGGTCGCCCATGCGCTCGACACGGTGAAACGCCTGCTCCGCCGTCCATAAGCCGCGCGTGACCATCTCCCTCACCAGCCCGGGAGGCAGCGCCGTGACCGCCGAGGTCACACTCGCCCGGATGAGGCGGTAGCGCAGCCGCGTGCCGAGCCCCTCGGCCGCCGTCTCCGCCAGCTCGATGTCCCGCAGATAGGCGCCGATGCCACCGGCCCGCTCGTGCACCGCGTACCAGAGATTCCTCCCGCCCCGGCTCACCGCGAGCAGCCGGTGCACTTCTGATTCCCGGCCCGCCTCCAGCAGATGGGACACCATCTGTCGTACGGGATATCCGGCGTCCGCATCGGCGAGTTCCAGATGGCCCGCCAGCGCGTCGAGCCCCGAGTCGAGGCCTCCCCACGCCGTCAGGTACCGGTCGCAGATACGGGCGTGGGCCGCACGGGTGGCCCGCCTGAGGGCCGCGTCGGACGAACTGGACAGGTACTCGCGGAGACTGGGGTGGTGGGGTGTGTAACGGGGCGGCCCGTCCGGGTCGTCCTCGGGCGTGACGACCGTGCAGAACGGCCGCAGCCCGTCCCGCATCAGGGCGTCCACGAGCGACGGTTCGTCGATCCCGGCCAGCGAGCAGAGGGTGGGGCCGTCCACGGGCTCGGCGGCCGCGCCGAGAGCGGCGAGCAGCGCGATCCGCCGCTCGTCCCATTGTTTGTCCGGGGTGAGGCAAAGGGGCAGGACGCGGTTCTTGTAGTACTCGTCCAGGCCGCGGGGCAGCTCGGGAAGGCAGCGGACCATCTGTGGGGCCTCGCCGATGGACTTCAGTACGTAATGGGCGTAGACCCAGGAGCCCCCGCTGCGTTCCAGGACCTGGGCGGCGAAGGAGCCCTCATCGACGCCGTACCGGTCCAGGGCGTGGGCCAGGCCTGAGTCGTTCCGGGAGCGGGTGCGCAGAAACCCGTCCAGCGCCTTGAGGTTGCCGGGATCGTCCGGCGGGAGCGTGACGCGGTGCGTCTGGTCCGCCGGGGTGTTTCTCAACCGTCCGGTGCGTGCGGTGACGACCACGTACACCCCGCCCGGGAGGTGCTGCGGCAGCCCGAACGGCAGCTCCAGCGCGGGGTATTCGTGCACGGCTTCCAGCGCGTCGACGACGACAACGATCGGCCGCCCCGGCCGCTGCTCGTCCCGGCGCGCCGCTGCCCTCTCGATGACGAGGGCCAGCCACTCGGGCTCTCCACTGCCGTCGGACAACAACTCGTCGGGAGCCAGATCGTCCAGCCGCCAGGTGGTGATGAGCTGGGCGCCCAGGCTGCGCACGGCCGTCGGGGTCAGTCCCGCTCGGGCCCCGTTCTGCACGAAGTGCGCGGCGTCCGTCTCCTGGCGCGCCTCCACCCACGCCGCGAAGGCCGACTTGCCCATCCCCGGCTCGGCCTCCACCGCGAAGTATCCCCGGTCCCGCTCGCCCAGGAACCTGTGGAACTCCGCGACCAGCGGGTTGTGTTCGTAATAGGTCCGGGTCAGCGCATCGACGTACCCGCGGTACGCCTGTGGGGCGTTCCCCAGCCTGGACAGCTCTCTGCCCACGGTGATGGAGCCACTGTTGTTGGGGGCATAGATGATCGGGGAGTTGGGCCCGGACGTGCTGTACGACGGGGCGCCCTTCCTGAACAGCCGGCTCATGACGCCGTGTTGCCGTCGGCTTCAGGTTCCTCGGTGATGTGCGGCGGGGTGTTGATGCCGATGGTGCCGCTGTTGTTGTCGGCGTTGATGATGGGGCTGTTGGCCCCGTGCGTCTGCGCCGTCGGCGCCGTGGGCGGCGACGAGCCGGGCTGGTGGAGCGCGGTCAGCGCGACCCAGAGCACCGCCGCCACAACAAAGCCCACGACGAGCGGCACCGTGGGACCTGAGGTGACAAGATTGGTCAGGACGGCGACGACGATCCCCAGCCCGGCCGATGTGGCAGCACCCAGTCTCTGGTTCATCTGCCCGTGCCCTCCAGTACGACGGCGACCCCGAGGGCGATCGTAACGAAGCGAACGGGCCGGCACAGTGCATCGCTCGCTTCCGGCCGACGACTTGACAGCCAAGAGGATCTGAGCCAGGACAAGGTGTGAACAGTCGAGCATACAAGCTTGGCCGTTCACGGCCGAGAAGGTAACGCGATCGTGTGATCATGCGCTGCCCGGCGGATACCCGCGGGACGCCACGGGTAGGGCGCGGCCATGACGCAGCCGTTCCAACTCCCGCACTTCTACATGCCGTACCCCGCGAGGCTGAACCCGCATCTGGAGGAGGCCCGCGCCCACTCGACCGCGTGGGCGCGGGACATGGGCATGCTGGAGGGCTCCGGCATCTGGGAACAGTCCGACCTGGAGGCGCACGACTACGGGCTGCTCTGCGCGTACACGCACCCCGACTGCGACGGCCCGGCACTCTCGCTCATCACCGACTGGTACGTGTGGGTGTTCTTCTTCGACGACCACTTCCTGGAGACCTTCAAGCGCAGCCAGGACCGCGCCGGCGGCAAGGCCTACCTCGACCGGCTGCCGCTCTTCATGCCGCTCGACCTCACGGCGGACGTGCCGGAGCCGGAGAACCCCGTGGAGGCGGGTCTCGCGGACCTGTGGGCCCGCACCGTGCCCTCGATGTCCATGGGCTGGCGCAGGCGCTTCGCGGTGGCCACCGAGCACCTGCTGAACGAGTCGCTGTGGGAGCTGTCCAACATCAACGAGGGGCGGATCGCCAACCCCGTCGAGTACATCGAGATGCGCCGCAAGGTGGGCGGCGCCCCCTGGTCGGCGGGGCTCGTGGAGTACGCGACCGCCGAGGTCCCCGCGGTCGCGGCCCGGTCGAGGCCGCTCAGGGTGCTGATGGAGACGTTCTCCGACGCCGTCCACCTGCGCAACGACCTGTTCTCCTACCAGCGGGAGGTCGAGGACGAGGGCGAGCTCAGCAACGGCGTCCTCGTCCTGGAGACCTTCTTCGGCTGTACGACGCAGGAGGCGGCCGAGACCGTCAACGACGTCCTCACCTCCCGGCTCCACCAGTTCGAGCACACGGCGCTCACCGAAGTCCCCGCGCTGGCCCTGGAGAAGGGACTCACCCCGGCGGAGGTCGCCGCCGTCGCCGCATACACCAAGGGCCTGCAGGACTGGCAGTCGGGCGGCCACGAATGGCACATGAGGTCCAGCCGGTACATGAACGACGGCGTCACGCGCGGGCCCCTGGACCTCGGAGGAACAGTGCTCTCGGGCCCGGCGACGGCCCGCCGGGCGGGGTTCGCCACCTCCGCCTCCGACATGGGCGCGCTGCTCGCAGAGGCCGCGGCGCAGCGGCTGCGCGGCCACGCCCACGTACCGTTCCAGAAGGTCGGCCCGTCCCTGCTCCCCGACTTCCACATGCCGTTCCAGGCCCGCCTCAACCCCGGTCTGGACGGGGCCCGGCAGCGACTTCTCCCCTGGATGCACC
This sequence comes from Streptomyces sp. NPDC046862, assembly GCF_040704615.1. Lineage (NCBI taxonomy): Bacteria > Bacillati > Actinomycetota > Actinomycetes > Kitasatosporales > Streptomycetaceae > Streptomyces > Streptomyces sp. NPDC046862. Next base: position 52,317 of record NZ_JBEYXP010000061.1, on the reverse strand, counting down.
GCATGGGCATGCTGAACGAGGGCGTCTGGGACGAGGACAAGCTGGCCGCCTGCGACCTGCCGCTGTGCGCGGCGGGCCTTGACCCGGACGGCACCCCCGAGGCGCTCGACCTCAGCTCCCAGTGGCTGGCATGGGGGACGTACGCCGACGACTACTACCCGCTCGTCTTCGGCTCCCGCCGCGACCTCGCCGCGGCCAAGCTGTGCACCGAGCGCCTGTCGGCCTGCATGCCCCTCGACGGCGAGCCGCCCTTCGTCCCGGTGGGCGGCATGGAGCGCGGTCTCACCGACCTCTGGCGGCGCACCGCCGCCGAGATGAGCGAGGCCGAGCGCCACGCCATGAAGCGGGCGGTGAACGTCATGACCGAGAGCTGGCTGTGGGAGCTGACCAACCAGATCCACCACCGCGTCCCGGACCCGGTCGACTACCTGGAGATGCGGCGCGCCACCTTCGGCTCCGACCTCACCCTCCGCCTGTGCCGCAGGGGCCACGGCCCCGCCGTCCCGCCGGAGGTCTACCGCAGCGGCCCGGTCCGCTCGCTGGAGACCGCGGCCATGGACTACGCGTGCCTGATGAACGACTGCTTCTCGTACCAGAAGGAGATCGAGTACGAGGGCGAGGTCCACAACGGCATCCTCGTCGTCCAGACCTTCTTCGGCTGCGACTACCCGACCGCCCTCGGTGTCGTCCACGACCTGATGACCCAGCGCATGCAGCAGTTCGAGCACGTGGCGAAGAACGAACTTCCCGTGGTCTACGAGGACTTCGACCTCTCGGACGAGGCCCGCGCCACCATGGACGGATATGTGACGGAGCTGCAGAACTGGCTGCCCGGCATCCTGCACTGGCACAGCAACGTCCGCCGCTACGACGCCGCCTCCCTCGCCCGCCGCGCCCACGGCTTCCTCCCGGACCGGGCCCCGGCGCTGCCGTTCACCTGGGAGCCGCAGCCCGTCGCGCTCTGACCGGGCCGCCACCGAGAACAGGATTTTCCGGTTCCTTTTGGAACTTTTGCAACTTCTTTCGCTGAATCGGATATTCAGGGAACTTCCGTGGGGTGCCGGGAGTCTTCTGATGTGAGGGGAACAGACAACGAGAACACGGGGGTGTTCAAGCCTTGACCGACATCATCGAGAGGATCACCGACCACATCGCCGAGGGGGAGGCGCTCGCCGCGGGGGAGCTGGCGCCGTATGTGACACCGCTGCCCGTCCCGCCCGTCCTGCGACCCGAGTCCGGCGACGTGCTGCGCGAGACCGAGATCGCGCTGCGCCCCACCTGGGTGCGGCTCCACCCGCAGCTGCCGCCGACCCTGATGTGGGGGTACGAGGGGCAGGTGCCGGGCCCGACCATCGAGGTGCGGCGCGGGCAGCGCGTCCGCATCGCCTGGACCAACCGCATCCCGAAGGGCAGCGAGTACCCGGTCACCGCCGTGGAGGTGTCCCCGGCCGCTCCGCCCCCCACCACGGAGCCCGGCCGCGGAGACGCCAAACCGAACGAGGACGTGGCAGCCCTGCCCGCCTGGTCGGTGACGCACCTGCACGGCGCCCAGACGGGCGGCGGCAACGACGGCTGGGCGGACAACGCGGTGGGCTTCGGCGACGCCCAGCTCGCCGAATACCCGAACGACCACCAGGCGGTCCAGTGGTGGTACCACGACCACGCCATGAACATCACCAGGTGGAACGTGTACACGGGCCTGTACGGCACGTACCTCGTCCGGGACGACGAGGAGGACGCCCTCCACCTGCCCTGCGGGGAGCGGGAGATCCCGCTGCTGCTCGCCGACCGGAACCTGGACACGGACGAGGACGGCCGCCTCAACGGCCGCCTGCTGCACAAAACGGTCCGGATCCAGGATCAGAACCCCGAGACGGGCAAGCCGGTCTCGCTGCCGTTCACCGGCCCGTACACGACGGTCAACGGCCGCATCTGGCCGTACGCCGACGTGGACGCCGCCTGGTACCGCTTCCGTCTCGTCAACGCGTCGAACGCGCGCATCTACAACCTGGTCCTGGTCGACGAGGACGACAACCCGGTGCCGGGTGTGGTGTACCAGATCGGCAGCGACGGAGGACTGCTGCCGCGGCCCGTGCCGATCGACTTCACCGGGGACCTGCCCGTGCTCAGCGCCGCCCCGGCCGAGCGGTTCGACCTGCTCGTCGACTTCCGCGCGCTCGCCGGCCGGACGCTGCGGCTGGTCAACAAGGGCCGCGGGCAGGCGCCCGGAGTGCCCGACCCGGCGAACGACGTGCGCTACCCGGAGGTCATGGAGTTCCGCGTCCGCGACACCTGCGAGGAGGAAACCGGCGAGGAGGACACCTTCGAACTGCCGGAGGTCCTCTCCGGCTCGTTCCGCCCGCTGACCCACGACACCAAGCACGGCCACCGCATGATCGTGCTCACCGCCCCCGGCACCAAGGGCGGCGGCGGGCACCTGGAGATCTGGGAGATGACCGAGGTCAAGGACCCCGGTGACATCCAGGTCCCCACGGACGGCATCATCCAGATCACCGGCGAGGACGGCACCACGAAGACGTACCGCCGCACGGCGCGCACCTTCAACGACGGACTCGGCTTCACCGTCGCCGAGGGATCCTACGAACAGTGGAGCTTCCTCAACCTGGCCCCGCCCGGCGTCGTGCACCCCATGCACATCCACCTGGCGGACTTCCAGCTGATGGGGCGCGACGCGTACGACGTCTCCGGCTTCGACCCGGCCATCGGCGGCACGGTGAGGCCGATCAGGTTCAGGCCGGACACGCGCATTCCCCTCGCACCCAACGAGCGCGGCCACAAGGACGTGTTCCAGGTGCCGGGGAACCAGATGCTGCGCGTGATGGGCCGCTTCGACGGGGCGTACGGCCGGTTCATGTACCACTGCCATCTGCTCGAACACGAGGACATGGGCATGATGCGGCCCTTCGTCGTCATGCCCGAGGAGGCCCTGAAGTTCGACCACGGCACGGGCCACGGCGGCCACGAGGGACACACGGGCTGACGCCCGTCCCCTGCCTGCCCGTTCGGCTGCCCGGGGCGCGCGTGTTCCATCGCGCTCAGGGCAGCCTCTGTTCAGGCGAATCGGACGGGCCGCCCCCACGTCAGTCTCACTCTTTCGTGGATCGTCGCGCCGTCGTGCGCCGGGTAGATCGCCTCCCGGAGGAGATCTACTGATGGAACAGACTGTGTTGCGACCCAAGCCCATGCCCGGCCAGGAGCCCGGCGGCGCCGATCCGACCGACCCGATCGACGCGTCCGGCCCCGCCCGGCGCCCGCACGCCGCACCCCGCCGGGGGAAACGGCTCACCACCCTGCTTCTCGCCGGGCTCGCCGCCATGGTCCTGGTCCTGACGGGTGTCGGACTCGGCACCGTCGGCACCGCCGTCATCGCCATGAACAAGAGGGCGGAGCCGCAGCAGCGGGCGGGCGTGCCCGGAGAGTCCGGCCCGCAGTCGGGCGCACCACCCCGGTCGAGCCGCTCCGCGCTTCTGGCCGAGGCCCCCAGGCCCGTGGCCCAGCAGGGCGGTTCGGCTCCCACCGCCGTCGGCACCCCCCTGCGGACCACCCTGGGCGTCGAGGTCGTCGACTCCACCGGGGGCGCGGGCGCGCTCGTCGTGGGGGTCCACGTCCCCGGGCCCGGCTACACCGCGGGCCTCGTCCGCGGTGACGTCCTGCTGGCCTTCGGCTCCACCCGCGTCGCGAGGGCCGCCGACCTCGCACGGGCCGTCGCGTCCGCGGCCCCCGGCAGACCGGTCAGGCTCACGGTGCGCCACGCCAACGGCACCCGGCACCTGCTGACCACGGTCCCCGGCGTCGTCACCTGACGCTCGTGCCGGAAGTGCTCTGGACCTGGAACGGCACCACCCTGGGATCGACAGCCTGCAGCTGATGCCACAGGTCGCGGCAGCCTGGAAGCAGAGTCCAAGTCAGCACCACCCGCCACGGCACTCGGCCCCGAGCTGCAGCGGTCAACTGCATCACCGTCGTGCGGGCCTTCTGCCAGGACATTGCGCACTGGGCGACCGCCGACCCGGCCCGCTGGGGCCCCTGGGTCGCGCCTTGCCCGATGCGGCTCGAAGAGGCATCCCACACGAAGTGCAAGCAACACCGCAAAGCGTGCATGGACCAGCGCACCCGAGAACGGATGCCCGTCCTCCCCGTTCTGGTGGTCATCGCCGACAAGGGCCGGCGCGAGACCGCCGAGCGCCTGGCCGCAGCTCAACAATCTGCCCCTGGCCAGGAGTTCACTGGCCTGGGCGAACGGCTCCGGCGACCAGTGCTCAGCCACCGTCGCGGCGGCACCTGCATCTGGGCCGGGGACCCCGATACCGGCGAACGACGCGACCTCACTCTCGAAGAGCATCACGGATTCTGGGCCTGGGCCACCGTCGAAGTCCTCTGGCACACCGGCATCCGGATCGAGGAGCTGACCGAACTCAGCCACCACAGCTTCATCCAGTACGCACTTCCGTCCACTGGCGGACTGGTTCCGCTGCTGCACGACGTCCCGTCGAAGACGGACACGGAACGTCTGTTGGTCATCTCCCCGGAACTTGCTGGCGTGCTCAGCGCCAAGTACGCGACGACCACGGAGCACTTCCACTGGTCACCGCCTACGGCGTCCAGGAACGGGTCTGGACCCGCCGCGGCCACTGCTGTTCCAGCGCCGGCTCCGGCTGGAAGACCGACCGATCACCGAAGCCTCGATTCGGACCTTCCTCAAACGAGCGGCCGCCGCGACCGGAATCACCGACGCCAGCGGGCAACCCCTGCAGTTCGCCCCGCACGACCTGCGGAGGATCTTCGGCACCGACTCCGTGATGAACGGAATGCCGCCCCACATCGCCCAACTCATCTGCGGGAACAAGGACATCAACACGACCATGGCTACAAGGCGGTCTATCCCGAGGAGGTCATCAACGGTCACCGGGCCTTCATTACCCGCCGTCGAGCCCTCCGTCCCGCCGAAGAGTACAGAGTGACGACCGACGAGGAGTGGGAGGAGTTCCTCGGCCACTTCGAGCGGCGGAAGGCCGCCCTGGGAACCTGCGGAAGAGCCTTCAGCACCCCTGCATCCATGAGCACTCCTGCCTGCGATGTTCCCTCCTGAGACCGGACCCCGAACAACGGCACCGCCTCGTGTAGATCCGCGACAAACCCCCTCACCCGCATCGACGAAGCCCACCGCGAGGGATCGCTTGGAGAAGTGGAGGGTCTCAAGGTCAGCCTCGCAGGGGCCCAGCAGAAGCTCGTACTGGTCGACGAACGCATCTGTCGGCCCAGCACCGTCAACCTCGGCATTCCAGTCCTGCCCAGCACCACGACGGACCCCAGCAGAGCAACGATTTCATAGTTGAGTGAGAGTAGTAATCGACACAAGCCGCACCTGAATGCATGATGACCGGTAGCGTTGGGCTCGACGCATCATGCTGGCTTTAGCGGTCGTCTGTTCGGTTCAAGGGGGAGCTTGATGATTCGTCCTGCCCTGTTCATCGGGTCATCGTCTGAGGGGCTCCGGATCGCGGAGGCTGCTCAGGTCGTTCTCGACAAAGTGTGCGAGGTGGAACTCTGGACCCAGGGGATCTTCGGTCTCACTCAGGGAACGCTTGAATCGCTCGTTACGGCTCTGCCGCGCTTCGATTTTGCCCTGCTCGTGCTTACTGCCGATGACCTGACGGTATCTCGGAATACGGAGAAGCCCACAGCCAGGGATAATGTGCTCTTTGAACTCGGGCTGTTCATTGGGGCATTGGGGCGCGATCGCACCTTCATGCTTTACGATCGCACGACTCCTCCCACCCTGCCTTCCGATCTGGCTGGGATTACCGCTGCGACCTTCGCGCCCCAAGCAAGTGGGAATCTGGAGGCTGCACTGGGCGCACCATGCACGAAGATCCGCGGAGCAGTGGAGCGACTAGGGGCCAGGGCCGACAGGCAATTTAAAGATCTGGAGAAGGCCACAAGCAGTGTTGAGGGCGTCGGAGTAACCATGCAATCTCTCCTCCATCTTCTAGCCAGGTCCCGCAAAGTGGAGCTCGATATCATTGCGACGCAGTTCGGACCAATGATCGACTCCCAGAAACTTCAACAGATGAAGCAAGATCTAGCTGATCTAGAGCGGACTCTGGAACAGGATTAGATCCAGAAACTGGACAAGCAAGCGCACATCGCCTAGTTCAGAAAAGACTCCCAGAGCGTCAAGGCGTCCGAGACCGTCAGCGGAGATGACACGACGACTCACCCGGCGCAAGACCCGTCCAGCCGAACGCCGTGACGTCGCCCACGGCTATGTCATGCCAGAGGCTGCCTGATCTTCCATGATCACTGTGGCAGACCTGGCTCGACCGCCCGGCGGAAGACGTCTCCGCAGGCGGGTGACGGCGTCGGCGAGCGTTCGGCGAAGACGATCAGCGCACAGTGCAGTTCCCTGCTCATCCGCAATAGCCGGTGATTTTACTGCCCGCTCTTGTAGGTACACAAGCGGAAGACGTTGACGGCCTGTGCATCACGGTCGCGAATGTGTCCGGGAGCCCGGCGAGCAGTTCGTTGTCACGCTTGCCGGTTGCCGCGTCGGTCACGACCTTGAGGGACAGAGCGTCGATTTCCGCGGCGGACAAAGAAGCATCGAGCGCGACGGCGTGGGCGCGGCCAGAGCCGCGAAGAGCTCGATCATTCGCTCGCCTGCCGCCGTGTCGATGCCTCGCGGCCGCCATCGATCCTCTCTGCGGCGAGTGGAGGGCTCTGTGGCCGAGGACAGACTCGACGACCACCAGGCCCTCCAACTTCCCACTACGGGCAGGGAACGTACAGAACGGGGCTGTTCGCCGCGCCGTTGCCCGCGGAGCCGCCCCAACGAGTTGGTGCGTGACAGCGGGTGAGGCGTGATGAGCCCGGCTCGGGGCCTGTTTTCAGGTGGTGGTGCGGTCGGAGACGAGGCCAGCGATGGCGCGGTAGGTGTCGGGCAGGCGGTCGCGGCGGTGGGTCCAGCGCGTCAGTTGCTTCCAGCGCTTGTGGTCGGCGAGGGCGTGTTCGACGGTGATGCGGTTGGAGGGGTGGCCATGTCGGTCGCGTTCCCCCTGCTGGACTCGGCCGGGCAGTGCTCCCGGACGCGGTTTTCTTGGCGGTGTGACCGCTTGCCCGCGATGGTCGCGGCTCAGGCCGAGGTAGCCGTCGTCCAGGAGGACCTCGGCGTCAGGGAAGTGCTGGAAGCAGACGGCGATGCCCTCCTTGCGGACGGCCGTGGCATCGTGCCAGGCCGCAGGGTGTCGGTCCATAACGTGCGGCCCCGCCAGTCAGCGATGACGGTGGCCCTCATGGTGTTCTGTTTCTTTTTGCCGGAAACGAATGCGCGCCGTCCGGCGCGGCCGGCCGGTGTCGGCGGACCTGGTTCTCGGTAGCATCCAGCCGCAACTCGATGCCTTCGGCCTGAGCGTAGGCGAACACGTCGGCCAGAGTCCGTAGTCGCAGGCCGGGGCGGTCGGGGACCGCGCACCCCCGCTCGGCCAGGAGCGTATGTATCTCTGCGATCGCACGGGTGATGGTGGAGCGGTCGACGCCGAACAGCAGCCCCAGTACCGAGTGCGGCAGGTCGTGCCGCAGATGGATCAGCGTGGCCACCAGCCCGTCGACGACGACCAGTTGGTGGCGGGCGCCGGCTCCCGCGGCCCGCTTCCGGATCCCGCCTCGTGCAGCATGACGACGACCCTCGACCCCGGCCTGCCACGGCACCGCCAACTCCTCGACCAGGCACGCGAGATGACGCCGAGAGATCCCCGTGAACAGTCGATGCGCCAGCACCGCCCGATTGACCATGATCGCCACAGACGGATCATGCCACCGGCCCATCACGCTTCACCCGCTATCACGCACCAACTCGTAAGGCAGCCATCAAGGACGTCGGGGCGGTGCTGGGGGTTCTGTGTATCGACGAGCTCGAGATGTTACCGCCGCCGCCAGGGCCGACGGAGCTGAGCCGATGCCTGTCCACTGCCGTCGTGGTGGGACTCATGCCAGCGACGACGTTCTCGGCGAAGACGGCGCCGTAATCGGTAACGGCTAATCCGCTTGACGCATACAATTCCTGCGCTCCGGACCAGCAGCAAAGCGAGAAGTGCAGCCAAGACTGCCTGAGACGCGCAGGCCGCCCGTAGGTCAGCCCAATAGAAGCCGTAGCTGATCGCCGCCAAGGAAGTCGGTCCCACGCTCATTACCAGGAAGAACCGGCTTGCCGCACCGGGAACGGGCCCTCCTTTGGCAGCCCAGCTATTCAGGCCTTCGACGAACCAGAAGGCAACCAGCGCCGCCACTTCGAGCCCTGAAATCAGGACCGCCAAGCCAAGGTCCACGACCCACTTCAACATGTTCACCATGCTCAAGCGACGGACAGCCGCACGCCTGAGTACAGCTACTCAAGTGGGGTGGCATTGATCGGGACTTCACAATGGGGCCGCCACAGGTCAGGACAGGTGTTGGCGTCCGGCCGCAGCCAGGGCGAGAGGTCTGCAGCCAGCACAATCGTCCTCCGCCCTCGGCAACGGCATGCCAGCCGGCGCGCCACGTAACCGTGAGACGTCGATCCGTCGGCCCGGCCCCGGGCGCCCTCGCGGTTCGAAAAACCGTCGCACGGCGACGCGTTACGACGTGGGCCGTGTGCTCGCCATCGGTGAGGCATACACACGCCCCGCACACCACAAGCAGGGCACGAAACCCCATCGAACCGCATAATCGAAAAGCTCAATCCGGGGCGATCCGTAGCGCGTCCAACTCTGGGTACAAGACCGTGACTGCCCCCCAATACGTCGTGGCCCGCTCCCCGAGCGGCGCCCTGGCGCGCTTCACGGCGGGCCGGGAGACATCCACGTGCACCCCCGATTCCCGGAGCCACGATCCCCGCTGCTCCGGTGTCCAGCGCGCCCACACGTCCGCGAAGCGGTCCTTCGTTGGTACGACTTGCCAGCCGGACTCAACGACCGGGCGGGTCCCCAGTTCCGCAATCTCCGCCTCCGTCTCCGCGTACTGGCGACGGAACCTCTGACGGCCCTCCGGCGTGGAGTAGAGGCCAGCCTTCCGATCCTGTTCCAGTTCCTTCAGAAAGGCCCGAAGTCGCTCCAGGTCTGCCTGGGGGTCCGTTCCGCCCACCCACTTCCGTTCGGCGTACAGGGCACCGCCCAGCGCCTCCAGGACCGTCTCGTGGACCAACGTCTCCACGTCCGTCGCACGAGCCGTGACGACGGGGTGACGGGCCTTGAGGCCACCATCGCACTTGAACGCGGGTGTCTCGCCGGAGGAACCGGACGTCCGGTGCATATTGGCCCCGCACGACCGGCACCGCAGGACACCGTAGAGCGGATGCCGGTGCTTGGTGGCGGCCCGTCCGGTGTGGGAGGGGAGGGAAGCCAGGGCGAGCTCCCGCTCCTCCGCGGACACGACGGGTTCCCAGAGCTCCACAGGGCGGCCGTTCTCCCGGACCAGTCGGCCGGTAAGGGGGTCGACCTGGTGGCCCACAACGTTCGGGTGGCCCAGAACATCCCGTACGGAAGCCGACGACCAGGCGGCGGGCTTGGGGTTGGCTTTGACGCTTGTGTGCACCCTCGGAGAAGGGACGCCGCGCTCCTGGAGGTCCCGCGCGATCACGGTAATGCCTTCCCCGTCGATGACCCTGCCGACGATTTCTCGGATCACCTTCGCGGCTACCGGATCACGGACCAGAGTTTTACCCTCCCCGTCCGGGTGCGGGGCCGTCATGAGCCCGTACGGAGCTCGCCCACCCGGCCAGCGGCCCGTCTTGTGGAGCTGGCGCCGGGTGGCTCCCACGCGGGCCCGGATCAGTTCACGTTCCCACTCTGCGAAGGTGGCCACGAGGTTGGCTTGCATTCGGCCGTCCGGCGTCGTCAGGTCGAAAGCGTCGTGGACGGAGACCAGCATCACCCCGGCGTCCTGCGCGGCGCGCATCGTGTCCGCGAAGCCCAGGAGAGAGCGGGCGAGCCGGTCCAGCCTCCAGAAAACCAGCGCGTCCCCGGGCCGCCACTCCGCTATGAGGTCCCTGAACCCGACCCGCTTGTGCGGGTCCACGGCGCCGGACACGCCGTTGTCCGTGAACTCCAGGACCGGTACGCCAGGCCACCGCTTCGCGGCGTGCTCCCGGCCCTCCGCCAACTGGCGACCGATGGACGTTGAGTTGTCCGTGGTGCGGGACACTCGCGCGTAAACGAGGACTCTGTCAGCCATGAAGGAAAAGCTAAGTTCTTTGTCGACGGAACGCGGTCATTCCTGCCGCAGTTCACTCGATGGTGTCCCGTGCCTGCCCACGACGATCGGACCCGCTGTGCCCTGGGCGGGCTACTACCGCCTGTACGTGTGGGCCGCATGAGGGCCGTACTGTCCCGCAGCGGTGTGCGCCGGCGTCTGGAGCAGGTCTCCGGGGGCGTCCTGCTGCTCCTCGGCGCGCGGCTGGCCATGGAGAGCTGACGCCAAGAGCTGACGCGGAGAGCCGACGCCACGCCGCAATTGGCTCGCGCACGCTGCGGCGGAGGGGCAGGATGCTGCCCGTGGAACCTGGGGAAACTCCGGACGCACGGAGGAATCGATGACCGGCACGCCCGCGCCCTTCACCGCCGACGACTACACGGCCCGCATGCGGCGCGCGGCCCGGGCCGCGGGGGAGGCCGGACTCGACGGCGTCCTGATCGCGCCCGGCCCCGATCTGGTGTGGCTGACCGGATACAGACCGCCGGAGACGGAGCGGCTGACCCTGCTGGTGCTGCGGCCCGGTGAGGACCCCGCGCTGGTCGTCCCGGCCCTGGAGGCGCCGGACGCGGCGAAGGCGGCGCCCATGCTGACCCTGCGCGACTGGACCGACGGCAACGACCCCTACGAGACGGCCGCCGACCTCCTCGGCCGAGCCGCCCGCACCGCCGGCACCGCCCGCACCGCCCGCACCGCCCGTTTCGGCGTCAGTGACAACGCCTGGGCCATGCACCTGCTCGGTCTGCAGAACCGGCTGCCGGACACGGCCTACGTGTCCCTCAGCGAGTCCCTGCCGATGCTGCGGGCCGTCAAGGACGCGGCGGAGCTCGAGCGGCTGGCCGCCGCGGGCGCGGCCGCGGACGCGGCGTACGAGGAGATCCGGAAGGTTCCCTTCGCCGGACGGCGGGAGACCGAGGTCGCCGCCGACCTCGCGGACCTGCTGCGGCAGTCCGGGCACTCGCAGGTCGACTTCACGATCGTCGCCTCGGGCCCGAACGGCGCCAACCCCCACCACGAGGCGGACGACCGCGTCATCGAGCGCGGCGACATGGTGGTCCTCGACTTCGGCGGCCTGAAGCACGGCTACGGCTCCGACACCTCCCGCACCGTCCACGTCGGCGAACCCGACACCGAGGAGCGCAGGGTGCACGACACCGTGCGCGCGGCCCAGGAGGAGGGCTTCCGGGCGGTCCGGCCGGGCGCCGCCTGCCAGGACGTCGACCGGGCGGCCCGAGCCGTGATCACCGAGGCCGGCTACGGCGAGTACTTCATCCACCGCACCGGCCACGGCATCGGCGTCACGACGCACGAGCCGCCCTACATGGTCGAGGGGGAGGAGCGGCCCCTGGTGCCCGGCATGTGCTTCTCGGTGGAGCCCGGGATCTACCTCCCGGGCCGGTTCGGGGTGCGCATCGAGGACATCGTGACGGTGACCGAGGACGGCGGACGCCGCCTCAACACCACGGCGCGCGAGATGGCCATAGTCGAATGACGTGTACGGCGTGCCGGTCTCCCGCCGGCCACGCCGTACCGAACGAGCAGCCAGGAGCCCCTGCCCCCACGGATGACGACGGCGCGACCCATGACCCAGGCACCGACTCCCACCGCGGACACCGTCCGCCGACTGGTCCGTTCCCTGCTGCCGGGCGGCGGCGGACCCGACGTGCGCCCCGTCGCCGAGGGCGGCGAGGGAGGAGAGCACTCCACCTGGTGGGTGGGCAACCGCCATGTGCTGCGGCTCGCCCCCGACCGCGACTCCGCCGTACGGCAGCGGCGGGAGCTGCGGCTGCGCGACCTGGTCCGCCCCCACCTCGGGGTCGCCGTCCCGGTGAGTATCGCCCACGGTGAGTGGGCGGCCGGCCTGACCTACACGCTCGACACACGGCTGACGGGCGGCACCGCCGAGGACCACGACATCTCCGCCGTCGGTGAGGACGACCTGGCCGGGCTCCTGACGGGACTGCGCGAGGTGCCCGCCCGGCAGGCCGAGGGGCTCGGAGCGCCGCGCACCCCGCCACGCTCCCTGGAGTCGCTGCGCAAGGCCGCCGTACGCGCCGCCCAGCACCTCGCACAGGCCGACGAGTTCGACCCCACGCGGCTCGCCCAGCTCACCCCGCCCGCCGCCGCGCAGCTCACCGCGCCCGCCCCCGTCCTCGTCCACCACACTCTTCGGGGCGACCACCTCGTGGTGACCGCCGACGGACGGGTACGCGGCGTCCTCGACTGGAGCGGCGCCGTGGTCGGCGACCCCGCCGAGGACATCGCCGGCCTCGCCCACGCCGTGGGCTCCCCGGCCGCGGTGCGCGCCGCCACGCTCGCCGGGTACGGCGCCCGCCCCTGTCTGCGCGGCCTGTGGCTGGCCCGCTGCGACACTCTGATCCGCCTCTCCGAAGGCGTGCGGGGCGCCGACGCGGGCCGCCTCCCGCCGCTGCGGGAGCAGGTGCGCAGGGCGTGGGAGGCGATCCTGCTGGAGCGGGTCACGGAGCTGCGGGACGGGGTGGACGAGACGCTGTAGCCGCTCCCGACACCGCTCCCGACACCGCTCCCAACACCGCTCCCGACAACCCACGTCCCCCAGGCACCCGGCCCCGCGTGGCCTCACTCCTGCGTCAGCACCACACACGACTCACCCGGCAAGCTCAGGACCCCGTCCGCGTCCGGCGTCCGCACCGGCTCCCACGCGGCCAGCACGCGCGCCTGGCGCACGCCGAGCGGGATCCCGGCCGGTTCCTTGCCGAGGTTGACCGCCACGCGGACGTCACCACGGCGGAACGCGAACCAGCGGGCGTCCTCGTCGCAGGCGACCTTGGTGTCGGCGAGATCGGGGTCCGTGAGGTCGGGCTGGGCGTGGCGCAGCGCGATGAGTTCCCGGTACCAGGCGAGCACACGCGCGTGGGGCTCGCTCTCCGGCTCGGACCAGTCGAGGCAGGAGCGGTCGCGGGTGGCGGGGTCCTGCGGGTCCGGGATGTCCTCCTCGGCCCAGCCGTGCGCCGCGAACTCACGACGCCTGCCGGCCCGTACCGCCTCGGCGAGCTCCGGGTCCGTGTGGTCGGTGAAGAACTGCCAGGGCGTGCCCGCCGCCCACTCCTCGCCCATGAACAGCATCGGCGTGAAGGGCCCCGTGAGCACCAGGGCGGCGGCGCAGGCCAGCAGCCCGGGAGACCCCGGCAACATCGCGGCGGCCAGGCGGTCGCCCTGGGCGCGGTTGCCGATCTGGTCGTGGGTCTGGGTGTAGCCGACCAGCCGGTGCCCCGCGACGCGCGCACGGTCCAGCGGACGGCCGTGCCGGCGGTCCCGGAACGTCGAGTACGTGCCGTCGTGGAAGAAGCCGCCCACGAGGGTCTTCGTCAGGGCCGCGAAGGGGGCGCGGGCGAAGTCCTCGTAGTAGCCCTGGGCCTCACCCGTGAGCGTCGTGTGCAGCGCGTGGTGGAAGTCGTCGTTCCACTGGGCGTGCACCCCGAGGCCGCCCTGCGTGCGAGGGGTGATGATCCGCGGGTCGTTCAGGTCGGACTCGGCGATCAGGAAGAGCGGCCGCTCCAGCTCGGCGGCGAGCGCGTCCACCGCCGTCGACAGCTCCTCAAGGAAGTGGCACGCGCGCGTGTCCTTCAGCGCGTGCACCGCGTCCAGGCGCAGCCCGTCCAGGCGGTAGTCCCGCAGCCACGCCAGCGCGCTGCCGAGCAGATACGCCCGTACCTCGTCCGAGCCCGGAGCGTCCAGGTTCACGGCGGCGCCCCAGGGCGTGTGGTGCGTCTCGGTGAAGTAGGGGCCGAAGGCGGGCAGGTAGTTGCCGGAGGGGCCCAAGTGGTTGTGCACGACGTCGAGGACGACGCCCAGGCCCAGTTCGTGCGCCCGGTCGACGAAGCGCTTGAGTGCCTCGGGCCCGCCGTACGGCTCGTGCACGGCCCACAGCGAGACCCCCTCGTACCCCCAGCCGTGCACTCCGGGGAACGGGCACAGCGGCATCAACTGCACGTGGGTGACGCCCAGTTCGGCCAGGTGCCCGAGCCGCTCGGCCGCCGCGTCCAGGGTGCCCTCGCGGGTGTACGTGCCCACGTGCAGCTCGTACAGCACGGCGCCCGGCAGGGCGCGCCCCGCCCACGGCACCCGCCACGCGTACCGTTCGTGGTCGACGACCGCGCTCCGCCCGTCGGGGCCGTCCGGCTGGCGGCGCGAGCGGGGATCGGGCAGCACGGGGCCGTCGTCGAGCGCGAATCCGTACCGTGTCCCGTCCGCCGCCCGCGCCTCGCCCGACCACCATCCCTCGCGCTCCGGATCGCGCTCCAACGCGCGCGTGGAGTCCTCGCAATGAAGCGTCACCCGGTCGGCCTGCGGTGCCCACACCTCGAACTGCACGGACGGCTCCCCTTCAGCGGCTGATCGTTGATCGTGAGGTAGCCCGTCCATGGTGCTCCAGACACGATCGTTTCGCTTTTGAATCGGCCCATTTGCCCTGCGGGACAACCCTGTTGCCCGCGGCGGCCGTTTCCCCGTTTTCTGGACACCCCGGCCGTGCTGCCCGACAATCACCAGCGTGACGTCGTCTTTCGAGTTCAACACGTACCCCGCGCGCCTGTCCGACGCGGAGCGCGACAGGGTGCTCAAGGTGCTGCGTGACGGCGTCGCCCTCGGACGTCTCTCCCACGACACGTTCGTGCGGCGCATGGAGCTGGCGCTCGTCGCCCGCCGCTCCGACGAACTCGCCGCGCTCACCGCCGACCTGCCCACCGAGAGCCGCTGGTCCCGGCTGGTGTTCGGCACCGTCGAGGCGGTCTCCGGTTTCACCGTGCGGCTGCGCCGGGCCTGGCAGGCGGAGCGGCTGCCCAAGCTGCTGCTGCCCCACTCCGAGGGCGGCCACCCTCTGCGCATAGGCCGCGACCCCGCCAACGGGCTGCGCCTGAGCCACGAGACCGTCTCCCGCGTGCACGCCGAACTCCGGCGTCAGGGCGGGCTGTGGGTGCTGCGCGACCTCGGCTCGACGAACGGCACGACGGTGAACGGACGCCGTGTCATCGGCGCGGCCGTCGTCCGTGACGGCGATCAGGTGAGCTTCGGACAGATGGCGTTCCGGCTCGCCTCGGAGTGATCCCTGAGGGATCCCTGAGTGATCGCCGAGGGCCCGCGCCGGACCGGTCGCGGACTCTCGATCAAAGCTCTGGCCTGGAGTTTACTCAGCGAGTTGCTGACATTCCCTTACCTTCCACGGTGTTGACGTACCTCCGGAAACCGTGACTGACTGTGCGTACACCATGCACAACAGGTGAAACGACGGCACCACACAGTGGAGGTGTGCCCTGCCGCCACTCCTCCGCTACCCGACCGTCGACGAACTGGCCGCCCGAGCCGCGGGCCTCGTCGCCCGCCACCCCCGGGACGCCAGACTGCGCCGCGTGGGAACCTCACGGGCGGGCACGCCAATGTGGCTGCTCTCCGTCGGCCACGGCAGCCGGCACGCCCTCGTCGTCGCCGGCCCCCACGCCAACGAACCCGTGGGCGGCGGCACGGTCCTGCGCCTGGCCGAGCGGGCCCTGGCCGATCCCCGACTGTGCGAGGGCGCCGACGCCACCTGGAACCTGCTGCTGTGCCTGGACCCGGACGGCGCCCGCCGCAACGAGGGCTGGCTGGCGGGCCCGTACACGCTGCGGAACTACTTCCGGAAGTTCTTCCGACCGGGTTTCCTGGAGCAGCCCGAGTGGCTCCCCGAGGGCGCTGACGGAGCCGTCCTGCCGGAGACCCGTGCCCTGCTCGACGTCCAGGACGAGCTCAGACCCTTCTTCCAGTGCTCCCTGCACGGCGTGGACGTCGGCGGCGCCTTCGTCGAGCTGACCCGCGACCTGCCCGGTCTCGCCCGGCGCGTCGCGCAGACCGCCGCACGCCTCGGCATCCCCCGCGAACTCGGCCCGTACGACACCCTGTACTGGCCGACGCTCGGTCCCGCCGTCTACCGCATCCCACCACCGCGCAGGGGCGACCTGGCCGCCGCCATAACGGAGGCGGCGGTCGAGTCGACCTGGTTCCACCCGCATCCGTACGGCACGGTCACCGCGGTCGTCGAGGCCCCCATGTGGGGCGTGACGGCCGTGGAGGACGACGCGCCGCCCGCGGACGCCGACGCGGTGCTGCGCGCCGTCAGCCGCACCCTGCGCCGCGACACGGCCCTCCTGGAAGCCGTCCTCGCGCGCGTACGCCCCTCGGTGAGCACCGGCCCCGACGCCGCCCGCCTCCTCGCCCCGGTGGACGACTATTTACTGGTCGGCCCCGGCATCGCCGACTCCTGGGACCCCGACACCTGCGGCGCCGCCCCGCGCCCGCTGCCGCCGCTCGACACGGCCCGCCTGACGGCCCTCGCCATCTCGGCCCGCCGGGTGGCCCTGCGGACGGCGGGACTGCTGCACCAGCTCGTGACGCGCGCCGGTCAGGACCCGGCCGATGCCCTGCCCGACCTCGACCGGCTCATCGACGAGTGGTGCGCCGACTACCGGGACGGCTACGGGGCACGGTGGATCCCGGTCGCACGCCAGGTGGAGTACCAGTCGCGCGTGGTCGTCGCCGCGTTCGAACTGGCCGGGCGGCACGCAGGCGTGGGTTCCCGTTCGGGTGAGCCGGGCTGGGGTTCGCAGCCCGCCGTGCCGATGCACAGGGAATGACGCACCACCACATCCCGCACGCGGTTCGCACCGCCCTGCCGGCCGCCCTCGCCCTCCTCGCGCTGGGCGCGGCCCCGGCCCAGCCCGCGCCCCGGGAGCACGTCCCCGGCAACTGGCTCTACGTCACGGTCACCAAGGGCGAGACAGCCCGGTCCTCGGAGACCCGAGACACGCTGCTGCTCTGCGGCCCGCCCCAGGGCCACCGGCACGCCGTCCGGGCCTGCCAGGAGCTGCGGGAGGCCGACGGCGACATCGCCCGCATCCCGCGCAAGGATGTCTACTGCCCGATGATGTACGCCCCGGTCACCGCGTCGGCGCACGGTCAGTGGGACGGCCGGACCGTCACGTACACGAAGACGTTCCCCAACGCCTGTGTGCTGGAGGCGACCACGGGCGCCGTCTTCGCGCTCTCGGAGCCCGGCCGGGGGACCCGCCCGCTGAAGGAGGTGCCCGCCACGCACGCACGGCCCGCCCTCGGGCGCCCGCACCCGCACGCGTACGACGCGGTGTGAACACGCGCGACCGCCGGCGGTGCACTCCTTCACACACCCGGTCCCGCGCGTGCCGGCGGCGTAGGTCCCTCACACACCCCGGCCCCGCGCGTGCAGGGCGGCCGCCACCACCGTGCGGGACTGGTGCTCGACCTGGTCCTCCAGCGGCACCCAACGGGCCTTGAAGCGCTCCGCGAAGGCCTCGCTCCAGAGGGCGACGATCCCCTCAAGGCGCGGCGCGGCACGGTCGTCGGCCTCCATCAGGACCCGCAGCAGCATCGCCGCCGCTCGCAGCGGCAGCCGGCGCCCGAACGCGTCCACGCTGCCCACGTACGCCACCGAGGTGTCCGGCGGCGACCCCCGCGTCCAGTCCGCCGCCAGCCCCGGCACCAGGTCCAGCGCCCACTTCGCGGCCCGCAGCAGCGGCCCGTCCGGGCCCGGCAGCCGGGGGAGCGCCTCGGCGAGGACCCGCTCCACCTGACGCGCGTCCAGCAGCAGCCGCCCGGCCAGGTCCCGCAGGGCCGCGGCCGGGGCCGGGTGCGGGCTGGGGTCGTCCACCAGGTCGCTCGCCCACATCGGCACCTCGACGACCGCGGTCAGCCCGCCGTAGCGGTGGGCGTGGTACCAGGTGCTGTGCCGGGCGTCGTCCGGCAGGCTCGGGTACGCCGAGTCCGCACCCGGGTCGGGCATCACGTGGATGCCCGGCCCCGAGGCGGGCCAGCCGGCCGCGTCGGAGGCGCTCGTCTCCACCGGGATGTTCAGCTCGGCCGCGGACTTGGCGAACGGCTCGGCGAGCCCCGGGATGTCCCTCGTGAGCTGCACCCAGCTGCCACCGAGATCGGTCCCGTGCAGGGTCACCTGGAGGTAGGGCCGCAGTTCGTCGATGAGCGCGGTGAGCGCGCGCGTCTCGGGCGGCAGCCGGTCGGGTGGCAGCAGCGACGGCGACCACTCGGGCTGCTCGGGCCCGGCGGGACGGAAGAAGCCGAGGTGGTAGTCGAAGAGGGTGCGCGGCGCCGGGGTGACGTGCAGACTCGCCCCGTCCGGGTCGGCGCACAGCAGCAGGTGCCAGGAGGTGTCGGCCCGTAACTCCGGCTCGTGCAGCACCCGCTCGGCCAGGGACAGCAGGGTCGGGCCGCCGGTCGGCTCGTTGGCGTGGGCGCCGGCGACGACCAGCACCGCGCGCGGCCCGTGGCCCACGGACAGCAGGTGTAAAGGTCGTCCCCCGCGCGAGAGGCCGACCTGTCTCACCGCGCACAGAGCGGGACGGCGGGCCGCCAGCTCCCGGGCGGACGATTCGAGTTCCCCCACGGTCGGGTAGCGCAGCTCCAGCAGCAGACTCACCCCCGTCCAGACTGCCTGATGTGGCATTCCGCAGTACTCCACGGACCTGAACAGGTGTCAAGGAGGTCAGCGGGGGCGGCTCCCGGGGGCGCCCGGGAGCACGGCCCGCTCGCGGGGAGTAGTAGTACCGGGGCGCGGGGCGTCGCCCCTGGCCTACCCGCGATCCTCCTCGTGAACACGTTCGAGCAGCGCCACGGGCAACCGTTCGAAGAGCTCCGCCACACGCGTGTGCCCCGTGAACTCCCGCCCCTCGGAGAGGACGTCGGCCCACCGCCCCGGAGGCAGCGCCAGCCGGGTGTCACGCCAGCCACCCGCGTCGGCCAGCCGCAACGACAGCCGGGTGACGGCGGTGACGACCTCTCCGGAGCGCGCGAACGCGACACAGTGCGCCGCCCCCGGCCCCTCGACGGTCAGCGGCTCGTACGCCGCCGTCTCCCCGAAGACGTCAGGGCGGCGCCCGCGCAGCCGCAGGGCCGCCGTCGTCAGGCCGGACTTCTCCGAGGGCCGCTCCCGCGGCGCGAACGGCTCCCGGTTGTCCGGGTCCACCAGTGCCCGGTACTCGCCCTCCGTGCCCTGGTAGACGTCCGGCACGCCCGGCATCGTCAGGTGGACCAGGGAGGCGCCCAGGACGTTCGCCCGCACGTGGGGCTCCAGGTCGCTCCTGAGGGCGTGCACGCGGGTGTCGGCGCCCGGGCCTCCCGCCACGAAGTCGGCCACCGCCGACTCGTAGGCGGGATCCTGCTCGGTCCAGGAGGTGTGCAGCCCGGCCTCCCGCACGTGCTTGAGCAGCGCCCCCTGGAGACGCTCCCCGGAGGCGGGTCCCAGCCCGAACGCGGTCTGCCAGGCGGCCCACGCCAGCTGCGGGTCGGGCATGCCGTGCCCCTCACGGGTCACCTCGGCCAGCGTGTCGGACCACCGCCCAGGGCACTCGGTGAGCACGGCGAGGGCGGCACGCACGTCGGCGCTGCGCTTGGTGTCGTGCGTCGACAGGACGGTGCCCGTGGTGGGCCAGTCGCGCTGCACGCGCGCGCAGTAGGCGTGGAAGACCTCCGGGGCGACGGCCGGGCTCCCCGGATTCCCGCCCACCTCGTTCGCCGACAGCAACGGCACGTAGCGGTAGAACGCCGTGTCCTCCACGGACTTGGCCCGCAGCGCGGACCCGGTCTGCGCGAACCGGGTCCGGAACTCCACGCCTTGCGACCCCTCACCGGCCCGCCCCAGCACCAGGTTCCGCACGGTGTCGACGGCCCGCGATTCCTCCGGCACCGTGAAGACCGCGCGTGCCTCGGCCGCCGCCTCCTCGGTGACGACCAGGGAGGCGTCCTGGGAGGCGTACGGCCGGTACACCTCCAGGCGCACCAGCAGCTCCACGAGCGCCGTGCGCAGCGCCCAGGGGGCGTGGTCGCGCAGGGCGGGGTCGGGCGAACGGTCGCACAGCCGGTGCGCGGCGCGCGTGAGACGCTCGACCTCCGTGGCCAGCTCGTGCGTGAGTACCTTGTACGCCGCGCGCCGCACCGTCGACTCCCAGTGGCCGCCCCGGTCGGCCTGCGGGGCCGCGAACCGCCGGTACTGGCCGAGGAGTTCACCGGCCCCCGCCGGGTCCGTGAACAGCCCGTCCACGTGCCGGAGCGCGTCGTACCCGGTGGTGCCCGCGACCGGCCAGGCGGCCGGCAGCGGCTCGCCCTCCGCGAGGATCTTCTCCACGACCGTCCAGCGCCCGCCGGTCGCCTCGTGCAGCCGCCGCAGATACCCGTCCGGATCGGCGAGCCCGTCGGGGTGGTCGACCCGCAGGCCCTCGACGACCCCCTCGTCGAGCAGCTGGAGGATCTTCGCGTGCGTCACGTCGAACACCTCCGGGTCCTCGACCCGCACCCCGATCAGCTCCGAAATACTGAAGAAACGCCGGTAGTTGAGCTCGGTACGAGCCAGCCGCCACCACACCGGCCGGTACCACTGCGCGTCCAGGAGCCGCGGCAGAGGCAGCTTCTCGGTCCCCTCACGCAGCGGGAACACATGGTCGTAGTAGCGCAGCTCCTTGCCGTCGACGACGAACCGGTCGATCTCCTGGCCCAGCGGACCGCCCAGCACCGGCAGCAGCACCTGCCCGCCCTGCGCCTCCCAGTCGATGTCGAACCACCGCGCGTACGGCGACTCGGGACCCTCCCGGAGCACCTCCCACAGCGGCCGGTTGTGCCGGGGCGCCATCGCCATGTGGTTCGGCACGATGTCCACGACCAGCCCGAGCCCGTGGGCCCGCGCGGCGCGCGCCAGCGAGCGCAGCCCCTCCTCGCCGCCCAGTTCGCCCCGCACGCGGGCGGGGTCCACCACGTCGTACCCGTGCGCCGAGCCGGGCACGGCCTCCAGCACCGGCGACAGATGCAGATGCGACACACCGAGCGAGGCCAGGTACGGCACGGCCGCCTCCGCCGCCGCGAAGGGAAACCCTGGTTGCAGCTGGAGGCGGTAGGTCGACAGGGGCGCGGTAGCTGACGTCATGGAAGCTACGTACCGTTCCTTTGGGTTGAGTAAAAGTGAGACTACTCAGCCGCACGCCCCGAACGGTCTTGGGCGCACTGGTCCCCGGCGTACTCGACCCCGGGGCGGTGACACGCATCCTGTGCATGGTCCGATCCCGGGAGGCCAGTTCCCTGCGCGACCTGGCCATGTGGATAAGGCCAGTGGCGACGGGGAGGCCCCGAACCATCTCGCTGGTGGAGCGGGGGCCCCGCACGCTGGCGCCGTACCCGGCGTCCCAGATCGCACGATCACCGTAGCCCGAACGGCCCACAACACCGCAAGCCCGGCAGCCGACCATCACCCGATCGAGCTAAGTTGAAGGGCGTACCCACCGGCCTACGCAGGCCGCCGCAGCACCGTCAGGCTGCGGTCCACCAGGGTCAGACTGTCTCCCGCCCGCACCTTGTCCCCCGACTCGGGGGAGACGCCGTCGGGACGGGACGTGTCGACGACGACCTGCCACTGGCGGCCGTGGTTGACCGGGATCACGAAGTCCAGCGCCTTGGGGGAGGCGTTGAACATCAGCAGGAACGAGTCGTCGCTGATGCGCTCGCCACGCGCGTCGGGCTCGGAGATCGCGTTGCCGTTGAGGAAGACGGTCAGCGCCGACGCCTGGGCCGAGTCCCAGTCGGCCTGCGTCATCTCCTCGCCCGCCGGGGTGAACCACGCGATGTCCGAGAGGTCGTCGTGGGTGCCCTCCACCGGGCGCCCGTGGAAGAAGCGGCGCCGCCGGAACACCGGGTGGTCCCTGCGCAGCCACACCATCGCGCGGGTGAAGGCGAGCAGCTCACCGGGGACGCCGCTCTCCTCCTCCGGCCACGGCACCCAGGACAGCTCGTTGTCCTGGCAGTACGCGTTGTTGTTGCCGCTCTGCGTGCGCGCGAACTCGTCGCCGTGGCTGAGCATCGGCACACCCTGCGACAGCATCAGCGTGGCGATGAAGTTGCGCATCTGGCGGGCGCGCAGCTCCAGCACCGCCGGGTCGTCCGTCTCGCCCTCCGCTCCGCAGTTCCAGGAGCGGTTGTGGCTCTCCCCGTCGCGGTTGTCCTCGCCGTTGGCGTGGTTGCGCTTGTCGTTGTAGGCGACCAGGTCGTGCAGCGTGAAACCGTCGTGGCAGGTCACGAAGTTGATCGAGGCCAGCGGGCGGCGGCCGTCGTCCTGGTACAGGTCCGAGGAGCCCGTGAGACGGCCCGCGAACTCCGCCAGCGTGCGCGGCTCGCCCCGCCACAGGTCCCGCACCGTGTCCCGGTACTTGCCGTTCCACTCCGTCCACAGCGGCGGGAAGTTGCCCACCTGGTAGCCGCCCTCGCCGACGTCCCACGGCTCGGCGATCAGCTTCACCTGCGAGACCACCGGGTCCTGCTGCACGAGGTCGAAGAACGACGACAGCCGGTCCACCTCGTGGAACTGCCGGGCCAGCGTCGCCGCCAGGTCGAAGCGGAAGCCGTCCACGTGCATCTCGGTCACCCAGTACCGCAGCGAGTCCATGATCAGCTGAAGTACGTGGGGCGAGCGCATGAGCAGGGAGTTCCCCGTGCCCGTGGTGTCCATGTAGTACTGCGGATCGTCCGTGAGCCGGTAGTACGACGGGTTGTCCAGGCCCTTGAAGGACAGCGTCGGGCCCAGGTGGTTTCCCTCGGCGGTGTGGTTGTAGACGACGTCGAGGATGACCTCGATCCCGGCCTCGTGCAGCGCCCGCACCGCCGACTTGAACTCCAGCACCTGCTGCCCGCGGTCGCCCCAGGACGCGTACGCGTTGTGCGGGGCGAAGAAACCGATCGTGTTGTAGCCCCAGTAGTTGTTCAGGCCCATGTCCACCAGCCGGTGGTCGTTCACGAACTGGTGCACCGGCATCAGCTCCAGCGCCGTGACCCCCAGCTCGGTCAGGTGCTCGATGACCGCCGGGTGCGCCAGCGCCGCGTACGTGCCGCGCAGCTCCTCCGGCAGCCCCGGGTGCCGCATGGTCAGGCCCTTCACATGGGCCTCGTAGATCACCGTGTGGTGGTACTCGGTGCGCGGCCTCCGGTCGTCGCCCCAGTCGAAGTACGGGTTGACCACGACCGACGCCATCGTGTGGGGCGCCGAGTCGAGGTCGTTGCGCCGGTCGGGTTCGTCGAAGTGGTAGCCGTACACCTCCTCGCCCCACGTGACCGCGCCGCTGATCGCGCGCGCGTACGGGTCGAGGAGCAGCTTCGCCGAGTTGCAGCGCAAGCCCCGCTCCGGGGCGTACGGCCCGTGCACACGGAAGCCGTACCGCTGCCCGGGCATGATCCCGGGCAGGTACGCGTGCCGTACGAACGCGTCCGTCTCCCGCAGCTCGACCGCCGTCTCCGAGCCGTCGTCGTGCACAAGGCACAGCTCGACTCGGTCGGCGGCCTCCGAGAAGACCGCGAAGTTGGTGCCGGCGCCGTCGTACGTGGCACCGAGCGGATACGCCTGTCCAGGCCAGACCTGCATGGATACGACTCTTCCAGTTGCGCCGCGCCCTGGGGGGCGACTCCCAGACGAGTCTCCCCCAAACTGATGGAACCACCCATGACTTACGTCCCTCTTACCGAGCGACCAGCGCATACGCGGTATGCCGAACCAGCGGTACCCAGGAGTTTTCTGGTGAGACAAGGGGAGTGGGGGGAATTGTGCGGAAGATAGTGCGCCGCCATCTGGGCAAGGTGGTGGCGGGCGCGGGCATCGCGGTGGCCGGGACCGCCGTGATGGTCGGGATCACCCTGCCGGGGTCGGTCTCGGCCGACGAGTCCGGCGGCACCGGGCAGCAGAACGCCCAGCAGGCGGCGGGACAGGGACAGGCCGAGGGCCAGGGGGCCGTGCGGCCCGGCACGGTCGAGGAGGCTCCGGCCGAGGGCGACAAGGGCACCGGTCTCGACCCGCTCACCGACGACGAGATGAAGCGCGTCGAGCAGATCGCGCTGAACCGGACGCTGCTCAACAGCAGCGAGAACGCCGAGGGCAAGCGTGGCCCGGAGCGCCTCAACGTCGAGCTCGCCGAGCCGAGCGAGGACGAACTGGACGACGCGAGCGCGCCCCGCCGTGCGGACGTCAGGTTCTACGACTACAAGAACGACACGGTCGTCACCAAGACCGTCAACCTCGACACCGGCAAGGTCGAGACGACCGACACCCAGCGCGGGGTGCAGCCGCCGTTCAGCCCCGCCGAGTCGGCGGAGGCCGCGAAGCTGCTGATCGCCGACCCGGTCGGAGCCGGTCTGAAGGCCGACTACAAGGACGCCACCGGCAAGGAACTCACCTCGCCCGACCAGCTGGTCGTCGCCGGCATGGTCTTCCGCGCGGACGCGGGCACCAAGCCCGAGACCCTCGCCAAGTGCGGCGAGCAGCGGTGCGTGCGGCTGTTCACCAAGGTCAAGAACGGGCCCTGGATCGACACCCGCAACCTGATCATCGACCTGAGCACCCGCAAGGTCGCCAAGCTCGGCTGACCCGGGCCCGCCCACCCCCTCTTCTCGCTTTCCTTCACTTCCCTGCTCTGTGCAGGCTCATCGCAAGGGGATCACTTCTTCATGCGCGTCAACAGAATCAACCGTGCCCGCACCGGGGCGGCGGTCGGCCTGACCGCGACGGCCCTGGCCGCCGGACTCACCACGGCCGCGGGCCCGGCCACCGCCCAGCCCAAGGCCGCGCCGGCCGTGACCTGGGACTGCAGCGCGTCCTACCGGATCGAGAAGAAGCTCGCCTCCGGCACCACCTGGCGGATGTGCTGGCGCCACGACGCCGAGGCCGGGATCATCCTGGAGGACATCTCCTACCAGCCGCCCGGCGAGACCAAGCCGATCAAGGTCCTCACCAACGCCAGGCTCGGCCAGATCCACGTCCCGTACGACGACGGCAAGGCCGAGTACGACGACCTGACGGGCTTCAACTTCGGCCAGGGCCAGGTGAACCTGAAGGCGTCCGAGTGCCCCGGCGGCACCATCAAGACCGTGAAGGTCCCGGGCGCCATGTGGTCGGACTCCGAGAACGTCAAGGGTCTGTGCACCACGACCCGTTCGCGCGGTCACGCCTACCGCCTGCAGGCCGACAACAACAAGGTCTACCAGGCGGAGGGCACGGACCTGCTCGTCTACGGCGTGAACAAGGTCGGCTGGTACGAGTACATGACCGAGTGGCGCTTCACGGACGACGGCACGATCCACATGAACGTCGGCGCGACCGGCAGCCTCGCGCCCGGCGACTACGACGCGGGTGACGGCCGCGGCTGGCCGATCGGCAACGGCAGCGCGGCGAAGGCCACCAGCCACAGTCACAACGTCTTCTGGCGGCTCAACTTCGGCCTGGACGGCTCCTCCAAGAACCGGGTCGAGCAGTACGACTCCGTGGTCAGCGCGCCCTCGGGCCCCAACGAGGGACCCACCAACAAGACCACCCGCACCAAGGTCACCAAGGAACTCGCCGGTGACGCCAAGAACATGCGCTGGTGGCG
Source organism: Streptomyces sp. NPDC046862 (assembly GCF_040704615.1). Lineage (NCBI taxonomy): Bacteria > Bacillati > Actinomycetota > Actinomycetes > Kitasatosporales > Streptomycetaceae > Streptomyces > Streptomyces sp. NPDC046862. The sequence goes on along the minus strand of NZ_JBEYXP010000061.1, from coordinate 26,626 downwards.
CGTGGTCAGCGCGACCGGAAAGAACAAGGACGGCCACGCCCGCTCCTACGAGATCGTCCCCGGCGCCACCCAGAAGTACCCGGGCCGCAGCTTCACCAAGAACGACATCTACTTCACCGAGTACAAGAAGTGCGAGCAGTTCGCCAGCAACAACCTCGGCAACTGCGCCGCCGGAGCCGGCAAGTCCGTCGACAAGTGGGTGAACGGAGAGACCCTCACGCACCCGATCACCTGGGTCAACGTGGGCTTCCACCACATCGCGCGCGACGAGGACCAGGAGCCCATGCCGGTCCACTGGCAGGGCTTCTCGATCGTTCCGCGTGACGTCACGGCCCAGAACCCGCTCACTCCGGCCGACCTCGCGGGCGTGAACGGCATCCCGCGGGGTTAGCAGTTCAGAAAACGACCTGTCCATCAGGCTGCACCGCCCGACGCTCCCGGAGTACCCTTCCTTGATCGTTGAGTAGGGGAGAGCTCGGGGGAGCGGAAGGCGGTGCACGGGTGGGCTCGGGAGGGCTGGAGCTGCCTCCTGGTGACGAGGGTCACGAGGGGGGCTCCACAGATGTCCCACCCGGCGCGGTGTCCCTGGCACGGCCGATGGAGATGGGTTCCATCGGACCGGAACTGGACTGGAACGCCGACGCCTGGCGTGAGGTGCGCACGCGCGCCCAGCGGGCCGGTCGCGCCTACATCTGGCTGAACCTCGTCGAACAGCGGCTGCGCGCGGTCGTGGCCGCTGTTCTGCGTCCCATCTACGAACCCGTCCACGGCGACGAGTGGGTGGTCGCCGCCGCCGGCCCCGCCGGTCAGGAGTGGGTGCAGCGCGCGGTCGCCGTACGCGAGGTCAGCCGCCGCAAGGGCTACCTGCTGGACCCCGCCGACGACAACGTCCTCAGCTTCCTCACCCTGCCCCAGCTGCGCGAGCTGATGGTCCAGCACTGGCCGTGCTTCGAGCCGTACGTCGACGAGCGACGCGACGTGGAACTGGCCCTGGACGAGCTGGAGGTCACCCGCAACGTCGTCTCCCGCAACCGCGCGCTGTCCGAGGCGGTGCTGGCCCAGGCCGAACGCGCCTCCGCCCGGCTGCTGGAGACCCTCGGCGCGGGCAGCGACGTACCGTCCGCGCGCAGGCTGCCCGTCGACGCCGTGGAGTCCCTCGTCGGCGACCGGTACGCGGACGTCGTGGCCGTGCACTCCGACCGCGTGCGGCTGCTGCGGCAGTTCCCGGCGGAGGACCTGTTCGGCGGTGCCCGCCGGCTGGACGCCATAGGAATAGGGCTCAATCTGCTGGTGCAGAACTTCTCCGGGCGACGGCTCGTACGGCTCGCCGAGTCCGGGTGCCGGGTGCGGCTGCTGTTCCTGAACCCGGCGTCCAGCGCGGTCAAGCGGCACGAGCGTGAACTCGGCATCAAGCGGGGCGAGTTGAGCCGCGCGGTCGAGATGAACATCCTGCACATGCGCCGCGTGCGCTCCAAGCTGCGCGACCCGGGCGCCTTCGAGATCCAGGTCTTCGACGAGACACCGCGCTTCACCGCGTACCTCGTGGACGGCGACGGCTCGGACGGCATAGCGGTCGTCCAGACGTATCTGCGCCGCACCCGCGGCATGGAGGCGCCGGTGCTCGTCCTGCGCGGGGGCCAGCGGCTCCTCAAGCCGGACGAGGCGGGCGAGGGCGGGCTTTTCGAGACGTACCGCGAGGAGTTCGAACTGGCCTGGGCGGACTCGCGGCCGGTGTCGTGACGCGGCCCGCCGGCCCTGGCCGTTCCCGTCGGCATGCCCACAAGCGGAATGCGGTCCTCGGATTGTCAGTGGCCCATGGGATGGTGGAGGCCACTGGGGGAAAGCACCACTGAGAAGGGGGGCCACGATGGCTTGGCACCGGGAGCTGCTGATCGGCTTCGACCTGGAGACGACCGGCACGGACCCGCGCGAGGCGCGCATCGTCACGGCGGCGGTCGTCGAACTCAGGGACGGCAGTGAGCTCGGCCGCAGGGAGTGGCTCGCCGACCCGGGCGTGGAGATCCCCGCCGACGCGGTCGCGGTGCACGGCATCAGCAACGAGCGCGCGGCGGCCGAGGGCAGGCCCGCCGACCAGGTCGCCGACGCGGTCGCGGACGTCCTCGTCACGTACTGGAGGACGGGAGTGCCGGTCGTCGCGTACAACGCGGCCTTCGACCTCACCCTGCTCTCCGCCGAGCTCCGCCGCCACGGCCTGCCGTCGCTGCGCGAGCGCCTCGATGGCGTCGACCCCGCGCCCGTCATCGACCCGTACACGATCGACCGCTCCGTGGACCGCTACCGCCGCGGCAAGCGGAACCTCGAAGCGGTCTGCACGGAGTACGGGGTCGCGCTGACCTCCGCCCACGACGCCACGGCCGACGCCCTCGCCGCGGCCCGGCTCGCCCGCGCCATAGCCGAGCGCCACCCCAAGGTCGCCGCCCTCGGCCCGGCGGAGCTGCACCGCCGCCAGATCGAGTGGTACGCGGCCTGGGCGGCGGACTTCCAGAACTTCCTGCGCCGCAAGGGCGACGCGGACGCGGTGGTGGACGCGTCCTGGCCGCTGCGTGAACTGGCGGACGAGCCGGCCGTCTAGGCGCTGGTACGTGTGGTGTTCGGGCACACGGGTTCCTGTTCCGGTTCCTGTTCCTGTTCGGTGAGGTGGGTCGGGGCGGAGGCGCGAGGGGACGCGGCGCGAGACGCCGCGGCGCGTGCCCGGCGTTCGACGGCCTGGCCCCAGTAGGTGCCGGTGACCATCAGGGCCGCGCCCAGCCCGGTGAGGAGGGTGAAGCGCTCGCCGCCGAGGGCGACACCCAGGGCGGCGGCCCAGATCGGTTCCGTGCCCAGGAGCAGGCTGGCGCGGCTGGCGGAGGTGCGCTGCACCGCCCAGGTCTGCGCGAGGAAGGCGAACACGCTGCAGAACAGGGCGAGGTAGAGCAACTGGAGCCAGAGGGCCGAGTCGGCGCGCGCCAGAGCCGGCAGGTCGCGGGCGGCGAGCGGCAGGAACAGCGCCGTGCCGACGACGGTCTGCACCGTCGTCAGGTGCAGTGGCCGGACCCCCCGGCGCATCGTCAGCCGCCCGACGAGCGCCACGTGCGCCGCCCGCACCACCGCGGCGCCGAGCATCAGCAGGTCACCGCTGCGGGGCGCGTGAAAGCCGTTGCCGGTCATGAGGAGCCCGACGGCCACCACACACACCCCGGCGGCCAGGAAGAACCGGGGAGGCAGACCGCCGGGGTGGCCCGAGCGGTCCAGGAGCGGGGTGAGGACGATGGTCAGGCTGATGATCAGCCCGGCGTTGGCCGCGCTCGTGTGGGCGACGCCGTACGTCTCGACGAGCAGGACGGCGGCCTGGGTGATGCCGAGCGGGACACCGGCCCGGAGCTCGTCACGGGTCCACAGTGGCCCACGGCGGACGGATACCAGACCGGCACAGGCGAGCGCGGACAGCGCGTATCGCGCGAACAGGACGAGCAGCACGGGCAGGGCGGCGGTGGCCGTCTGGGCGGAGAGGTAACTGGAACCCCAGACGAGCGCGACCAGGAGGAGTACCGCGTCGGTACGGCGGGCATCGGGCATGCGCCCACGGTGCATCGCCGGTGTCCCTGAAGCCCAGTACCAACTTCTAAAACGATCCTTTAGCGTCCCTACACTTTCCTACACTGGGACGGTGGACGAACGACAGTTGCGGATCCTGCGGGAGCTGGGCGAACTCGGCAGTGTCACCGCGGTCGCCGAGGCGCTGCTCGTGACGCCGTCGGCGATCTCCCAGCAACTGCGGTTGCTGCAGCGCTCGATCCCCGTGCCGCTCACCGAGCGGGACGGGCGGCGGCTGGTGCTCACCGACGCCGGACAGGCCCTGGCGGGCGCGGCCATCGAGGTGGAGAGCGCGCTGGCGCGGGCCCGGCACACGGTCGACGAGTTCGTGGACCGACCGGACGGTGAGGTCTCGGTGGCCGCCTTCCACAGCGCGGGCGCCGCCTTCTTCCCGCTGCTCCTGCGCGGCCTCGCCGGACCGGACGGGCCGCGGGTCGCGCTCGCCGACGCGGACGTGGCGCAGGACGACTTCCCCCTGCTCACCCGCGCGTACGACCTGGTGCTGGCGCACCGCCTCGACCACGCCCCGCCGTGGCCGCCCACGGTGACCGCGACCACGTTGCTGCTCGAGCCGCTCGACGTGGCGATGCCCGCCGACCACCCGCTGGCCGCGAAGCGGCGGCTGACCCCGCGGGACGTGGCCGACGAGCCCTGGATCGCGGCGCACGACGGTTTCCCGATCCTGGCCACCCTGGAGGCCGTCGCCACCGCGGCCGGACGGCGGCTCCGCCTCGCCCACCGCATCAACGAGTTCGCGGTGGCCTGCGAGGCCGTGGCCGCCGGGGGCGGCCTCGCCCTCATGCCGCGCTGGACCATGCGCCCGCACCCGGCGCTCGTCCTCAGACCACTGAGCGGTGTGCGGGCCCGACGTCACATCGACGCCCTGCACCGCCCGGAACGCACCGCGCGCAGGGCCGTCCGCACGGTCCTCACGGAACTGCGCCGCGCTGCCGCGACGATCCGCGACGGGGACACCGCGACGCCCTGACGGGTGTCACCACTGAGAGGAGCGCCGGCTCAGAACGGATACCACCGCACCGTCTCGTCCCCGTCCCTGAGCGACGCGACCCGCCGCTCGAACTCGGCCAGCGCCTTGGGGTTGCTCGGCGCGTGCTGTGCCACCCACGCACAGCTCGCCGTCTCCCTGGCACCCCGCAGCACCGAACAGCCCTCCCACTCGCGCACGTCCCAGCCGTAGGCAGCCGTGAACGAGTCGTACGCCTCGGCCCCGAGCCCGTAGCGGTCGCGGGAGAGGGCCATGACGACCAGGTCGTGCTCGCGCAGATCGGCGGAGAAGGTCTCCAGGTCGACCAGGACGGGACCGTCGGGGCCCACGTGGACGTTGCGGGGGAGGGCGTCGCCGTGGATCGGACCGGACGGCAGGTGGGGGGCGAGCGCGGCGGCGGACGCGGCGAAGCCGTCGCGGCGCGCGCGCAGGTAGTCGGCGTCCGCCGGGTCGATCGCGTCGCCCGCGAGACGCAGCCAGCGCTCCACGCCGCCCAGCAGTTCGCGGCGGGGAAGGGCGAAGGGCGCCCCGGGCAGCGCGTGCACCAACCGCAGCAGTTCGGCCAGATCACGCGGCTCGGCGGGGCGTACGGCGTCGGGCAGCCGCTGCCACAGCGTCACCGGATGACCCTCCACCGACAGCGGCTCGGGCTCGGCGGCGCGCACGGCGGGGACGCCCGCCTCGGCGAGCCAGAGCGCGACGTCCAGTTCACGGCGCGCGCGGTCGAGGAGTTCGGCGTCGCGGCCCACCTTGACCACCAGGTCACCGGTGGCGAACACCGCGTTCTCACCCAGCGCGAGCAGCTCCGGGTCCTGCCCCAGCCCCGCCTCGGCGAGTACCGCCCGCGCCCGTGCCTCGTCCATCCGTCGCCTCCGTCGTGTCCGTCGCGTCCGTGGTGCGCGTCGTGCTCGTCATGTCCGGCGTGCCCGTGCCGCCCGCCGCGTCCGTCCGTACGCGGCTCGCGCGGCGCCTGTCGCGGGCGTTCGGGCCGTCGTGTTTGCGCCATCCCCCGGCCAGTGTCGCATTCGCACAGGTCGGAACGTCTGCGCGGTCCCTTGACGACCTGACCCTCCCTCAGCACCATGACGGAGGCCGCCCGGTCGGCCAGACCCCCCTGGGGGTGTGTCGTCCCCAGCCGCCCAGAGGAGCCGATTCCGTGGCATTGGCGACCGAGCCGAGGCGACCACCGCGACCCCGCCCGACGAAGGGCGTGCGCCGCCCGGGCCGGGACGGTCGCGCCCTCGACCGCGGCGCCTGGTTCCTCGTCCTGCCCGCGCTGCTGCCCATCCTGGTGCTCAGCGTCGGACCCCTGCTGTACGGGATCGCGCTGGCGTTCACCGACGCCCAGTCCGGGAGGACCGAGCCCACGCGGTGGATCGGGACGCTCAACTTCCAGGACCTGCTCCACGACACGCTGTTCTGGGAGTCGTTCCGCATCGGCCTGCTGTGGGCGGTGGGCGTGACCGTGCCGCAGTTCCTGCTGGCGCTCGGGCTCGCCCTGCTGCTGAACCAGGACCTCCGGATGCGCTGGCCGGCACGGGCCCTCGCGATCGTCCCGTGGGCGATGCCCGAGGTGGTCGTCGGCGTCATGTGGCGGCTCGTCTACAACCCGGACGCGGGCATCCTCAACGAGACCCTCCGCGACCTGGGTCTCGGCGACGGCCGCGACTGGCTGAGCGGACTGGCCACCGCCCTGCCCGCGGTGATCGTGGTCGGCGTCTGGGCGGGCATGCCCCAGACCACGGTCGCCCTGCTCGCCGGACTGCAGAACACCCCGCGCGAACTCCACGAGGCGGCGGCCATGGACGGCGCCGGAGCCTGGCGCCGCTTCCGCACGGTCACCTGGCCCGCGCTCAAGCCGGTGGCGCTCGCCATCACCGCGCTGAATTTTATTTGGAACTTCAATTCGTTCGCCCTCGTGTACGTGCTCACGAACGGCGGACCCGGTGGCCGCACCCGGCTGCCGATGCTGTTCGCATACGAAGAGGCCTTCCGCTACGGGCAGTTCGGGTACGCGGCGGCGATGGGATGCGTGATGGTGGCGGTGATCTCGGTGGTCCTCGCGGTGCGTCTCGTCGGCCGGCTGAGGGAAGGTGAGGAGCGTTGAGGACCCGGAGGGCCGCGCGTGCGGGCCAGTACGCCGCCCTGCTCGCCTATCTGCTGTTCCTCGCCTTCCCGTTCCTCTGGCTGGTCTCCACCGCCTTCAAGCCGCCGCGCGAACTGGGCAGCCTGCACCCCACCTGGATCCCGAAGGACCCCACCCTCGCCAACTTCCGGCAGGCCTTCGACGAGCAACCACTGCTGGACGCCCTGCTGAACTCCCTGGTCGCGGCGGTCGGGGCGGCGGTCGTCGCGGTGCTGATCGCGACGCCGATGGCGTACGTCATGGCCCGGCACCGGGGCCCGCTCTCGCGGGCGGCCACCGGCTGGGTGGTGGTCAGCCAGGCGTTCCCGTTCGTGCTGGTGATCATCCCGCTGTTCCTGGTGCTGAAGAACCTCCGGCTGATCAACTCCGTCCCGGGACTGGTCATGGTGTACGTCGTGTGGGCGCTGCCGTTCGCGCTGTGGATGCTCGTCGGGTACGTACGGGCCGTGCCGCCCGAACTGGAGGAGGCGGCGGCGGTCGACGGCGCCGGGCGGCTGCGGACGCTGGTGTCGGTCATGGCGCCGCTGCTCGCGCCGGGCATCGTGGCTACGGCCCTGTTCGCCTTCATCACCGCCTGGAACGAGTTCTTCTTCGCGCTCGTGCTGCTCAAGAGCCCGGAGAAACAGACCCTCCCTGTCGTCCTCACCCACTTCATCGGCGCCGAGGGCACCGCGGACCTCGGACCGCTCGCTGCCGCGGCCCTCCTCGCGACCCTGCCCTCCCTGCTGATCTTCGCGGTCATCCAGAAGCGGATCACGGGCGGCATGCTCGCCGGGGCGGTGAAGAGCTGATGCGCACACGCCTGCCGACCACCCGTCTGCCGACCGCACGCCTGCTGACCGTGGTCCTCCTGCTGCTCCTCGCGGGCTGCTCGTCGGGCGGCACACGGGACGACGGCCGGATCACCCTCCGCTTCCAGTCCCTCGCCTGGCAGCAGGAGTCCGTGGAGGCCAACAAGGAACTGGTGAAGGAGTGGAACGCCACCCACCCGGACATCCAGGTCGAGTACGTCCAGGGCAGCTGGGACGGTGTCCACGACCAGCTGCTCACCTCCTTCGAGGGCGGTGAGGCACCCGACGTCATCCACGACGCCTCCGACGACCTGGCCGACTTCGCGTACGGCGGCTACCTCGCCGACCTGACCGACCTGCTGCCCGAGCGGCTGAAGGCCGACATCCCGCGGCGGACCTGGGAGACGACGACGTTCGGCGACGGCGTCTACGGCGTGCCGTTCCTCCAGGAGCCGCGCGTGCTCGTCGCCAACGCCACCTGGCTGAAGGACGCGGGCGTACGCGTCCCGACTCCCGAGGAGCCGTGGACCTGGGACGAGTTCCGCGCCGTGACCGAGGAGTTGAGCGGCGACGGGAAGTACGGCGTCGCCTGGCCGCTCAAGGAGCCCGTCTCGGCCACCTTGAACCTCTCCCTCTCCTCCGGCGGCCGGATGTTCCAGCGGGACGCCGACGGCAAGGTGGAGATCCGCTTCGACGACGCCGACGCGGTCGTCCCGCGGACCGTGCACGACCAGGTGAACACCGACCGCAGCGCGGCGGGCAGCACGCTCGGCATGGGCGGCTCCGACACGCTGCCCGGCTTCTTCGGCGGCCGGTACGCGATGGTCCCGCTCGGGTTCTCCTACCGCCAGCAGATCGTGCAGCAGGCGCCCAAGGGCTTCGACTGGCAGGTGCTGCCCGCCCCGGCCGGTGCCGACGGGCTCGCCCAGGGCGTCAGCCCGCAGACGCTCTCGATCGCCGAGGACAGCCCGCACCAGCGTCAGGCCGCCGCGTTCGTCGACTTCCTGCTCCGGCCCGGGAACATGGTCCGTCTCGCGCTCGGCGACTGGATGCTGCCCACGGGCACCAAGGCGCTGAAGGATCCGGCGCTGCGCACGCGGAAGTACGACTGGGCCACCGGGACGGCCCTCGCCGCCCATCTCCGCTCGGCGCCCGCCCAGTCCGTGCGCGGCTACCCGGAGTGGAAGGACAAGGTCGCGACCCCCGCCCTCCAGGAGTACTACAGCGGGGCGATCGGCTTGGACGAGCTGCGGGAACGGCTCGTCGATGACGGCAACCTGGTGCTGGCGCGCTATCAGCGCTGAGGGACGGTGACCGGCCCTGGGCGAGGGCCGGTGAGTAATCGCATTGCACGAGACGTCTCGTCTCGCATACGGTTCGGATCATGACCTCCCACATCGCCATGTTCTCCATCGCCGCCCACGGCCACGTGAACCCCAGCCTCGAAGTGATCCGCGAACTCGTCGCGCGCGGCCACCGGGTGACGTACGCGATCCCGCCGGTCTTCGCGGAGAAGGTCGCCGCGACGGGTGCCGAGCCCGTGCTGTGGCACTCGACGCTGCCGTCCCCCGACGACGACCCCTCGGCGTGGGGCAGCACACTCCTGGACAACGTGGAGCCGTTCCTGAACGACGCCATCCAGGCCCTGCCCCAGCTGATCAAGACGTACGAGGGTGACGAGCCGGACCTCGTCCTGCATGACATCGCGTCCTACCCTGCCCGCGTCCTCGCCCACCGCTGGGGGGTCAGGGCGGTCTCGCTCTCGCCGAACCTGGTCGCCTGGGAGGGCTACGAGGAGGAGGCCCTCGAACCGCTGTGGGCCGAACCGAGGAAGACCGAGCGCGGCCGGGCCTACTACGCCCGCTTCCATGCGTGGCTGGAGGAGAACGGGATCACGGAGCACCCCGACCACTTCGGCGGCCGTCCCGCCCGATCGATCGTCCTGATCCCGAAGGCTCTCCAGCCGAACGCCGACCGGGTCGACGAGACCGTGTACAGCTTCGTCGGCGCCTGTCAGGGGGACCGTACGGCGGAGGGCGACTGGCGGCGGCCGGCCGGAGCGGAGAAGGTCCTCCTCGTCTCCCTCGGCTCGGCCTTCACCAAGCAGCCCGACTTCTACCGCGAGTGCGTGAAGGCCTTCGGTGACCTGCCCGGCTGGCACATGGTGCTTCAAGTGGGCAAGCACGTGGGCGCGGCCGAGCTCGGCCCGGTCCCGGGGAACGTCGAAGTGCGGCACTGGGTACCGCAGTTGGCGGTCCTGCGGCAGGCCGACGCGTTCATCACGCACGCGGGCGCGGGCGGCAGCCAGGAGGGGCTCGCCACGGGGACGCCGATGGTCGCCGTACCGCAGGCCGTCGACCAGTTCGGCAACGCGGACATGCTCCAGTCGCTGGGGGTCGCCCGGCACGTGCCGATGGAGGAGGCCACGGCGGACACGCTGCGTGAGACCGTGCTGTCCCTCGTGGGCGACCCCGAGGTGGCCCGGCGGCTGGCGGACATCCGGGAGCGGATGGCGGGGGAGGGGGGTACGAAGCGAGCGGCGAACCTGATCGAGACGGAACTCGCACGGCGGTGAGCCGGAAGAGCGCGCCGTAGGGTTCACAGCCCCGCGCCCCTTACGGGGCGCGGCCATGGACTCGGTTGCATGGTTCGACCGTTACCCCCTGTGAAAGGTTGCACCGACCGCTTCTTGTTCCTTTGGTGAACGGTTCCCAAGCTGGGCGTGAACTCTCACCGAACGCCAGGAAGCTGACGCATGCGCCGAGACATACCCGACCTCGCCGAGGTACGCCGTATCACCCAGAAGAAGCGTGACGCGTGGTGGACCGTGCTGCTCGTCGACCCTGTCGCCACACCGTTGGTGAGGCTCACCGCGAAGTACACGAGGATCACGCCCAACCAGCTGACCTGGGGCGCCTTCCTGCTGGGTCTGGCCTCGGCCGCCTGCTTCGCGGTCGGCGACTGGCGCTGGCTGGTCGGCGGCGCCGTCGTCTACCACCTGAGCTTCGTCCTGGACTGCATGGACGGCAAGGTCGCCCGGCTCACGGGACAGGGCTCCCTGTTCGGCGCCTGGCTGGACTTCGTCTTCGACCGCATCAGGGTGGCCGTGTGCGCCGTGGCGTTGATGGCCGGCCAGTACCAGCGCACCGATGACGAGCTCTACATCTGGCTGGCCGCCGCCGTCATCGGCCTGGACGCGCTCCGCTACATCAACTCCCTGGAGACGTTCAAGATCCGCCACTCCATGCGCAAGCAGATCAAGGCCCGGCTGCGGGAGGCCCGCCACGCGGAAGACGACCGCGAACTCGCCTTCATGGAAGACCTGTTGCGCAAGAATCCCGAGGCCGACATCGAGCAGGATCTGCGCAAGGCGGTCGGCGCGGGTTCGGAAGGTGCGGGTTCGGAGGACGCGGGTTCGCAAGAAGTGGCGAACGGTCCGCAGAAGCAGCCCCAGGTCATCGATCTGCACCAGGAGTTCCGCCGGCGCTTCCCCACGTACCTGCGCGTACGGTCCTTCCTGCTGCGCCACCGCGTCCGCGCCCATCTGATCAGCGGCATCGAGTTCCAGATGGGCGTCTTCATCGTCGGCCCCCTGCTCGACGCGGTGGCCGGGGCGGCGATCGTCTCCGGCGGTCTGTTGCTGGTCTTCGAACTCGCCCTCGTCTACAAGCTGTTGCTCTCCACCCGTGACTTCACCCGCACCATCGACTCCTTCACCCGCGACGAGGTGACCAGGGCTGCCTAGGGCCCTGGGGCCGGCCCCAGGACATACGGCAGTGGCCGGGGCGCGTGGTGCGCCCCGGCCACGTACGGACGTCCAGGTCCTCGGCGGCGGACGGTCAGACGCCGACCTTCCGGCCCTTCACCGCCGGCGGCGGAGGCGGGGACACGGGCTCCGGGGACTCGTCGTGTGTGAGGTCCGGCAGCCGGTTCAGCCACTTCGGCAGGTACCAGTTGCGCTCACCGAGCAGGGCCATCACGGCCGGGAGCAGCACGCCCCGGATGATCGTCGCGTCGATGAGGACCGCGGCCGCGAGGCCCACGCCCATCTGCTTCATGGACTGCATGGACAGCGTTCCGAAGATCGCGAACACGGCGACCATGATGACCGCGGCACTGGTGACGACCCCGGCCGTGGTGACCACACCGTGCTGGATCGCGTCCTTCGTCGAACGGCCCTTCAGGCGCGCCTCACGGATCCGCGAGACCACGAACACGTGGTAGTCCATCGACAGGCCGAACAGGATCACGAACAGGAACAGCGGAAGCCAGGTGATGATGGCGCCGACGCCCTCCGCCCCCACCAGTGAGGCGCCCCAGCCGTGCTGGAAGACGGCGACGAGGATGCCGTACGCGGCGCCGACCGACAGCAGGTTCAGCACGATCGACGTGACGGCGATCGTCAGCGAGCGGAACGACAGCAGCATCAGGAGGAACGCGAAGACCACGACGAACGCGAAGACCGGGACGACGGCCCCGCCGAGCTGGTCGTTGAAGTCCTTCGAGCTCGCGACGTCGCCGGTGATCGGCGCCTGGACACCGTCGACCTCGCCGAGCGTGGCGGGCCGTACCTCGTCCCGCAGCTTCTCCAGACTCGCGCCCGCCTTGTCCAGGTCCGAGCCGCCCACCAGCGGCACGTACACCAGGGCGAGGTCCTGCGCGTCGTGCACCTTGACCTCGACCGGTCCGCGCGAGGCGCCCGAACTCACCGCACGCTCACGGAAGTCGGCGATCGCGGACCGCACGTCGGAGGCGTTGATGTCCTTGGCCCTGACGACCACCTCGGCCGGTCCGGAGCCGCCGGGGAAGGCCTCGTTGACGCGGTTGTACGTCTGCACGATCGGCAGCGAGTCGCCGAACTCCTGGTCCAGCGTGAGGTTCTGCGTCTTCATGCCCAGCGCGGGCGCCGCGATCGCGAGCAGCGCTCCGGCGGCGACCACCAGCGAGACGGCCGGCTTGGCGAGGACGACGCGCAGGACGCCCGTCCAGAAGCGGCTCCCCTCCGTGGCCGCCTTGCCCGCGCCGCCCCTCTTCCGCCGCTTGTCCGGGTGCAGGAACGGGATGCGGCCCTTCTCCACCCGCTCGCCCAGCATCGACAGCAGCGCGGGCAGCACGGTCACCGACCCCACCATCGCGACCGCGACGACCATCAGCGAGGCCAGGCCCATCGCCTGGAAGTCGGCGAGCCCGGTGAACAGCATGCCCGCCATCGCCACGCACACCGTGACGCCGGAGACGATGATGGCGCGGCCACTGGTCGCGGCGGCCACCCGCAGAGCGGTCTGCGGGTCCCGTCCGGCGGCCCGCTCCTCGCGCTCGCGCCGCACGTAGAACAGGCAGTAGTCGACGCCGACGGCCAGACCCACCAGCAGCATCACGGAGTTCGCGACATCGCCCATCGGCATCCAGTGGCTGACGATGGCCATCAGCCCCATCGTCGCCATGATCGCGGTGAGCGCCAGCGCCACCGGCAGCAGCGCCGCGACCACAGCGCCGAACGCGATCAGCAGAATCCCGAGGGCCACGGGCACCGCGGAGTACTCGGCCTGCTGGAAGTCGTTCCCGAAGGCGTCGTCGAACGTCTTCTTCATGCTGGCGCTGCCGATCTCCTCGATCCGCAGCCGCTCGTGGTCGCCCTGGACGCCCTCGACGGCCTTCAGTACGGGCGCGACGCGCTCACCCGCCGTCTCCGCCTCGCCGCGCATGTCGAACTGCACGAGCGCGCTGCGGCCGTCCTTGGAGATGGTGCGGGTGTCGTACGGGGAGGTCACGTCCGTGACGCGGCCGGTGCCCTCGACGGCCTTCACGACGTCGTCGACGGCGGCCCGGAACGCCGCGTCCGTCGCCTTGATCCCGCCGCCCTTCGCCTGGATCAGGACGGTCTCACCGGCCGGCTCCTCGATCCCCGCGTCCTCGATGATGTGGGCGGCCGTGCTCGTCTCCCCCTTGAGCTCGTCGCTGCCCTTGACGTCGACCTGGCCCACCGCCGAGCCGATCCCCATCGTCAGCACGACGAACAGCACCCACACACCCACGGCCGCCCAGCGATGCCGGGCGCTCCAGCCGCCTGCCCGGGCGGCGATCCCCCGCACCCGTGTCTCTCCGTTCCCCATGACGGGCCAGCCCCCTCGTCCCCGGTGACGGCCCCCTGCCGTCACCTTTCGATTCGAAGGTATGGGGCGGATAAGAGCATCTCTTCCTGCTGTCCGGTGACCCCGCGACCCGGCCACTCATCCCTCCGGACCCCGCCGCCTCCCCATCCGGGAGGACCGTGGGCCCCTACACCTACTTCGAGTTGTCAGGGTGGTGACTCAGGGACCGGCGATCCGGAGGCCGTCGCACGAAGGCGTTGGCTCGGCGGCCGGGCGGGCCCGCGGCCTTAAGGTGTGCGGATGACGACGACGTACGCGGCACTGCTGCGCGGCATCAACGTGGGCGGCAGCAAGAAGGTTCCGATGGCCGACCTGCGCACCCTTCTGACGGGTCTCGGTCACACCGGTGTGGCCACCTACCTGCAGAGCGGCAACGCCGTCTTCACCACGGACGCCGGCGACGAGGACACCCTCGCGGCGGACCTCACGCAGGCCCTGGAGAAGCACTTCGGGTTCACCGTCGACGTCCTGGTGCGCGACCACACCTATCTGAAGGCCGTACGGGACGCGTGCCCCTTCCCGGCCGCCGACCTGCAGCCCAAGCAGCTCCACGTGACGTACTTCTCGACCCCGGTCGACGCGGACCGCTTCGCCTCGATCGACCAACAGGCCTTCCTCCCCGAGGAGTTCCGCCTCGGCGACCGCGCCCTCTACCTCTACGCGCCCGAGGGTCTCGGCCGCTCCAAGCTGGCCGAGACCCTGTCGAAGCCGCGACTGCTCAAGGGCCTGACGGCGACCAGCCGCAACTGGAACACGGTCGTCAAGCTCGTGGAGATGACCGCGCAGGGCTGACGTCGGCCGTGGCTCGTGGTGCGGGCCGTTGGCCGATTCGCTTCCCACGCCGACGGCCGGCTTGGCACGGTAGGACCATGACAAGCACTGACCCCCGCATCCCGGGGACTGCCAACTCCCCTGACGGCAACCCGCATTCGGCAGGACAGCCGGTAGGACAGCCGGTAGGACAGCCGACAGGGAAGGCGGCAGCCCAGCCGGAGCCGGCTGGGCAACCGACGGCGCCTTCCGGCCGTGTGAGTGCCGCGCAGGCGATGCGCGGCGCGGCGGCCCAGCTCGCCGAGCTGCTCGGCACCACGCCCGATTCCGTCTCCGCCCTCCGGCCGGCGCAGGACGGCTGGACGGCCGACGTGGAGGTCGTCGAGCTGGAACGGGTCCCGGACACCATGACGGTCATGGCGACCTACCGCGTCACCCTGGACCTCCAGGGCCAACTCCTCGGCTACGAAAGGGTGCGCCGCTACGCCCGCGGCCAACTCGACCGCACCCGATAGGCCTTCACATTTCCTTCACGTAAACGTTGCCCTGTGGTCTGACACGGATCGCTGCCCCTCCCGTACCTCACAGTGGCACGGCGCCCCTCCCGTGGCCGGTGCCGTACCGAAACCGCGTACGGCACCACCAGGGCAACCACGGCGCCCTGTGCCAGTCCGAGAACGAAGCGCTGCGAGAGGACCCGGACCGTGACCGTGATGACGCAGACAGGCGGGGTACAACCCGCCGTCACCTCGAGCGGTTCGGGGACCGCCGGCCTCTTCGACATCCTCGAACTCATCCTGGACCGAGGGCTCGTCATCGACGTGTTCGTCCGGGTCTCCCTCGTCGGCATCGAGATCCTCAAGATCGACGTACGGATCGTCATCGCGAGCGTGGACACCTACCTCCGCTTCGCCGAGGCCTGCAACCGCCTCGACCTGGAGGCCGGCCGCAAGGCCCCCGCCCGGCTCACCGACCTCGTCGGCGACATGGTCGAAAGCGGTGCCAGGGGCAAGACCAGCGGCGTGATCGGCGGCGCCATCGACGCGATCGGCGACGTCTTCGACCGCGACAAGGACGACGAGCGGTGAGCGACGCCCCGACCACCGACGCCCCGGCCACCGACGCCCCGGCCACCGACGCCCCGGCCACCGACGCCCCGACCACCGACGCCCCGGGTTCCCCGGAGGGGACGGAGCCGACAGCCCCCCTCTACGTCTACGCCATCACCGGCTCCGACCACCCCCTGCGACTCGACGGCCTGCGGGCCGTGGGCGCCGCGGGTGGCACCCCCACCGCGCTGGTCCACAGCGGACTCGCCGTCGTCGTCAGCCCCGCGCCCCCGGACCTGCGTCCCAAGCGCCGTGACCTCGCCGCCCACCAGGCCGTGCAGGAACGGCTGATGGCCGACGGCGCGGTCCTGCCGATGAGGTTCGGCCTGCTCGCCCCCGACGACACGGCCCTCAGGACGGCCCTGGAGCAGCAGGGCGAGGGGTACGCCCGCAGGCTCGTCGAGCTGCACGGCACCACCGAGTTCAACCTCAAGGCCGCACGCTCCCAGGACGACCTGCTGCATGAGGTGCTCACCGAGTCCGACGACGCCCGCCGCCTCAACGAGCTCACCCGCGACGGCAACGGCACCTACGAGGACCGTGTCGCCCTCGGGGAGCTGGTGGCCCGGCAGGTCGAGGCCCGGCAGCGGCTGCTGGCCGACCAGGTCGTCGGGCAGCTGTCCGGCCTGGCCCGCGCCAGCGTCATCGCCGCCCCGGCGCAGGACGACTTCCTCAACGTCTCGTTCCTCGTCGAACGCGCCCGCGCCCACGAGTTCACCGAGGCCGGACAGCGCCTGGCCCAGGACTACGGAGAGGCCTACGACTTCCGGCTGCGCGGGCCCCTGCCCCCCTACAGCTTCGCCGCCTGACCCATGGGCCTGCTGACCGGCATCCTCACCCTCCCCCTCGCACCGGTGCGCGCCACCCTCTGGGCCGCCGAGCAGCTGCAGTACGCCGCCGAAGAGCAGTACTACGACCCTGCCCCCGTCCGACGGGCCCTCACCGAGCTGGAGCGCGACCTGCTGGAGGGCCGCATCGGCGAGGACGAGTACGACCGCCGTGAGGACGAACTGCTCAACCAGCTCGACGAGATCACCGCGCGGAGACGAGCCCCACGACCATGACACAACCGGTAACAGGCGGACTCACCGGAGCAGCCCGCCTTCCCTCCCCCTACGAACCGCCCGGCGGCCAGGCGCCCTCCCTCGCCGACATCCTCGAACGGGTCCTCGACAAGGGCGTGGTGATCGCGGGCGACATCCGGATCAACCTGCTCGACATCGAGCTGCTCACCATCAAGCTGCGGCTGCTGGTGGCCTCCGTCGAC
The DNA here is from genome assembly GCF_040704615.1 of Streptomyces sp. NPDC046862. Classification (NCBI taxonomy): domain Bacteria; kingdom Bacillati; phylum Actinomycetota; class Actinomycetes; order Kitasatosporales; family Streptomycetaceae; genus Streptomyces; species Streptomyces sp. NPDC046862. The sequence continues at coordinate 9,790 of NZ_JBEYXP010000061.1, read as the reverse complement.
AAGGCGAAGGAGATGGGCATCGACTGGTGGGAACACGACCCCTCCCTCTCGTCCCGGGCCACCGCCCCGGACCGCTCCCTCGCGAACAAGCCGGACGAGTCCCTCTCCCTCGCCGAGGAGAACGAACGCCTGCGCGCCGAGATCGCCGCGCTGCGGGCCGCCGACAGGAGCCTGCCCCATGACTGACACTGACACTGACACAGACACAGACACAGACACAGACACAGACACAGACACACGGACGGACCCGCGCACGCACCCTGACCCCGACGCGGAGAAGTCCGCTGACACGGACATCGTCTACGCCTACGCCGTGCTGCGCCGCACCCCGGAGGCCGCCCGCGCGGTCGCGGACCTGCGGGGGGTAGCGGGCGAGCCCATACACCTGCTGGACTTCGCGGACGGCACAAGCGACAGCACGGACGACGGCACCCCGGTGCTCGCCGCGGCCGTGGGCCCCGTTCCGGCCGCGGACTTCGACGAGGCGCCCCTCAAGACCAACCTGGAGGACCTCAGCTGGCTGGAGGCCACGGCCCGGGCCCACCACGCCGTGGTCGCCCCGCTCACCGGGCGCGGCATCGCCGTGCTGCCGCTGCGCCTGGTCACCGTCTACCGCGACGAGGACCGCGTCCGGCAGGCCCTGGACGCCCGCCGGGACGACTTCCTGCCCCTGCTGGACCGCGTCACGGGCCACGTCGAACTCGGCGTCAAGATCTACGCCGCTCCCGACAACGCGCCACCCGAGCAGGAGGCGGCCCAGGGCAAGCGCCTCGGCGCGGGCCGCGCCTACCTGGCCGGACGCCGTCGGCACAAGCGCACGGCCGAGGACGCGTGGCAGGCGGCCACCCAGGCCGCCGCCCACATCTCCGAGACGGCCGGGGCCCTGGCCGTCGACCGCGTCGTCCACCGCCCCCAGAGCGGCGACCTCGCCGGCCCGGCACCCGGCCCGAACGTCAGCAACGACGCCTACCTGGTCCCCGAGGACCACGTCGACGACTTCCGCACCCGCGTCCTCGCGGCGGCCGAGGAGTTCCCCGGCGCCCACGTGGACGTGACCGGCCCCTGGGCGCCGTACTCCTTCGCCCTTCCCTCGGAGCCCGTCGCGTGAGTTCCCTGACCGCCACCCCACAGGCCGCCACCCCGTACGCATCCACCCCGCACGCCGACCGCCCGGTCGCCCTCATCGACCTCCTCGACCGGCTCCTCCAGGGCGGAGTCGTCCTCACCGGAGACCTCGTCCTGTCCATCGCCGACGTCGACCTCGTCCGCATCGACCTCCGCGCGGTCATCGCCCCCGTGGCCGCCCGACTGTTGTGAGGCCCCCATGCCCCCGCCACCGTCCACCCAGGCCCTCCCGGCCCAGCGTCTGTCGGCCGACCCCGACACTGTCGAGCGCGACCTGGTCAAACTCGTCCTGACCGTCGTCGAACTCCTCCGCCAGCTCATGGAGCGCCAGGCACTCCACCGCGTCGACCAGGGCGACCTGACGGAGGACCAGGAGGAGCGCGTCGGCCTGACGCTGATGCTCCTGCACGACCGCATGGGTGAACTCTGCGCGCGCTACGACCTGAGGCTGGAGGACCTCAACCTCGACCTGGGGCCCCTGGGGACGCTGCTGCCGCCGGCCAGCTGAATGGTGCGTACCCCGTCCAGGGTGTAGGAACGGACCTCGTCCGGAGCCCTGAGCCGCGGGTCGGCGTACAGCCGCCGCCACTCCTCCTCGCAGCCGGCGGCGGCGACGGCGTCGGCCAGGGCGAGGTCCTCCCCGGTGAGCACCGAGTCGCTCTCGGGCAGCGCGTCCACGCCCCACTCGTCCCAGGGGAGCACCTCGACCCCGTTGAGCGCGGCCAGGTCCCGCAGGAGATTGCCGCGGACGTACCACAGCCCCCGCAGGCCGTCGATCCAGCTCACCCCGAACGTCCGGGGATCGGCCCGCCCCTCCCGGCACATCCGCCAGGCGTCCCCGGCGACCAGGAAGCGGTCGCGGGGGACGTCCAGCGGGTCGAAGGGCACGTCGTACACATCGACGAGCTGAGGGTCGACCAGGCGCCAGTTCCCGTCCGGCAGGCGGTACTCGGTGACCCAGTGATCCTCGTGCAGGCCCTCGTCGAAGTACGTGGCGAAGCCGCACCGGATGCGCGCCGGGGTGCCCGTGGCCCGCAGCAGCGCACACAGCAGCAGCGCGAAGTCCCGGCAGGTGCCGACGAACCGCTCACCGGGCTCACGGCGGTCGGTGAGCTGCCGGTCGGCCCGCTCGCGCACGATGCGCAGCAGCTCGGTCATGTAGCGGGACTCGGCGTCCTGGTGCTCCCGGTCCCGAGGGACGGCGTAGCCGAACCGCTCGCCCTCTCCCCGATGGATGATCAGGTTCCGTGCCACGGCGGCCAGTTGAGCGAGGTCGCCGGACAGCCCGTCGAGGGGCCCCGGGTCACTGAACGGCGTCTGCCTCAGGTAGAAGTCCATGCCCGGCACGCTCGACCCTCCCCCTGGGACAAGGTCAACCGGCTGTGCGAGGCTCGTCCCATGCGCTACATCATCATCGGAGCGGGGGCCGTCGGCGGCGCCGTCGGCGGGCGGCTCGCGGGCTCCGGACACGAGGTCGTCCTGGTCGCGCGCGGCTCGCAGTACGCGGCGCTGCGGGACGGCGGGCTGCGGCTCAGGGTGCCGGACGGCGAGTTCACCCACCACCTGCCCACCGTCGACGGACCGGACGCGCTCGGCGAACTACGGGCGGACGACGTGCTCGTCCTCGCCGTGAAGACCCAGGACAGCGAGGCCGCGCTGGAGGTGTGGGGCCCCGCGCCGGTGGCGGGCGGGGGCACCGCCGCCGAGCGGCTGCCGCTGGTGTGCGCGCAGAACGGCGTGGAGAGCCAGCGCCTCGCCCTTCGCCGCTTCCGGCGGGTGTACGGGATGTGCGTGTGGCTGCCGGCGACCCACGTCGAACCGGGCGTCGTCTCCGCCGCGGGCACTCCGCTCACCGGCATCCTGCACCTCGGCCGTTTCCCGCACGGCACGGACGAGACCGCCCGGCTGATCGCCGCCGACCTGGAGAAGTCGCACTTCGAGGCACCGGTCGTGCCCGACGTGACGCGCTGGCAGTACGCCAAGCTGCTGGCCAACCTCGGCAACGCGCTGGAGGCCGTCGCCCGGCCCGCCGAGGGCGAGGAGGCCGTCGCGCTGCTGGAGCGGGTGCGGGCCGAGGGCGCGGCCGTGCTCGACGCGGCCGGGATCGCGTACACGGGCGCGCAGGAGCAGCGGGAGGTCCGCGGGGACAAGATCACCCTGGTGCCGCTCGACGGCTCACCGCGCGGCGGCGGCTCCTCCTGGCAGTCCCTGATCCGCGGCACCGGAACCATCGAGGCGGACTACCTCAACGGCGAGATCGCGCTGCTGGGGCGCCTGCACGGCGTACCGACGCCGCTGAACGACCTGTTGCAGCGACTGGCGAACACGTTCGCGCGCGAGCGCCGGGAGGCGGGCTCGATGCCGGTCGCGGAGCTCGTCCGTCTCGCCGACGAGGCTGTCGCGTTTGTTCAAGAGGACTGACGGCGCGGTTCCCTAGCGTGGAGCACATGAGTGATGCGCAGGGGAACAACCCGTACAAGAACGTGCACCCGTACATGGCCGAGTGCGCCGCCGAGGCCGCCCGCGTGGCCCGGGGCGTCACGGCGGCGCACCTGACGGCACCCACGCACTGCCCCGGCTGGGACGTCCGCGCCCTGGTCAACCACTGGGTCCTCTACACCTCGCACGGCCTGGAGCACCGCGCCCGGCGCAAGCCGCTCCCCGAGGAGCTGACCTCGCACGACTTCACCGCCGAACCCGACTGGGCCCGGGCGTACGCCGACCAGCTCGACCGCGCCGTCGCCGCCTGGGACGACCCGGCCGTGTGGGAGGGCGAGATCGACCTCGGGATGGCCACTGTGCCCGCCGCCGACATCGCCCAGATGGTGGTGAAGGAGATGGCGGTCCACGGCTGGGACGTCGCCACCGCCACGGGCCAGGAGATCCACCTCTCCGACGGCGCGGCCCGCCTGATCCTGGACGTGGTCGAGACCCACGCCGAGCTGTACCGCCAGTACGACGGCTTCGCCGACCCGGTGCCGGTGCCGGACGACGCGCCCGTGTTCGAGCGGGCCCTGGCGGCGAGTGGACGGGACCCACGGCAGGGTGCCCAAGTGGACCACTGAAAAGTGATCGGATTGGGTCGGGACCGTGGCCCATCGGGCGCCTAGCGTCGGCGCCATGAGCAACGCAGCACCCATCCGCGTCGACTTCTGGTTCGACCCCGCCTGCCCCTTCGCCTGGATCACCTCCCGCTGGCTTCTGGAGGTCGAGCGTGAACGCCCACTCGACCTGCGATTCCGTGCGATGAGCCTGTACCTGCACAACCTGGGGAACGAACTCCCGGACTGGTACCGGGAGTTGGTGGACAAGTCGATCGGCCCGGTGCGGGTCGCCGTGGCCGCCGCCGAACGGCACGGTGAGAAGGTCCTGCGCGACCTGTACACGGCCTTCGGCACCCGGATCCATGAACGTGAGGCCGAGGACTTCGACGCCGTGACAGCCGAGTCGCTGGACGAAGCCGGGCTGCCGGGCGATCTCGCGGCGGCCGCGCACGATCCGTCGTACGACGAGGCCGTACGCCGCAGCCACGACGCCGGTGTCGAGCCGGACTCGGGCGGCTATGTGGGGACGCCCACGCTTCACGTGGACGGAACGGTGTGGTTCGGGCCCGTGCTGCGGGCGATCCCGCGGGGTGCGCGGGCGGCCGAAATCTTCGACGCTTTCCGGACCCTGGCCACGCACCCCGACTTCTTCGAGCTCAAGCGCACCCGCACGGGAGGTCTGGCCTTCGGCTGAGCGGACGGCCCATGAGGGGCGCGGTTCAGCCCCTCCCACCGGCCTGGGAGTTCATCACCGTGTTTCCAGCGGAGCGCTCAGGCCCCCACAGCGGCCGGCAGCGGGGTACGCGCCGCCTCGTACCGCTCCAGCAGCACCCGCGCCACCTCCGGCGAGGGCCCCAGCACATCCGCCAGGACGTCCGCCTCCGCCGCGCCCCGCGCGATGCGGTCCGGCAGGAAGCCCGGGGCCAGGACGTACGGAGCGACAGCGACCCGCCGGCAGCCCAGCGCCCGCAGCTCCCGCACGGCGTCCTCCGTGCGGGGAAGGGACGCGGAGGCGAACGCAGGCCGCACGGCGCACCAACCGGTGTGCCGCCACTCCCGCGCGATTTCTGCGATCACTGCGATCGCCTCCGGGTCGGTGGACCCCGCCGAGGCCAGCACGACCCCGGTCGAGGACTTGTCGGCGGGGGCCAGCCCCGCCTCGTACAGCCGGCGTTCCAGCCCCGCCAGCAGCAGGGGCGACGGACCGAGCACCTCCGCCTGGCGGATACGGAGCTGCGCCGGAGCCTCCCGCAGAACGGCGGGGATGTCCGCCTTCGCGTGGAAGGCGCGCGTCAGCAGCAGCGGCAGGGCGACCACATCGCGCACTCCCTCCGCCGCCAGGGACTCCAGCACCCCGTGCACCGACGGGATGTTGAAGTCCAGGAAGCCGGTCTCCACGCGCAGTCCGGGTCGCATCGCGCGCACGCGCCGCACGAGGGCGTGCACGGTCGCGGCGTGCCGCGGATCGCGGCTGCCGTGGGCGATGACGAGAAGTACCGGGCTGCGCATGGGAGTTCAGCTTTTCACGAGGAGGCCGCGGCTGCGCAGGACCCGCCGCTCCAGCGGGCTGAAGATCAGCAGGTCGATGGCGATGCCGACGAACAGGATGAGCAGGATGGCCTCGAACACCATGGCCATGTCGCTGGCGGTGCGGGCGTTCTCCAGCAGCTGGCCGAGGCCCACGCCCAGGTCGGGGAACGAGGCGATGATCTCCGCGGCCATCAGCGAGCGCCACGAGAACGCCCAGCCCTGCTTGAGGCCCGCCACATAACCGGGCAGCGCGGCCGGCAGGGTGATGTGCCAGACGCCCTTGATCCCCGTCGCGCCCATCGTGCGGCCCGCCCGCAGGAACAGCGGCGGCACCTGGTCGACACCGGAGACCAGACCGTTGGCGATGGACGGGACCGCGCCGAGCAGGATCACCGCGTACATCATCGAGTTGTTCAGGCCCAGCCAGATCACGGCCGGCGGCACCCACGCCACCGACGGCAGCGACTGCAGACCGGACAGGATCGGCCCGATGGCCGCCCGCACGAACCTCACCCGCGCCACCAGCAGACCCAGCGGGGTGCCGATGAGCAGGGCGAAGAAGAAGCCCAGCAGACCGCGCGAGACGCTGGTCCAGATGTAGCCGAGCAGGTCACCCTTCAGCCAGGCGTCCTGGAACGCCGCTGCCACGGCTCCCGGAGAGGGCAGCTTGGTCGGGTCGTCGACGACCGGGTAGAGCGCGAACCAGGCCACGAGGACCACCGCGATCGCGGTGATCGGCGGCAGGATCTTGTTGACGAGGGTCTGCCGGAACGGGGGACGGCCGGTGGCCGTGGTCTCCAGCGCGTCGAGGCCCGCCTCGATGCTCCCGGCGTCCTGGCCCGGCTTCGTCTCAGTGCTGGCCATGACGGCGGATCTCCCCACGCAGTACATCGGTGATCTCAAGGGACAGTTCGGCCACGGGCGCGTCCTCGATGCGGCGCGGCTGCGGGATGTCCACCGTCCACTCGCGCGCGATCCGGCCCGGGCGCGACGACAGCAGGATGACCCGCTGGGCGAGCCGCACCGCCTCGCGCACGTTGTGCGTGACGAACAGGACGGACACACCGGTCTCCGCCCAGATACGGGTCAGCTCGTCGTGCAGCACGTCCCGCGTGATGGCGTCCAGCGCCGCGAACGGCTCGTCCATCAGCAGCAGGTTGCTCTCCTGCGCCAGTGCGCGGGCCAGCGCCACCCGCTGCCGCATACCGCCCGACAGCTCGTGGACCCGCTTGCCGTACGCGCCCTTCAGCCGGACCAGCTCCAGCAGCTCCTCGGCCTTGCCGCGCCGATCGGGCTTGGGAACGCCCCTGAGTTTCAGGGCGAGTTCGATGTTCTTGCCCGCGGTCAGCCACGGGAACAGGGCGTGCTCCTGGAACATCAGGGCGGGGCGCCCGTCCGTCGTGATGGAGCCCGCGGTGGGCTGGTCGAGCCCCGCCACCAGGTTCAGCAGCGTGGACTTGCCGCAGCCCGAGGCCCCCAGGAGGGTGACGAACTCGCCCGGTGCGACATCGATGGTGATGTCGTCCAGGACGAGCTGCTGCCCGCCCGGTGTCGCGAAGGACTTCGAGACATGCTCAAGGCGTGCCGCGTGCTCGACCGTCTCGGCGGCCTTGACGAGAGTTGTGGTCGTGGCCATGGTCGTCACCTCCTGGGAACTCGTCGGGTCCTGATCAGCTGGTGCCGAGACCGGCGGCGTCGACCGGGCTCTCGCCCTCGGCCTTGAGGACCTTGTTGAGGAGCGTGAGGTCGTAGATGCCCTTCAGGTCCGGCTTCTGCAGCAGACCGGCCTTGACCGCGTGCTCCGCCTCGGTGTTGAGGGTGGAGGCCAGCGGGTCGTTGGTGATCTGGATCGACTTCCACGCCGGGTCCAGGACGTTGGCCGGGAGCGCCTTGCCCGAGTCCGTCTCCAGCTGCGCGTTCGCCGCGGCCTTCGCCTCGTCGGGGTTGGCGTTGATCCACTTGTTGGTCTCGACCGACGCCTTCAGGACCGCCTCGACGGCCTTCGGGTGCTCCTTGAGGAAGCTCTGCCGCACGATGATGTTCGTGATCACGAACTTCTTGTCCGGCCACAGCGACGCCTCGTCGAGCAGCACCTTGCCGCCCTCGGCGACCAGCTTGGACGCGGTCGGCTCCGGCACCCAGGCGCCGTCGACGGAGCCGGACTTGTAGGCGTCGGGGGTGATCTTGTTGTCCGTGCGGACGACGGTGACGTCACCCTTGCCGCTCTGCGGGTCGACCTTCCAGCCCTGGTCGGCGGCCCAGTTGAGGAACGCCACGTCCTGCGTGTTGCCCAGCTGCGGCGTCGCGATCTTCTTGCCCTTGACGTCCTTCAGGGACTTGATCTTCTTCGGGTTGACGACCAGCTTCACGCCACCCGACGCCGAACCGCCGATGATCTTCAGGCTCTTGCCGTCGGACTTCGTGTAGCCGTTGATCGACGGGGACGGGCCGATCCAGCCGATGTCGATGGAGCCCGAGTTGAGGGCCTCGATCTCGGAGGGGCCGGCGTTGAAGATGGCGTACTTGGCCTGGGTGGCGCCGAGCTCCTTCTGGAAGAAGCCCTTCTGGTTGCCCACGAGCGCGGTGGCGTGGGTCAGGTTACCGAAGTAGCCGATCTTCACGGTGTCGAGACCGTCGATCTTCTTGGCGCCGGCGGCGACCTTCTCGGTGTTGGTGTTGTCCTTCGACTCGGAACCGTAACCGCAGGCGGCGAGCGCCAGCAGGGGGAGAGCTGCGGCAGCGGCGATGCCGCGGCGGAGAAGCGTTGAGCGGTTGGCAGGCACGGGAGGGGTTCCTCTCGTTGGCCCGGCGGTCACGGTGGTTCAGGTCGTGGCCGGGAGGTCAGAAAAAGGGACTTCGTCTCAACCGGGACGTCGGGTGGGGGGACGGGGCGCGCAGGCAGTGCGCGTACGTCATCGCACACATCGGGCGACTCCGCCCTGTCCGCTGCCGAGGGCGCCGCTGCCGACACGGCCGCCCTCCTTCGCGAACGTCGCGTAGAAATCGGTGGAGTTCATGTCAGAAGTCCCACCCGTCGTCCTCGGCCTCGTCCTTGACGGGCTCCGGGGCCGCGAATGACTCGCCGACCATGCCCGCGGTGAGCGTGGTGCCGTCGTTCGGGTCGATGAGGATGAACGAGCCGGTGCGCCGGGAGTCGGCGTACGAGTCGACGGGCAGCGGCTCCGCGGTGCGGATCTTCACCCGGCCGATGTCATTGGCGACGAGGTGTCCCGGGTGCGGGTGCAGGGACAGGTCGTCGAGCGTGAGACGGGAGGGGATGTCCTTGACGATCGCCTTGACCGTGCGGGTGCCGTGCTTGAGCAGCACGCGGTGGCCGACGGTCAGCGGGGCGTCGGCCACGTGGCAGACGGTCGCCTCGATGTCCTGGGTGGTCGCCGGAGCGTCCTTGCTCGGCACGATGAGATCACCGCGCGAGATGTCGATGTCGTCCTGAAGCAGGAGGGTCACCGACTGCGGCGTCCACGCCACGTCGACCGGCTTGCCCAGCAGGTCGATGCCCGCGACCTTGGTCGTACGGCCGGAGGGGAGCACCGTCACCGGGTCGCCCACCCGGAACGAACCGGCCGCGATCTGCCCCGCGTACCCCCGGTAGTCCGGGAGCTCGGCGGTCTGCGGGCGGATCACGAACTGCACGGGCAGCCGGGCGTGGCAGTGCGCCAGGTCGTGGCTGACCGGCACGGTCTCCAGGTGCTCCAGCACCGTCGGGCCGCCGTACCAGTCCATGTTCGCCGACGGCTCCACCACGTTGTCACCGGCCAGCGCCGAGATCGGGATGGCGGTGATCTCGGGGACGCCCAGCTCGGAGGCGTACGCCGTGAACTCCTCGGCGATCTTCGCGAACACCCGCTCCTCGTAGGCGACGAGGTCCATCTTGTTCACGGCCAGGACCACGTGCGGGACCCGGAGGAGCGCGGCGATCGCGGCGTGGCGGCGGGTCTGCTCGACGACACCGTTGCGGGCGTCCACGAGGATCACCGTCAGCTCGGCGGTGGAGGCGCCGGTGACCATGTTGCGGGTGTACTGCACGTGGCCGGGGGTGTCGGCGAGGATGAAGCGGCGGCGGGGTGTGG
>NZ_JBEYXP010000060.1:0-79394 GCF_040704615.1 Streptomyces sp. NPDC046862 | reverse complement strand
ACCGCAAACCACCAGCCCCGTCACCGCCCAAGCCGCGATCCGAAACAGAACACGACTCAAGTGGTGGCGGGAGAACTCAAAACCGGCTCACTAGGTCGCTGCCCCACGGTCTGTCACTTCCCCCCCCGACCCGTCGCTGCCACGACCCGTCACTGCCCCATGACCAGCCCGTCCTCGGCCGCGCCCCGGCTCAGGACCACGCTGCGGATGCGGTCGCGTACGTCGGTGCCGAGCGCCCGCCGTGCGATGGCCTCGTTGAGATTGACGACGCGGCCCGGGCCCAGGTCGAACCACTGCGGGATGAACTCGGCCTTCGTCACCTCCCAGCGGGCGCCCTCGCGGGCCGGCGGGGCGAAGGTGAACCGGGCGAGGGAGCTCTCGTTGCCGCGCGGGTCGTGGGCGCCCTGGTGGTTGACCATGGCTCCGGCGATCTGGTCGCCCATGCCGTAGACGACCCAGGTGCCGTTGACCTTCTCGTACGCCTGCGGGACGTGGGCGTGGGTGCCGATGATGACGTCGATGTCGGGGCGGCCGCCGGTGCGGGCCGCGGTGAGCCGCTGTCCCAGGTCGAGTTGCTGCGCGTCCGGCTCGTCCTGCCATTCGGAGCCCCAGTGCAGGGAGACGACGACCACGTCGGCGCCCTCCTTCCGGGCGGCCCGGGCGTCGGCGAGGATCCGGTCGGGGTCGATGACGTCGACGGCCCAGGGCTGCCCCTCGGGGAGCGGGAAGCCGTTCGTGCCGTACGTGTACGCGAGGTGGGCGACCTGGGCCCCTCCCGCGCGCAGGAGAGTGGTGCCGGCCGCCTCCCGCTCCGTCCGGGCCGAGCCCGCGTGCCGCACGCCCGCGCGGTCGAGCGCGTCGAGGGTGCGGTGGATGCCGGCGGCGCCGTCGTCGAGCGTGTGGTTGGAGGCGGTGGAGCAGCCGTCGTAGCCGGTGTCGGCGAGGGCCTTGGCGACCTCGGGCGGGGACTTGAAGGTGGGGTAGCCGGTGTAGTCGCCGTTCGCGCCGTAGACGGTCTCCATGTGGCAGAGCGCGAGGTCCGCCCCGGACACGACGGGCTTGATGCCCGCGAGCATGGGCCGGAAGTCGTAGCCCGTGCCGCCCGCGTCCGAGCCGGCCAGGCGAATGATCGAGCTGTGCGGCAGGACGTCTCCGGAGGCGACGAGCGTGAAGCCGCGGCGCTTTCCGGCGGAGGAGGAGGGCGCGGCGTTGCCCTGTGTCCGTGCCGACGGCTCCGGGGCCGCCTGGCATGCGGCGAGGCCCGCCGTTAGGAGGAACGTGAGGGCCAGAGTCGTCCGACGCGTGCGTGTCGTCATTGATTCACCCCGTTACTGTCGTATTGACTTACAAATCAACACGAATCGGCATACGGGGCCACTCGATCCCGGCCACCCTTAGCCCGTCCGGCGCGCCCGGACGGGCCGGGCCCCGTTCCGGAACGAACCGTTCGTCGCACCGTTCGCCGACAGGTTCGACCGCCCGCCGCACACCCGTGACGGCCCCCTGTCCCCGCGGGGCGTCCCGCGTTCCCATACGGCCATGACGGCCGGAACCACGATCACGAACGGGACGACCGCCGAGCACGAGCTGGCCGCATTGCAGCGGGAGCACGGCCGGCCCCTCTTCGCCCTCATGTTGCGACTGTCCGACGGTGACCGTCAGCGCGCCGAGGACCTGGTGCAGGAGACCTTCGTACGCGCCTGGCAGCACCCCGAAGCGCTCCGCGCGGACGACTTCACCTCCGTGCGCCCCTGGCTGCTCACCGTCGGGCGCCGGCTCGCCATCGACGCGCGCCGGGCCCGTCAGGCCAGGCCGGCCGAGGTCGGGGACGCCGTACTGGAGAACGCGCGCGTGTCCGCCGATCACGCCGAGCGGTCCGCCGCCGCCCTCGACGTACGGCGGGCTGTGAAGACTCTCACTCCCGAGCACCGCGAAGTCCTGGTGCAGGTGTATTTCCAGGGGGCGAGTGTGGCGGAGGCCGCCGAAGCCCTCGGGATTCCGCCCGGTACCGTGAAGTCCCGCGCGTACTACGCGCTGCGCGCCCTGCGCCGGGTGCTTCCGGGATACGCGGCCGACCTGCACTGAAACCAATGCTCGGGTCAAGCCTCGGCAAAGCGCCTTGCTGAGGACCATGGTTGAGCAATCAGCTGTCTTCATCCGTGTTCCCGATGGGACCCGGGTTCGGGCGACGCGCACGCACCGGAGGAAGGCAGGAAAGGATGCTCCACAGAGGTCAAGAGAGCACGGACGGCACCGGCGGCGGTGAACTGACCGTCCCCATGGCGTGGTTGTACGCCGAGTACATCGCGGACGAACTCCTGAGGACGGGCGACCTGATGCCGCCGACGTCCTTCGAGTTCCGCGCGGGACGGGACGCCCTGGCGCTGACCATCTTCCTCGCGGACACCGGCGGTGAGCTCTCCGGGATCCGGGTCGTCTCCCAGCTGGAGAACTGGCTGTCGCTGACCGCGTACGACCAGCCGTGGCAGGACTGGGTGCGCGAGCGCATGGCGCGGCTGGCCGCCGAGGCGACCGAGTCGGGCGGGCCCTCCCCGGACCTGGACCTGGCCGCCGCGGCCTGGCGCTGGCTGGAGGAGACCGAGTTGCTCGCACCCGATCTGGACGCGGTGCCGGGCGGCGGCCCGGTCATCGGAGAGGACGACGGTCCGAAGGTGTGGACGCCCGCCTGGCGGCTCGGTCTGCCCCTCGGGCACCTGGCGATCCATCTTTTTTGAACTCGGACCAATCCGCGGGTCCGAGGGCTCCGAATGTCTCGGTTGCCATTCCGTGATCCGGGGGCTTGAGTGATTCGTCGGTCCGGTGCGTACCGGTGGTAGCAAGAAGCAACCCCCACCGCATCACCGGCTCGAGGAATTCACCATGTGGTCCCAGGATCGTCACCATGACGTCGGCGCCTACGCGCTGGGCGTGCTGGACGAGATGGACGCCTTCCACTTCGAGGACCATCTCCGCGAGTGCCCCCGGTGCGCGGTACAGGTCACCGAGTTCAGGCCCGCCGCCCGCCAGATGATGCTGTACCGGGAGGCGACACCGCGCGCGGTGCACCCCTTCGCGGGTCCCGGCCCGCGGCTGATGGACCGGCTGCTCGAGGAGGTGGCCGCCAAGCAGCGGACCGGGCGCCGGCGCTGGCTGTTCGCGGTCGCCGCCTGTGTGGTGTTCGCCGTGGGCGGGCCAGCCGTCGCGGTCTTCGCGGGGCCGGACAAGCAGGCGAACACCGTCGCGGCGACCGACACGGCGACGGGGGTCTGGGCCGAGGTCCACGCCGAGGACAAGCTCTGGGGCAGCGAGATCGACGTCCAGGTCAAGGACCCGTCCGGGGGTCGCGCGTGTCAGCTCGTGGCGATCGGCGCGGACGGCTCCGAGGAGACGATCGCGAGCTGGATGGCGCCGAAGAAATCCGCCCAGCCCTCCGACATGCAGGGCGGCGCGGCCATGCCGCGCAAGGACATCGTCCAGTTCGAGGTCCGCTCGGACGGGGAGCGCCTCGTGACGCTGAAGTCGCCGTGGCACTGAGAGCACTTCGCGGGCGGGGCACCGCTCGTGGCGCCCGCTACTTGAGCAGCCGCGACATCCGCCGGTCCGCGAGCGGCTTGCCGCCCGTCTGGCAGGTCGGGCAGTACTGCAGCGAGGAGTCACTGAAGGAGACCTCGCGGACGGTGTTGCCGCAGACCGGGCAGGGCTCGCCGGCACGGCCGTGGACCCGCAGACCCGTCTTCTTCTCGGCCTTCAGGCGGCCCGCGGCCAGCCCGCGGGAGCGCTCGACGGCCTCGGTGAGCGTACCGCGCAACGCCTGGTACAGCTGACCCATCTCCTCGGGTCCGATCGAGGAGGCCAGTTTGAACGGGGACATCCTCGCGGCGTGCAGGACCTCGTCGCTGTAGGCGTTCCCCACTCCCGCGATCAGGCTCTGGTCGCGCAGCGCGCCCTTGATCTGGCGCCGCTCCCCCGCGAGCAGCTCCCTGAAGCGCGCCTCGTCGAAGTCGTCGGCCAGCGGGTCCGGGCCGAGGCGGGCCACTCCCGGCACCTCCTGCGGGTCGCGTACGACGTACACCGCGAGCCCCTTCTTCGTGCCGGCCTCCGTGAGGTCGAACCCCTCGCCGGTCTCCAGGGCGACCCTGAGCGCGAGGGGGCCCTTGCCGGGGCGGGGCACGCCGTCGGGGAGGCGGTCGCGCCACTGGAGCCAGCCCGCGCGGGCCAGGTGGGTCACGAAGTGCAGGCCGTCCCCGTCGATGTCGAGGAACTTGCCGTGGCGGTGCACGGAGGTCACCTCGCGGCCCTCGAAGGCGCTGACGGGAGGGTCGTACGTCTTGAGGACGCTGATCGCGACGGGCAGCACCCGGACGACCTCGTGGCCGACGAGACGCTCGGCCAGGAAGTCCCGCAGCGCTTCGACCTCGGGCAGTTCCGGCATACGTCCAGAGTGCCACCCGGGGCGGACGGTGCCATACGGGGCGAGCGATGTCGGTACAGGACTGAGGCCGGAGGCGCGGGAGTGCGCCCTGTCGGCGGGCACACCCCGTAGTTCTCGGGTGACAGGGTGCTCGCACGAGCGTTCGGCCACTATGGTCGGTAATGCACCTGTTCGGCCCGCACCCCCAGGAGCACCGCGCGTGGAGTGGTTCACCGCCCCCGACTACTGGATGAGCCGGTTGGTCTTCCAACGGGCTCTGGCCGTCGTGTACCTGGCCGGTTTCCTCTCCGCGGCCCTGCAGTTCCGCGCCCTGATCGGCGAGCGCGGGATGCTGCCCGTGCCCGTGTTCCTGCGACGGGTCACGTTCCGTCAGGCACCCGGCGTCTTCCACCTGCACTACTCGGACCGCTTCTTCGCGGCCTGGGCCTGGGCGGGATGCGCGGTGTCTGCGGCGCTGGTCGCCGGGCTGGACTCGCTGCTGCCGCTGTGGGGCGCGATGCTGCTGTGGCTGGTGCCATGGGTGATGTACCTGTCGATCGTCAACGTCGGCCAGACCTGGTACTCGTTCGGCTGGGAGTCCCTGCTGCTGGAGGTGGGCTTCCTGGCCGTCTTCCTGGGCAACGACGAGGTCGCGCCGCCGGTCCTCGTGCTCTTCCTGCTCCGCTGGGTGCTCTTCCGCCTGGAGTTCGGGGCGGGGCTGATCAAGCTGCGCGGGGACGAGTGCTGGCGAAAACTGACGTGCCTGGACCACCACCACGAGACGCAGCCGATGCCCGGCCCGCTGAGCTGGTTCTTCCACCACTTGCCCAAGCCCCTGCACCGGGTGGAGGTGGCCGCGAACCACTTCACCCAACTCGTTGTGCCCATCCTGCTGTTCACCCCGCAGCCGGTGGCGACGGCCGCCGCGTCGCTGATGATCGTCACCCAGCTGTGGCTGGTGCTGTCGGGCAACTTCTCCTGGCTGAACTGGATCACCATCGTGCTCGCCCTGTCCGCCGTGGACTACGGCGGCACCGCGCCCGGCGACGTGCCCGGAGCACCACTCTGGCACGAGGCCGTCGTCATCGCCGTGACCGCGCTGGTGGCGGGCCTGAGCTACCAGCCGGTCCGCAACATGATCTCCCGCGGCCAGATCATGAACCGCTCCTTCGACCCGCTTCATCTGGTCAACACCTACGGCGCGTTCGGCAGCGTGAGCCGCGTCCGCTACGAGGTGGTGATCGAGGGCACGGAGGACGAGGTACCGCGGGAGGACTCTCAGTGGCGGGAGTACGAGTTCAAGGGCAAGCCCGGTGATCCCCGGCGCTGGCCGCGCCAGTTCGCGCCGTACCATCTGCGGCTCGACTGGCTGATGTGGTTCGCCGCGCTCTCCCCCGCGTACGCCGGCGCCTGGTTCGGCGTCCTGGTGGAACGGCTGCTGGAGAACGACCGCGACACGCTGAAGCTGCTGCGCCGCTCCCCGTTCCCGCCGGACACCCCTCCCCGCCATGTCCGCGCCCGCCTCTTCCGCTACCGCTTCACGACGTGGCGGGAGCTGCGGGAGACGGGCGCCTGCTGGGACCGGACGTACGTGCGGGAGTACCTGCCGCCGACCCGGCTGACCCGCGCCGGGGCGGCTCCCGGTCAGAGGCCGTAGACGCGGGTGGCGGTGCCCTCGAAGACGTCCTTCTTCTCGTCCACGCCCAGGCCGGGCACCAGCTCGCCCGTGCCGTGGGCGACCTCGGCGTACGTCGCCGCCAGCGTGCACACCGGCCAGTCGGAGCCGAACATCAGCCGGCCGGGGCCGAAGGCGTCCAGCACCGTGTCGGCGTACGGGCGCAGCTCCCCCGTCGGCCAGCCCGAACGCCACTTCCCCGGGTCCGTCTCCGTCACCATGCCCGACAGCTTGCAGACCGTGTTGGGGAGTTCCGCGAGCGCCCTGATGCCGGACGCCCAGGGTTCGCGTTCCCCGGAGGCGATGGGCGGCTTTCCCAGGTGGTCGAGGACGAAGGTGAGACCGGGCAGGGCGGCGGCCGCCTTCACACAGGCGGGGAGCTGGTGGGGCAGCACCACCAGGTCGTACACGAGCCCCGCCGCGGCGACCGCTTCGAGCCCCCGGCGCACGTCCGGGCGGAGCAGCCACTCGGGGTCGGGCTCGCCCTGGACCTGGTGGCGGATGCCCTTCAGGTACGGGCCGCCGGGCAGCTCGCGCAGCCGGGCCAGTTCGTCGGAGACGCCGGGGCTCGTCAGGTCCGTCCAGCCGACCACTCCCGCGATCAGCTCGTGCCGCTCGGCGAGCGCCAGGAACTCCGGGGTCTCCTCGGCGACGGTGATCGTCTGCACGAGGACGCTGCGGTCGATGCCCAGGGCGCGGGCCTCGGGTTCGAGGTCCGCCATGGTGAAGTCGCGGCGAATGGGCTGGAGTTCGGGCCCGGTGATCCAGTCCTGGTCGCGTACGGAGAGGTCCCACACATGGTGGTGGGCGTCCACGGTCACGGCAGCTCCCAGACGACGGGCAGGCCCGCGGCGGCGCCCTCGTCGGAGTAGTCGTGGACGACGTCGAGCAGCTCGGCCATACGGGCCTGCCAGGCGACGTTGACCGGCAGTTTCTCCAGTTCGGCGAGGAGACGGGCGTAGTCGTCGCACTCCAGGACGTGGAAGAGGTCGGTACCGCTGCGCCAGATGGTCCAGGAGGTGGCTCCGGCGGCACGGATCGCGTCGGTGAGTTCCTCGGGGACCTCGCGGTGCGCGGCCTCGTACTCCTCGACGCGGTCGGCGCGGACCTTGGTGTGCAGGGCGACTCTCACGGTGTTTCCTCTCCTTCACGCGGGTACTTCACGCGGGTACGGGCGCGTCCTTGGGCAGCAGTCCCTCGGTGACCAGTTCCTGCCAGAAGTCCGCGGGCACGACGGTCGCGAACTGCTCGGCGCCGTCGCGGGCCTCGTCGGCCGAGCGGGCGCCGACGAGGACGCTCGCCACGGCCGGGTGCGCACCGGGGAAGGCGAGCGCGGCGGCACGCAGCGTCGTACCGTGCCGTTCGGCGATGTCCTTCAGTCGCAGCGCCCGAGCCACCAACTCCTGTGAGGCGGACGTGTAGTTGTAGGTTGCTCCGGGCTTCGGGTCCGCCAGCAGACCGGAGTTGAAGGCACCGCCGACGACCACGGACGCCCCCCTCTCCTCGGCGGCGGGCAACAGGTCGGTCAGCGCGCCCTGTTCGAGGAGGGTGTACCGGCCCGCGCAGAGCACCACGTCGACGTCGGTGTCCTTCACGAAGCGGGTGAGCATGGCCGTCTGGTTCATGCCCGCGCCGATCGCGCCGACGACGCCCTCGCCGCGCAGACGTTCCAGCGCGGGGTAGCCCTCTCGGAAGGCCTGTTCGGCGTGGTCGTCCGGGTCGTGGAGGTAGACGACGTCGACGCGGTCGAGGCCGAGCCGCTCCAGGCTGTCCGCCAGGGAGCGGCGGACGCCGTCGGCGCTGAAGTCCCACACGCGGCGGTGGGTGGCGGGGACGGCGAAGCCGTGGTCCATGTCGTCGCCGCCCGCGTCGGCGGGCTCCAGAAGGCGGCCGACCTTGGTGGAGATCGCGTACGCGTCGCGCGGCCGCTCGCGCAGGAACGCGCCCAGGCGCCGCTCGGACAGGCCGAGGCCGTAGTGCGGTGCGGTGTCGAAGTACCGGATCCCGGCCGACCAGGCGGCGGTGAGAGCCGCCTCCGCCTGCTCGTCGCTGACCTCCGTGAAGAGGCTGCCGATGCCGGCGGCGCCGAAGGACAGCCCGCTGACCTCGACGCCGCTCCTGCCGAGCGTGCTCACTGGCCCACCGGCCTGAGGCGCAGCCCCTGCATGCCGCCGTCCACCGCGAGTGCCGTGCCGGTGGTGGCGCCGGACAGCGGGCTCGCCAGGTAGGCGACGGCGCCCGCGACCTCGGGTGCCGAGACGAGGCGGCCGGTGGGCTGGCGGGCTTCGAGGGCGGCCCGTTCGGCGGCCGGGTCCGTGGCGGCGTCCAGCAGGCGGCCCACCCACGGGGTGTCCACCGTGCCGGGGTTCACGCAGTTCACACGGATGCCCTCACGGACGTGGTCGGCGGCCATGGCCAGGGTGAGGGAGAGGACGGCCCCCTTCGACGCGGAGTACAGCGCGCGCTGCGGCAGCCCGGCGGTGGCGGCGATGGAGCAGGTGTTCACGATGGCCGCGTGCGCCGACTCGCGCAGGTGCGGCAGGGCGGCGCGGGCCACCCGGACCATGCCCACGACGTTGACGTCGAGCACCCGGTGCCACTGGTCGTCGTCGTTGTCCTCGATCGTCCCCTGGGCGCCGATGCCCGCGTTGTTGATCAGTACGTCGAGTCCGCCGAGGTCGGCGACAGCGGCGGCCACGGCCTCACGTACGGACGCGTCGTCGGTCACGTCGGCGCGGTAACCGGACAGGGGTTTCTCCACCGACGAGGGGTCGAGGTCCAGGACGGCGACCTGGGCGCCGCGGGAGGCGAGGAGTTCGGCGGTCGCCCGGCCGATGCCGGAGGCGCCGCCCGTCACCAGCGCCTTGAGACCCTCGAAGTCGCTCATGCCGCGTGTCCCTTCTTGTTCGGGTGTTCGTCGGTCTTCAGATCGGCGGCCCAGAAGGTGCCGCCCGGAAACGTGTACTCCTCGATGGACTCCGGCCGCATGGTGGCGGAGAAGCCCGGCGTGGTGGGTGCCGTGTAGTGACCCTCGCGGATCACCACGGGGTCGAGGAAGTGGTCGTGCAGATGGTCGACATATTCGATGACCCGGTCCTCGGTGGTGCCGGACAGCGCCACGTAGTCGAACATCGACAGGTGCTGGACGAGCTCGCACAGCCCGACCCCGCCCGCGTGCGGGCAGACGGGCACGCCGAACTTGGCCGCGAGCAGCAGGATCGCCAGGTTCTCGTTGACGCCGCCGACGCGGGCCGCGTCGATCTGGAGGACGTCGAGTGAGCCCGCCTGGAGGAGCTGCTTGAAGATGATGCGGTTCTGGACGTGTTCGCCGGTGGCGACCTTGACGGGGGCGACGGCCTGGCGGATCGCCGCGTGGCCGAGCACGTCGTCGGGGCTGGTCGGCTCCTCGATCCAGTACGGGTCGAACTCGGCGAGCGCCTTGACCCACCGGATGGCCTCGTCGACGTTCCACCGCTGGTTGGCGTCGACGGCCATGCGGATGTCCGGGCCGACGACGGACCGGGCTACGCGGCAGCGCCGTACGTCGTCGGCGAGGTCCGCGCCCACCTTCAGCTTGATCTGCCGGAACCCGTCGGCGACGGCCTGGGCGGCCAGCCGGGTGAGCTTCTCGTCGCTGTAGCCGAGCCAGCCCGGGGACGTGGTGTAGGCGGGGAAGCCCTGGGCCAGCAGCCGGGTCTTCCGGTCCCCCGCCCCTTCCTTGCCCCGTCGCAGCAGCTCCAGCGCCTCGTCCGGGGTGAGCGCGTCCGTGATGTAGCGGAAGTCGATCTGACGGACCAGCCACTCGGGCTCGGCGTCGGCCATCAACTGCCACAGGGGCTTGCGGGCGCGCTTGGCGGCCAGGTCCCACACCGCGTTGACGACCGCGCCGATCGCCATGTGCATCACGCCCTTCTCCGGCCCGAGCCAGCGAAGCTGGCTGTCGCCGATCAGGTCCCGGAACACGGACCCCGGGTCGTCGCACAGCTCGTCGACGGACCGTCCGACCACATGGTTCCGCAGGGCCTCGATCGCTGCGACCTGGACATCGTTGCCCCGCCCGATGGTGAAGGTGAAGCCGTGCCCCTCCGGGGCGTCGTCGATGCCCGTGCGCAGCACGACGTACGCGGCCGAGTAGTCGGGGTCCGGGTTCATCGCGTCGGAGCCGTCGAGCTCGCGCGAGGTCGGGAACCGGATGTCGTAGGTGTCGACCGCGGTGATGCGGGAGGGGGTGTCGGAGGTCGGGGACACGGGAGGCCTTTCGGTCGGAAACTCGGTGACGAGGAGTCGGCTGGTCAGTCCTGGGCGCGGCCCGTGGTGACGCGGGCGATCATGAGGGCGACCAGGATGATGCCTCCGTAGATGGCCTGGATCCAGAACGACGGCACCTGCGCGAGGGTGAGCAGGTTCTGCACGACACCCAGGAGGAGTACGCCGGTGAGGGCGCCGAACATGGTGCCCTTGCCGCCGTCGAGGCTGATGCCGCCGATGACCGCCGCCGCGAACACGGTGAAGATCATGTTGTTGCCCTGGTTGGCGCTGATCGCCCCCACGTACCCGGTCTGCATGATCCCGCCGACGGCGGCGAGGGTGCCCGCGACGACGAACACGCCGAGCATCACCCGTTCGACGCGGATGCCCGCCGCGCGCGCCGCGTCCACGTTGCCGCCGATCGCGTACATCGCGCGGCCGACGCGGTGGTACCGCAGGACGAGCCCGGCGACGCCGAAGGCGACGGCCGCCAGCCACACCGACATGGGCACACGGAGGAAGGTGGTGGTCGCCAGTGAGAAGAACGCGTCGGGCATGCCGAACAGCGTCTTGCCCTTGGTCGCGCCGACCAGCAGTCCGCGCAGCACGATCAGCATCGCGAGGGTGACGATGAACGCGTTGAGCTTGAACTTCACCACGAGGACGCCGTTGAACGCGCCGATGGCGGCGCCCACGACGAGGATCGCGAGCAGCGCCAGGGCCGCCGGGAGTTCGGTGCCCCAGCCCGACTGCGCGGCGGGCAGCACGAGCAGGGCGCCCACGGCGGGGGCGATACCGACGACCGACTCCAGCGACAGGTCGAACTTGCCGGTGATCAGCACGAGCGACTCGGCCAGCACCACCATCGCGAGGGCCGCGGACGCGCCCAGGATGGAGACGATGTTGCGTTCGGTGAGGAACGAGTCGTTGACGAACGCGCCGAACACCATGAGCAGCAGCAGGGCCGGGACGAGGGCGAGTTCGCGGGCGCGGCGCAGCAGTACGGCCCTGGCCGCCCGGGGGTCGGGCACCTTGACGGGGGTGGAGGTCGAGGCCGACGGGGCCTTCGTGTCAGCCATGGTCCACTCCTTCGATGGAGGCGATCAGCTCGTGGTCGTGCCAGCCGGCCCGGTGCTCGGCGACGACCCGGCCGTGGAAGAGGACGAGGACGCGGTCGCAGCGGCGCAGGTCGTCGAGTTCGTCGGAGACGACCAGGACGGCGGTGCCGTCCTCGCGGGCGTTGTCCACACGGGACAGCAGGGACTCCTTGGATTTCACGTCGACGCCCGCCGTGGGGTTGATGAGGACGAGCAGCCGTGGGTCGGAGGCGAGGGCGCGGGCCATCACCACCTTCTGGGCGTTGCCGCCGGAGAGGTCCGAGACGGGCTGATCGGGGCCCTCGGTGTGGATGTCGAGGCGGTCGATCAGCTCGGTGGCCATGCCCCGTTTGGCGGCGGTGCCGACGAGCCCGTACCGGCCGAGCCGGTCCAGGACACTCATCGTGGCGTTGTCCCCGATGGTCATGCCGAAGACGAGCCCCTGGACGTGCCGGTCGCGGGGTACGCAGCCGACGCCGGCCTTCATGGCCGCCCGGACGTCGCCGAACGGGAGCGGAGTCCCGTCCAGCAGGGCGGTTCCGGACGTCGGTGTGTGCAGTCCGGCGAAGGTCTCGGCGAGTGAGATCTTGCCGCTGCCGCTGGAACCGGCGAGTCCGACGACCTCACCACGGCGGACGGTCAGGGCGATGTCCTCGTACGCGTCGGAGGTCAGGTCGCGCACGTCCAGGACGACGGGTGCGTCGACGCCGTCCTGTTCGACGACGGCCTCCGCCGCGGCCGCCTGCCGTTCGGCGACCACCTCCCCCGCCATTGCCTCCACCAGCGCCGCGCGCGGGAGTTCGGCCACGGGTGCGGTGGTGATCCAGCGGGCGTCACGCAGCACGGTCACCGTCTGGCAGACCTCGTACACCTCCTGGAGGTGGTGGGAGATGAACAGGAAGGTGACGCCGGACTCCTGGAGAGCGCGCATCCGGTCGAAGAGGCGCTCGATCTCGCGGTTGTCGAGCTGGGCGGTGGGTTCGTCGAGGACGATGAAGCGGGCTCCCTGGCTCAGGGCCCGGGCGATCTCCACCATCTGCCGGTCCTCGACCTTGAGGTCGGCGGTGCGGGCGTCGGGGTCGACGCGCACGTCCCAGGTGTCGAGGACCTCGGTGGCCGCCGCGTGGAGCCTGCGCCAGCTGAAGAAGCCGCGCCGGCTGTCGGGCTGGCGGTTGAGGAAGAGGTTCTCCGCGACCGTCAGTTCGGGGACGACGGTGGGCCGTTGGTAGACGCAGGCGACCTTGCTCCGCCAGGCGGCGCGGTCGCCGAGCGGCGGTGCCGGCTCACCGTCGAAGCGGACGGTGCCCGCGTCGGGGGCCTGGAGTCCGGTGAGGACGGTGACGAGGGTGGACTTGCCCGCGCCGTTGCGGCCGACGAGGGCGTGGGACTCGCCGGGCAGGACGGTCAGCCGGCCGTCCTCCAGGGCGACGGTGGGGCCGTAGTGCTTGACGATGCCCGTGGCCTCTACCAGGGGGGTGGCGGTGGCAGCGCTCATTTGACCGTGTTGCCCCAGAGCTTGGGGTCGTCGACGTTGTCCTTGGTCACCAGCGGGGCGGGCAGCTGGTCCTCCAGGATGCCGCTGGGCAGCTTGACGATCGTGGAGTCGTGGTCGGTGGGCCCGGGCTTGAACGTCTTCCCCTCCATCGCCGCCTTGATGTAGTACATGCCGTACTTGGCGTAGGCGTCAGCGGGCTGCGAGACGGTCGCGTCGATCTGGCCCTTGCGGATGGCGTCGAACTCCTGCGGGATGCCGTCGTTGGAGACGATGGTGATGTGGCCCTTCTGGCCGGCCTCCTTCAGCATGCCCTTGGACTTCAGGGTCTGCAGGGTGGGCGCGAGGTAGACGCCGCCCGCCTGCATGTAGATGCCCTTGATGTCGGGGTTGGCGTTGAGGAGGGTGTCCAGCTTGGAGGCGGCGGTGTCGGACTCCCACTTGGCGGGGATCTCCAGCACCTTCAGCTTGGGGTAGTTCTTCTTGACGCAGGCCCGGAACGCCTCGGAGCGGTCACGGCCGTTGACCGAGGCCAGGTCGCCCATGATCTGCACGACCTTGCCGCTGGGTATCTGCTTGCCGAGGTACTCGCAGGCCTTCTCGCCGTACGCCACGTTGTCCGCGCGGACGACCATGGCGACCTTGCCCTTGTCCGGTGCCACGTCCACCGCGACGACGGGCACGCCCTTGCGATCGGCCTGGTCGAGTCCGGCGACGATCGCGGCGCTGTCGAGGGGCGCGACGACGAGGCCCTTGACCCCCTGGTTGAGGGAGTTGTTGATGTCCGTGATCTGCTGGGACGGGTCGCTGTTGGAGTTGACCGTCTTGAGGGCGTCGACGCCCTCGGACTTGGCCATCTTGGGCACGTAGTCGTTGTACGACTGCCAGAACGGCGAGGTCAGCAGGGGCAGGATCACCCCGACCTTTCCGTCGCCGCCGCCCTCCCCGGCGGAGGAGGCGTTGTCGTCCTTGGTGCTGCCGCACGCCGCGAGCACGAGGGCGGCACAGGAGGCGGCGACCACCGCGCGCATCCTCCGTGCCCCAGTCTGCCCGTTCCGTGGGTTTGTGCCGGCCATCTGTCAGCTCCTCGTCGAGCGTGGTTCAAGCGAGCATGGATAACGCAGTCATGAGCAAGTGCCACGCATATTTATCAGACCACTTCCCCTCCACAACACCCTCCTACGCCAATTTTCCCCGCTATTCGGCGCTAGTGGTCCGACCACCTGGCTGGTTAGACTTCCGCGCACGGACAACAGGAGGAGTGGCGTGGACGAGACCCAGAGCGAGGCCGCTCCGCAGAAGGGCACGGTGACGCAGCGCGCCATCGAGCGCATCAAGGCGATGATCGCCGAGGGGCGCCTGGAGCCGGGCCAGCGGTTGCCCACCGAGCGCGACCTCGCGGTCCAGCTGGGCATCTCGCGCAGCTCGATGCGCGAGGCGATCCGGGC
Organism: Streptomyces sp. NPDC046862; assembly: GCF_040704615.1. NCBI lineage: Bacteria > Bacillati > Actinomycetota > Actinomycetes > Kitasatosporales > Streptomycetaceae > Streptomyces > Streptomyces sp. NPDC046862. Next base: position 65,023 of record NZ_JBEYXP010000060.1, on the reverse strand, counting down.
GCTCACGGTCCTCGGGGTACTGGAGGCGCGCCACGGCTCGGGCATCTACGTCACCCAGCTGGAGGCCGGGGACCTGCTGGAGACCTTCGGTGTGGTCGCCGACCTCTCCCGCGGACCCCGTCTGGTCGAACTGCTCGAAGTACGCCGCATCCTGGAGTCGACGGCGACCGCGCTGGCCGCCGCCCGCATCACCGAGGACCAGCTCGCGGAGGTCGAGAAGCATCTGACCGCGATGAACGCCACGGACGACCCCGAGGAGATCCTCGCCCACGACCTCGCCTTCCACCGCGAGATCGCGGCCGCCGCGGGCAACGAGACGATGGCCGCGATCCTGGAGGGCCTGTCCTCCCGCACCTTCCGCGCCCGCGTCTGGCGCGGCTACCAGGAGGAAGGCGCCTTCGCCCGCACCCGCCGCGAGCACGCCGCCATCCACCGCGCCCTCCTCGCCCACGACCCGGAGGCGGCACGAGCGGCCGCAGCCGCACACGTGGGCGAGGTGGAGCAGTGGCTACGCACGCAACTCAGGGAATGACACGCCGAGTCGCCCCGGTCCGCCGGTTCGGCGCTCAAACCCAGCCCATCTCGGTGTAGAGGCGGCCCGCTCGGATTCCCTCGATCGCCGTGCGGGTGTACGGCACGACGTTGTCGGGGAGGTCGCGCGGATCCCACCACCTCCACGCCAGGCACTTGTCCGGTTCCCGCACCTCCGGCTCGCCCTCCCACGAGCGTGCCCGGAAGATCATCTGCATACGCGGTTGTCTCCCCGGCCCGTTGCTCATGTGGACGACGTGGACCAGCTCGACGTCCTCGGGCCGGATCAGCAGCCCGCCTTCTTCGCGGGCCTCCCGGACGACACCGGTGATCGCGCTCTCCCGTTCGCAGTGCCCGGCGAGGAAGTGCCACGTCCTGCCGGCGTACGCACAGTCGGGGTGGCGCAGACCGAGCAGGACCGCGCCGTGCTCGTTCTCCAGGTAGAGGTGCACTCCGATGACGTTGGGGACGGTCCCGCGATCCGTGGTGGCCTGCGCGCCGGACCGCTGCGCGACATGGCGACGCACCAGATCGAGGGTCGACGGGCTCATCCGCAGCCGGGGCATGATCTCCGGCGCGAACCAGCGCAGCATGACCCCTTCGGTGAGCCGCAGCGCGTCGGGGTCGCCGTTCCAGCGGCCCGCGAAGACCTGGATGGAAACGGTCAGGCCGTCGGCACCCGTCGCGTGCTCCACCTGGAAGGGTTCGAGGACCGGCAGGTCCAGGCCCGCTTCCTCCATCAGCTCCCGACGGGCCGTCTCCTCCAGCGACCGGTCGCCGGGTGTGCGGCCGCCACCGAGGAGGGACCACGCCCCGGGCTCCCAGATGCCGGGGATGTGGTCCCTCAGGTGCAGGAGATACTCACCCGCGTCGTTCACGATCAGCACCGACGCGTTCCACGGCACCTCGGTGTCGCTCACCGACGTGCCTTCCTGAGCCGAGGCCAATGGGTCCCCCCTTGAGGTCGCGCGGAAGTTCGATGTCGCCGAAACGGTGACCCGCGGGTCAGGTGCTGCGGCTCCACAGGGTCAGGTCGCTGCTCGTCGCGACGGCGAGAGTATGCCCCGAGGGGGAGAAACCGACCGCTCGCAGCTCCGAGTAGTACGAGTGGAAGATATGCCACCATCGCTCGCCGTGCGGACCGGGGTGGGGCAGCCCGCTGCCTTTGGACAACAGCACGCGGTCGTTCGGCCAGGCGGGGCTGACGACGTCCAACCCCCAGCCGTCGCCGGTCGTGTGGTGCAGGCCACCGCCGTAGATCCCGGCGATGGGCACCTGGGTGCCGGCGACCGGCCCCAGACCGGGGCACGAGAGGTCGCGCGCTTCGTCCGCCGTGCCGTCCTCGAAGTCGGGATCCCGGTCACGCGCGACCTTTTCCCCGGTGACCGCGTCGAAGAGCCCGTGTCCCTCGGTCGAGACGACCATCACCAGGTCCTGACCGATCTCGGGGTGCGCCGCGAAGCCGATGCCGAGCAGGCCGCCGACGGGGACACAGGGCTCGAAGACCGGCCGCCAGGGATCGGGTGCCGGCATGACGGGGGCGGCGAGCATCCGGTCCCGCAGCTCCTCCTGATACGGGGACAGCCCTGTCGCGCCGCCTCTCGACGGGAAAGCCGGTGTCGTGTTCCGTTTCATCACCGCGCCATGGTGCACGACACGGCAGGTGGGCACTAATAGGACTGCAGCTCCACGAGCGTTCCTTCCGGTGAACGCACATGCGCGGTACGCAGGTTGGGGCCCCAGTCGGGGCGGTCCTGGGCCCCGGCGAGGACGGACGCGCCGTGCCTGCTCAGGGAGTTCGCCGCGTCGGCGACGTCGTCGACGCGCAGGACCAGCATCGTCGAGTCCCGGGCGGGTACGGCCGACGGCAGGCCGTCCGTGCCGGCGGCCTGGGCGAGGGCCTCGCGTGAGAACAGGGCGAGGACCGTCTCACCGGCCAGGTCCCAGCTGGCGTAGCCCGCCGCGGGCACCACGTTGGCGGGTTCGATGCCCAGGAGGTCCCGGAGCGCTGCCGTCCAGAAGCGGGCGGCGGTGTCGAAGTCCTCCACGAGCAGACGGGGATACAAGGCATCCATGCGCGTGATCGTAGTCCTGGGACATGTGCTGGGCGCCGGCCCCTCTCAGCGGGCCGTCACCTGCCACACGGCGGGCGTGCGCTGGTCCGGCGGGTACTGGACGAGGCCCCCGTCGTCCGTGACGTGCACGGCCATGCGGGTGATCGCGTTGACGAGTTCGTAGCCTCCGGGGGCGGGCACGGGCACCCAGCGCTGCAGGGTGTTCGAGGCGGCGCAGGTCTCCTCGGTGACGGCGCTCCCTGGTTCCAGCGGCACGTTGAGGGTGAGCCTGCCACTGCGCGTCTCGAGGCACCTGCCGTTCGTGGCGGACTTCAGGGTCACGTAGCCGTCGGGGGTGCGTGCGACCTGGAGATCGCGCGTCACGCCGCCGCTGCGGAAGCCGTACGTCCCGTCGGCGAGGGGCACGCGGGTCAGGTCACGCCATCCGGGGGCGTGGCCCACGGCTCGCGCGCGGGCCGTGAATCCGGCGTACGTGGCGTCCGGGTGGGGCGATCCCCAGGTGGCCTGGGCGATGTGCCTGAGGGCCGGGTCGAGGGAGACGGCGACCTCGTTCTCGGTCTCGCCGCGTCCGTTGTCCGGCCACAGGCTGATCTTCGCCCCGGTGACCCCGGTGCGCGAGGTGAGCTTCTCGCCCTCGAAGCCGCGCGGGTCCCAGCTCTGGTCGTACAGGCCCTTGGTGTCCGAGTGGAAGCCGCCGCGCACCAGGTAGAGGGAGTACGAGGCGTTCATCAGCGGGTAGCCCCGCGCGATCAGCTCGCTCGGTTTCACCGCCACGTTCAGCCAGTGCTCGATGGTCGTGCCCGCCGTGACCGGCACGGTGTTGGCGCCGGTGAGCCCGTCGTTCCAGATGCGGAGCTTCTTGCCCTTGGCCGCCGCGTACGCGTGGACGCGGTTGACGAAGTCGATGAAGGCGTCCTGCGGGGTGGCGTTGGCACCGTACTTCTGGCGCGCGTAGGCGAGGACCTGCGGGTACTTGGCGAAGTCGGAGCCGAGCATGTACTCGTCGGCGCCCATGTGCCAGGAGGTGGCCGGGAAGACCTGGGCGTACTCGTCGATCAGGCTCGTGTAGTAGTCGAAGGCGGCCTGCTGGGTGACGTCGAGGCGGGAGGGCTGCCTGACGCCGTCGGAGTCGGTGAGTTGCAGGTCGGGGCGGTTCTCGATCCAGGGGTCCATGTGGCCCGGGGAGTTGATCTCCGGGATGATCTCCACGTGGTACTTCTCGCCGAGGGCGACGAGGCGGCGGATCTCGTCCTTGGTGTAGTAGCCCCAGGTGTTGGCCTCGGGATGGGCGTCGCTCTTCACCTTGAGTTCGAGCAGGAGCTGGTTGAGCTTCTGGTACGCCATGTCGCGCACCAGGTTCTCCAGCCACTCGGTGGAGATGTGGATGTAGCAGGCGCAGACGCCGACGCCGCGTTCCTTGTACTCGGGCACGTCCACGGTGCGTCCGGCGGGCACGCGGTCACCTTGGGCGAGGAGCTGGAGCAGGGTCCGGGTGCCGTAGAAGGCACCGGTGTCCGTCCTGCCGGTGATGAACAGGCGGGAGCCGGCGCGGAGTTCGTACCCCTCGGCTCCCAGACGCGCCGCCGAGGGGTCGACGTCGACAACGATGTCCCCGGTGCGTGGCGCGACGTCCCGGACGACGGGGACGGCACCGCGGCCCGCCGCACGCAGATCGTCGGCGAGGGTGTCCGCGACCTCGCGCGACTCCCGGTCGAGGGCGATGACGCGGGTACCGCGCGTGAACGCGTAGCTCCCCTCTCCGGGCACCCAGTTGGACAGTGCGGGCACCGTGACGGGTGGCGGCCCCGCCTTCTGCGTCTGGGCCACGGCCGGAACGGGCGCCGCGAGCAGCACCAGCCCCGCCACGGCACCGACCACTCTGGACCACGCCATTTGGCGCCACCTCACAGGCAGTTCGCAGTCATCGGATGACTGATCCTTGGAGGGCGAGGCCCTCGTTGTCAACGGTGCGGGCGTGCACGGCAGTTGCACCGCACATCGACAGAAGGGGACAAAATCATCGGATGTCGCACTGACGATCGAGGAACAGACTCTCGACGTAGCGCCTCCGGCAGGGCACAGTGCTCCTCGTACACGTCGGCTACTGGCGAGTACGTCCATGTCTCACGCACAGGGAGCGCCCGTGACCAGCTGGGTCGGCCGTACCGCCGCCGAGATCGCCGCCGCCGTACGCGAGAAGCGGATCACGCCCCGTGAGGTGGTGGCGGAGCACCTCGCCCGGATCGAGCTGCTGGACGCCCGCGTCGGGGCGTTCCGCACGGTCCGGGCACAGGCGGCCCTGGCCGAGGCGGACGAGGTGGCGGACCGCGCCGATCTGGCCGATCTTCCCCTCGCGGGCGTGCCCGTGGCCGTCAAGGACAACCTCGCCGTACGGGGCGAGTCGACGCGCGTCGGCAGCGCGGCGACGCCGGACACACCGGCCCGGGAGGACCATGTCACGGTGGCCCGGCTGCGTGCGGCGGGCGCCGTGGTGGTGGGCCTCACGAACGTGCCCGAGCTGTGCGTCTTCGGCACGTCGGAGAGCGTCCACGGCATCGCGCGCAACCCGTGGGACACCACGCGCACGGCGGGCGGCTCGTCCGGCGGCAGCGCGGCGGCGGTCGCCGCCGGGATGGTGCCGATCGCGCTCGGCAACGACGGGATGGGCTCGCTGCGCATACCCGCCGCCAACTGCGGTCTGATCACCCTCAAGCCGGGCTCCGGCGTGGTCCCGGCGGGCATCAGCGACGGCGACTGGTTCGGCATGTCCGAGAACGGGCCGCTCGCGACCACGGCCGAGGACACCCGGCTGATGTTCTCGGTGCTCGCGGACGCGCCGGACGCGGCCGGCCCGGCCGGGCCCGCGACCCGCAGGATCGCGGTGTCCGTCCGCAGCCCGCTGCTCGGCGTCACCGTCAGCCGCCCGTACACGACGGCTGCGCGCGAGGCGGCGAAGGTGCTGTCCGGTGCGGGCCACCGGGTGCGCCGCGCCGATCCTCCGTACCCGCTCTGGCTGGGCACGACGTCGCTGGCGCACTGGACGGCGGGCACGTCGGTGGACGCCCAGGGCCTCGATCCCCGGCTCCTCGCCCGCCGCACCCGGGTCCACGCGGCCGTGGGCCGCCGCTTCGTCCGGAGCGTGCGCGAGGGCGACCGGCGTGAGCAACTGCGCCGCCGTATGGAGCCGTTCTTCGCCGAGCACGATGTGCTGCTCACTCCGACGCTGGCCCGGCGCGGTCCGGCCGCCGCGCCCTGGCACGAGCGCGGCTGGCTGCGCAACGTGCTGGCCAACTCCACCTATTCGCCACTGACACCACCGTGGAACCTGACCGGCTGGCCGGCGATGTCGGTGCCGTTCGGCATCCTGCCGAACGGAGCGCCCTGCGCCGTCCAGCTCGTGGGCCGGCCCGGCAGCGAGCCCGACCTCCTCGCCGTCGCGGGCCAGTTGGAGGAGCTGCACCCCTGGCAACGCACGGCACCCTTGTCCTGACCGAACGCCGGGGATCGACCGGCCGTAGGCTCCCTAGTCCTTGCGGCCGGTCGCGGCGACCGTGACCCCGAGGCCGATCATCGTCAGTCCGCCCACTCCGCCGACCAGTGACAGCCGCTCGGGGGAGCGGGCGAACCAGTCCCGCGCGGTGGCCGCGACGAGCCCCCACAGGCTGTCGCAGGTCACCGCGATGGTGTTGAAGACGAGCCCGAGGAACAGCATCTGGAGCACGACATGTCCTTGGGCGCGGTCCACGAACTGAGGCAGCACGGCGGCGAAGAACACGATGGTCTTGGGGTTGGCCACACCGACCAGGAACCCTTCCCACAGCGTGCGGCCGCTGCCGTGCGGGACGGAGTCGGTGTCGAACGCGGCCCGCAGCGAGCCCCGTTGACGCCATGCTTTGACGCCGAGGTACACCAGGTAGGCGGCGCCCACCAGCTTCAGCGCCGTGAAGACGAGCACCGAACGCTCCACCACGGAACCGATGCCCAGCGCGACCGCGATCACGAGCACGTACGCACCCGCCGTGTTGCCCACCACGGTGGTGAGCGCGGCCCGGCGTCCCTGGGCGAGGGCCCGCCCGATCACGAACAGCACGCTGGGGCCGGGGATCACGATCAGCAGGAACGACATGGCCGCGAAGGCGAGAAGACGGTCGGTGGGCACCATGGGCTCATGCAAGCACGGCGGGGACACGCGCCCCCAGTGGTTTTCCGGCGGGCCGGAGACGACGGCCGGGCGCGCTCGGTACGCCGGGTCACAGGGCCCGGTGCATGACGTGCAACCCGACCCGCCCGTGCCGGGGATGCGCGTACGCCTCCGGCACGGTGCCGAGCACGGTGAAGCCGAGCGATGTCCACAGCCGCACGGCGGGGTTGGTCTCGACGACGGCGTTGAACACCATGGCGCGGTAGCCCTCGGCCCTGGCCGCGGACAGGACGTGTTCGGCGAGGGCGCGGCCGATGCCGCGCCCTCCGTGGTCGGGGTCCACCATGAAGCCGGCGTTGGCGACGGAGGCCGCGGGACCGGCGTAGTTGGGGGTGAGGTAGGCGGAGCCGACGACGGCTCCGGCGGCGTCCTCGGCGACGTACACGCGCTTGGCGGGCGCCATCCACAGGGCGCGAGCGGCTTCTTCGGAGGTGTCCGGATCCCAGGTGTAGGTCTCACCGGCGGCGACGATGCGGTGCCAGAAGGGCCAGATGCGCGGCCAGTCCTCGGCCGTGGCTTCTCTGATCAGCATGTGCGCGAGTCTGGCACGTCCGTGCCGCCGGCGATCGCGATGGTCCTGCCCTGATCAGTCCACGCTGGGGAGGATGTGGGGCTCCGCGAGGTCTTCCTCGTACCCAGCGAGACGGATGGGGGCGGACCTGGCCCACACGTCGAGGCTGCCGAGGTCCTTCTTGGGCCGGCGGCCCACGCGCTCCGTACGATCCTTGGGGCGCTGATCGCGATTGCTCTTCTCCGGTGTCACCGCGCACTCCTTATGTGTCGGGTCACCCTCGGGACCGGCCGGCTCACCGTACTGCCGTGCGCTGGGCGCCCGCTGGGTGTGGTGTGGAAATGGTTCGGACGCGGTGGCGCCTGTCGAGTTGTGGCGAGATCAGCCGTGGTGACCGGCTTGTCCCGGGACGGACTGGGTGTGGGTGGAACCCATATAAGGCTGTCCGTCGGCTACAGAGTACCCATTTGAGCGGATGAGCGCTCGATGGGGCCGAAAACACGAGGTAACTGTCTTGAGTCGTTCCGTGTCCGGCCCACGACGGAACGGCACGGCCGCCGGTCAGGGCGCCGCAGTTGACGTCGGGGAGCCGTCATTCCCTCTGATGGACCAACGGCGGGCGCTGTCACGCCGGGAAACGGGATCCCGATTCAGCCATCGGCCCGCGCGCACACCCTCGTCGCCGGTCTGTGAACTGACGGTCCGTCATGAGACGCTCCGCGGATGACCTCACCGTACGGACTCCAGGGCCGGGCCGCGATCGTCACCGGGGGCTCGCGCGGGATCGGACTGGCCGTCGCCGAGGCCCTGGTGGCGGCCGGTGCGCGTGTGTGCGTCACGGCGCGTGACGCGGAGGGTGTGGCGCGGGCGGCCGACCGGCTCGGCGGCGTCGGGCTGGCGGGGTCCGTGGCCGACCCGGAGCATCTGCGGGCACTGACCGGGCTGGCGCTGCGCGAGTTCGGCCGCATCGACCTCGTCGTCAACAACGCGGGCACGAACGAGCCGTACGGGCCGCTCATGGACGTCGATCCCGACCGCTGGCGCGACGCCTTCGCCGTCAACGTCGAGGCACCGCTGCGGCTGGTGCAGCATGCGTGGCGGGCGTGGATGGGCGAACATGGTGGGGCCGTGGTCAACGTCTGCACCGAGGGCGCCACCCACGTCGGTCCGCACGTCGGCGCCTACGGCACCAGCAAGGCCGCCCTGCTGCACCTCACCCAGCAGCTCGCCGGCGAGCTGGCGCCGACGGTACGGGTCAACTCCGTCTCCCCCGGCCTCGTGCGCACCGACATGGCACGGTTCGTGTGGGAGGGCGCGGAGGAGGAACTCTCCGCGGGGCTTCCACTGGGCCGCCTGGGCACGCCCGAGGACATAGCCAGGGCGGTCGTGTGGCTGGCCTCGGACGCGGCGGAGTGGGTCACGGGGGCGGATCTGCTGGTGGACGGTGGGACCCGGGTCAGGCCGGCGTACGCCTCTCCCACGCGCACCTCCCCCGCGCACGCCTCTCCCCCGTACGGCTCTCCCACGTACGCCGTCCACGACCGCCTGCGGTCGCAGTCACCACCTCGGTCGTGACCGCGACCGCCCGTCTCTCACGGGAACAGGGCGATCCCCGCGAAGATCACCAGGAAGACGAAGGCGACGAGGAGGATCGTGCCCCACGTCCAGGGGTGTTTCACAGGGCTTGTAGGGCCTCCACCGCGGGGCCGGTCCTCCGGCAGCACGGGGTTGGCCGGACGGTCGCTCGCGTAGAACTCCTCGTCGGTCGGATACACGTTCCGCGGATCGTCGAGGCTCCGCGGATCGATGTCGCGTGGATTGTTCATGGCAACTCCTGGCGCGGTCCTCACCAGGGCCGGGTACCCCGGCGGATGCCTTCAGGCGCGTCAGGGGCTACGGGTCACCACTTCCCGGGCGCGTAGTCCTTCAGGAAGACGCCGTACAGGTCTTCGCCCTGCTCACCGCGCACAATCGGATCGTAGACCCGGGCCGCGCCGTCCACCAGGTCGAGCGGGGCGTGGAAGCCGGCCTCGGCGAGGCGCAGCTTGTCGTAGTGGGGGCGTTCGTCGGTGATCCAGCCGGTGTCGACGGAGGTCATGAGGATGCCGTCGGTCTGGAACATCTCCTGGCCGCTGGTCCGGGTGACCATGTTCATGGCAGCTTTGGCGGCGTTGGTGTTCGGGTGGCCGGCGCCCTTGTAGCCGCGGCCGAAGACGCCCTCCATCGCCGAGACGTTCACGACGTAGGCGCGCTTGCTGGACGCCTTGCGCGCGGCCTCGGCCATCGCCTGGCGCAGCTTGCTGATCAGGATGAACGGCGACGTGTAGTTGCACAGCTGGGTCTCGAGAAGTTCCACCGGGGAGATCTGCTCGATGGTCTGCACCCAGGTGTTGCTGTCGACCACGTCCGGGACCAGGCCGCCCGCGTCGATGGCGGTGCCGTCCACGTGCCGGGCGAGGCTGGCGTTGCCCGCGACCAGGGCGAGGTCGGCGACCTTCTGGGCGTCGAGGCCGCTGGTGCCGATAGGCAGGGCGGCCAGGCCGTCGACCGCGCCGGAGTTGAAGGCACCGATGACGTGATGGGCGGGGAGTTCCCCGGCGGGCAGCGGCGCGCTCTCGCCCTCGACCAGGGCGGCGTAGGCGGAGGGCAGCCGCCGTACGGTCTGGGTCGCGTTGTTGACGAGGATGTCGAGCGGGCCCGCCTCGGCGACCTGGTCGGCGAGGGCCACGGCCTGGGCCGGGTCGCGCAGGTCGATGCCGACGACCTCCAGGCGGTGCATCCAGTCGCCGGAGTCGTCCATGGCCTTGAAACGGCGGATGGCGTCCTTCGGGAAGCGCGTGGTGATCGTGGTGTGGGCGCCGTCGCGCAGCAGCCGCAGCGCGATGTACATGCCGATCTTGGCGCGGCCCCCGGTGAGCAGGGCGCGCTTGCCGGTGAGGTCGGCGCGGGCGTCGCGCTTGGCACGGTTCGTGCGCGCGCAGTCCGGACAGAGCTGGTGGTAGAAGTAGTCGACCTCGACGAACCGGGCCTTGCAGGTGTAGCAGGAGCGCGGGCGCTGGAGTATCCCCGCGACCCTGCCCTCCTCGGTGTGCGACGACGGCAGCAGACCCTCGGTCTCGTCGTCGATGCGCTGGGCGGAGCCGGTGGCGGTGGCCTCGGTGACCGCCTTGTCGTGCGCGGTCTTGGCGGCCCTGCGCTCCTGGCGGCGGCGCTGCTTGACCGTGCGGTAGATGCCCGCGGTGGCCCGGCGCACGGCGATCGCGTCCGGGTGGTCGACCTCCAGCTTGTCGAGTTCCTCCAGCACACCGAGGCAGACCGCCAGCCGCTCCGGGTCGATGCCGGGGCCGTACGACGACACCTCGTCCATGGTCGCCGGGCCGTCCTCTGTCACCGTCATCGCCGCTGTCGCTTCCTGGTCACCCGTCGCGGCGCTCCTTCCGCGCTCGCTGTCGAACGCGGCATTGTACGAAGCGCCGGGCCGGGTGGCCAAACCCGCTCGGTTACGGGACGCGGGGACCGGTCACGGAGCGCAGGCGTCGAGCAGCGTCTCCACCTCCGCGGTGACGGACTCGGCGAACCGGTCGAGGTCGGGTACGGCCTCGGCGTCGGCGACGAGCCCGTAGTGCACGTGGCCGCGGTAGGTCGAGATCGCGACCGCCAGGGACTGGCCGCGGGCCAGCGGCGCGAACGGGTAGACCTCGCTGAGCGCGTGCCCGCCGAGCCTCAGTCCGAGGCCGGGCAGCGGCACGCTGGTGACGAGGATGTCGAACCAGAGCCGGGCCGCCTGGCTGACCAGCGGTCCGCCGAGCCGGTGGGCGAGCGGCGGCACGTGGTCGGCGAGCAGCGCGACGGCGCCCGCGCCCCGGTTGGGGCCGGCGTCCTTGTTGCGGTCCATGGCGTTACGGACCGTGGCGAGGCGGCCGAGCGGCTCCGGTTCGTCGACGGGGAGCCGTATCAGGTAGCCGGAGAGCCGGTTGCCCTGTGGGTGCGCGGTGCGGGGGCGGCGCTTGGAGACGGGGATCAGGGCGCGGGGTGCCACGCCCTCACTGCCGTCCCCGCGCTCGTCCAGCCAGCGGCGCAGGGCGCCCGCGACGATCGCGATCAGGACGTCGTTGACGGTGCCGCCGACCGCCTTGCGCACGGTGTGCACCTCGTCGAGGTCCAGCACGACACCGGCGGTGCGGCGGGTTCCGCTGGACCGGGAGGTGAGCGCGGGGCAGGGGCGTACGTCCAGGGTGGAGCGGGCGACGGAGGCGCCGATGTCGAGGGCGCGGCCCACGTCGGAGAGGGCGCCGCGCACGAGCCCCGGCAGCCGGCGTACGTCGGGCAGGAGCCCGCGCGGGGGCTCTACGGGCCGGGGGCGGGGCGCGGGCATGTCCATCGGGTCCAGGACGGCGGCGGCGAGCGTCAGGGCGCGCAGGCCGTCGGCCAGGGCGTGATGGAACTTGAAGAGCACGGCGAACGCGGTGCCGTCCTCACCGGGCAGCACGTGGGCCTCCCACGGTGGCCGCTCGCGCTCCAGCGGGCGCTCCATGAGGCCGCCGGCCACCGCGTGGAAGTCCGCGGTCGGGGCGTGCAGCCTGACGTGGTTCATGGGGTCGAAGTCCGGGGTGGGCTCGCGGACGGCACCGCCGAAGCCGGTCGGGAAGGAGGGGGCGAGCGGCCGCCACACGTCCCGGATCCGCATGCGCAGCCCCGGCACGGCGGCGGCGCGGGCCGCGAGCAGGTCGGCCGCGTGGACGCCGGCGGTGGGCGAGTGGGCCGCGAAGACCCCGAGGGCACCGAGGTGCATCGGGTGCTCGGCGGACTCGATGTTCCAGAACGCCAGGTCGAGTGGTGCGAGCAGGTCGGAAGTCATGGCTTGCCTCACGTCGACGAAGTGTGGAAACCAGCAGTCAAACGCCGACAAGCGATTACGGTCAAGTACGATCAGGCTACACACAGTTAACAGCAGATTAAGTCCCGCCCCTCCGAAAGGGGCGGGACTCATGAGGCGCCTGTGGTGGTGTCGGCGCAGGTGGCGTCACCCTCGCAAACACACCCCACCCGTTCGGGCGCGGGCCGACCGTGAACGAGCGCGTGTCACTCGCCGCGTGGTCACCCGCCGCGCGTCACGGCGTCGGGCACCCCGCCGGAGCGGCGCGGGACGCGTCGCGGATCAGGGCCTCGTGCGCCGCCCTCAGCCTCCCGACGTCCGGCTTCATGACCGCGCGGTCGTAGGTCAGCAGTCCGTTCAACTCGCCCTCGACATCGGTGATCTGGGTGTAGACGGCGCCGTTGCTGCCCCGGCAGACCAGCGCGCGCACCTCGTCGAGCTTCTTGAGGTAGTCGTCGGTGTAAGTCGCCGGGTCGACGTCGACGTACGACTGCTGGACCGACCAGGCGTGCCCGGGTACCGCGAGGCCGAGACCTCCGTACTCGCCGCTGACGAGTGCCCGTTCCCCGTCGGGGCGGGGCGGGAGCGCCGGGCTCGGGTAGCCGTGCTCGTCCATGATGTCGCCGGTGCCGCCGTCGGCTCCGAGGTTGAGGCCCGACTGGCCGTTGACCAGCCGTGTCGGGTCCCAGGCCTTGGCCTGCTCGGCGATGCGGCCCATGTCGTACTGGCCCCAGCCCTCGTTGAAGGTGACCCACATGACGATCGACGGGCTGCTGATGTGCTCGTCGATCATCTCCTTCATCTCGCGCTCGTACTCGGCGCGGGCCGCGGGGCTCGGGTTCACGCCGGCGGTCATCGCGGGCATGTCCTGCCAGACGAGCAGGCCCAGCCGGTCGGCCCAGTAGAACCAGCGGTCCGGCTCGACCTTGATGTGCTTGCGCACGGCGTTGAAGCCGAGCTTCTTGTGCGCCTTCAGGTCGTACGCGAGGGCCTCGTCGGTCGGGGCGGTGTGCAGACCGTCGGGCCAGAAGCCCTGGTCGAGCGTGGCCATCATGAAGACCGGCTCGCCGTTGAGGAGGGTGCGCGGGCTGCCGTTCACCTTCTCCACGGACACGGAGCGCATCCCGAAGTAGCTGCCGACGCGGTCGGCGCCCACGCTCACCTTCAGGTCGTAGAGGAACGGGTCGTCGGGCGACCACAGGTGCGGGTCGCGGACGGTCAGGGTCAGCGGGCTGCCGGTGCGTCCGCTCGCCGTGGCGACCTTGCGCCCGCGGTCGTACGCCGTCGCCGTGATCCGTACGCCGTCGCGCACGCCCTTGGCCTCGACGGTGAGCTTGCCTGTCTCGGCGTCCGGGATCAGCTTGAGGGAGTCGACGTGGTCGGGTGCGACCGGCTCCATCCACACCGTCTGCCAGATGCCGGACGACGGCGTGTACCAGATGCCGCTCGGGTCCAGGCGCTGCTTGCCCAGCGGCGGGTTCTCCCCGTTCGCGGCGTCGGTCGGGTCGTACACACCGACGATGAGTTCCTGGGTGCGGCCGGGCTTCAGCGCGTCGGTGATGTCGGCGCTGAACTTGTCGTAGCCGCCCTCGTGCGCGGCGACCCTGGTGCCGTTGACAAGGACCTCGCTCCGCCAGTCCACAGCCCCGAAATTGAGCCGCAGCCGCTTGCCGGAGCCGATGCGCCAGTCGCGGGGAACCGTGAAGGTGCGGCGATACCACATGCGGTCCTCGTGCCGCTGGACCCCGGAGAGCTGGGACTCCACCGGGTACGGGACGAGGATGCGCTCCTTGAGGGTCTTGCCGACGGGCGGTCGCTCACCCGCTTCGGCCGCCGCGAACTGCCACCGCCCGTTGAGGTTCCGCCAGTCCTCGCGCGTGAGCTGGGGCCGGGGGTACTCCGGGAGGGCGTTGTCCGGTCCCACCTCGTCGGCCCAGCGGGTGCGCAGTTCGTACGTGGAGCGGTTGGGGCCGCTGCTCCAGAACTCCCTGACAACGTTGCCGTCGACACCCGTGAGGCCGCCCCGGCCGTCGTAGTGGAGGTCGGTGGCGCCGCGTGCGGTGCCGGTCTTGTTGCCGACGACAGGTTGTTTCAGGGCCACTAGCAGGGCCTTCGGGTCGGCGGGATCCGGCCTGGCGGCGCCCAGGGGCCACTCGGCGCCGCCGATCACCGCGGTGAGGTGCTCGGTGAGGCCGGCGGGGGGCGCGGCGAGGTCCTGTGCGAAGTCCAGCTTCAGTGTGCGGCCGTCGCCCTGGACCGTGGCCGCGACGGCGCCGTCGTAGTCGAAGCCGTCGGGCAGGCGGAACGCGGACTGCGGGACGGGCTGCTTGCCGGCGCCCGGCTGGGTCCAGCGCAGGTGGAAGTTGGAGCCACCGTAGTGCTCGAAGTACTCGACCTTGATGTCGTAGGCCTTGCCCGCGGTCAACTCGACGGGCTCCGCGCTCTGTTCACGGTCCCAGTCGTCGACCCAGTGGTCGATGGCGATCCTTCCGTCGATCCAGAGCCTGAAGCCGTTGTCGGCGGTGATCGAGAAGGTGTGGGCTCCGGTCTTCTCCGGCACGATCTTCCCGGTCCAGCGGACGCTGACGTCGTCCGACCGGCCGGTGGAGGCGGCCAGGCGCGGCTCCAGGTTGTCGATGTCGAGGTTCGGCTCGAAGCGGGTGGCCTTCAGCTCGTGGAAGTCGAAGACGCCCGGTGCGGACTGCGTGTAGTACTCGCCCTTCAGGCCGCGGACCTCGTCGGGGTCGTCGTCCGCGGCGGCGGTCGCGGTCGGCACGGCGGTGAGTCCCGTGATCCCGAGGGCGACCGCGAGAAGTAACACCAGCGGTAACGCGAGTCGGTCTCTGAGTCGTCTGATGCGCACGGATCCCCCTTGGGGTGAGGATGGGTGGCGGCTCGTTGCTCAGTTCGGTGCCAGTTCGTTGTTCAGTTCTCAGCGGTACAACGTTGTCACGAACGGCAGTTGGCATGACAACACGGATTCCGCTTGCCGTCCAGGTCTGGACCGGGACGCGTGGCCGGGATTTCACGTCGACCGGTGGAACGAAAATCGGCGCGGAACGCGGCCGTGCTGCGCCGCGTCCCGCGCCGACCTCTGTGTCGCGCCGGGCACTCACCTCAGAGCATGGACTGTCGCTGGATCTCAGGAACCGGAGCCCCCTTCGTACGGTGCGGTCCGCCGGTTCTCGTACGGTGCGGCCTGCTGACCGCGCGAACTGCGCGCGCTGACCATCGCGACGATGGTGGCGGCGATTCCCAGCACGAGAGCGATCACGCCCACGAGGACGTTGTTGACTATGGTCTTCGTGGTGTCGACGTTCCCGGAGATCGCCCACTGGCAAATGATCGTCCACACGCCCAGCGCACAGCCGGCCCACGCCATGCCGTGCGTCCGCTCGTAAGCCCGGCCGAAGCCGCCGCTCATGAGCAGCGCGTAGGCGATACCTACTATCAGGTTGTTGACGGTCAGGGTCGTGAAGTTGTTGAACCCGACGACCCAGGGAGAGATGGCGAGGTACACGCCGGTGAGCAGGGCCAGCGTCTCGATGGCCTGCCCGGCCACACTGGTCGTGGCGCGCTCCGCCTTCTCCTGACGACTTCGCATTTCGAGGATGTCGGGATGGGTTTCCATCGCCGACCGGGGAGTGGTCGTCACTCCCATCACCTCCTGGGGCTCACGGCACTCTTTCAACCCTCCAGGTACCCATAAGGTACCCATAAGAAGAAAATACCCATCATGGGGTGAAATGTCTGCACATGTCATGATCGCCCCGATTCGCCCGGGCCATCCCGACCGCTGCTACGGGACCCGCTGCCCCTTGCCCAGCGCGATCACCCCGCCCTTGGAGACCGTGTACAGCTCGGCGTCCCGCTCGGGATTGACGCCGATCGTCGCGCCCGGCGGCACCTCGACCCCCTTGTCGAGGACGGCGCCGCGTACGACCGCGCCCCGCCCGATGTGGACGTTGTCGTGCAGCACCGAGCCCTGGACGACGGCGCCTGGGTCGACCACGACACCGGGTGAGAGCACGGACCTCGTCACCTGCCCCCGGATCAGGCAGCCGGCGCTGATGATCGACTCGCTGGCCATGCCGCCCGCGTTGAAGCGGGCCGGGGAGAGCTGGCCCGAGTGCGTGTAGATGGGCCAGCTGCGGTTGTAGAGGTTGAAGGTGGGGCGCTCGGCGATGAGGTCCATGTGCGCGTCGTAGTACGCGTCCAGGGTGCCGACGTCGCGCCAGTAGCCCCGGTCGCGGTTGGTCTCGCCGGGCACGTGGTTGGCGCTGAAGTCGTACAGCTGGGCCTCGCCGCGATCGGTGAGCTGGGGCAGGATCGATCCGCCCATGTCGTGGACGGAGTCCTCGTCCTCGGCGTCCCGCTGGAGCGCCTCCACCAGGGCCTTGGTGGTGAAGATGTAGTTGCCCATCGAGGCGAACACGCACTCGGGGTCGTCCGCCAGGCCCGGCGGGTCGGCGGGCTTCTCCAGGAAGCGCTCGACGATCTGCCCGTCCGAGCCGGGGGTGATCACGCCGAACGACGACGACTCGGCACGCGGCACCCGTATCCCCGCGACCGTGACGCCCGCCCCGCCCTCGATGTGCTGCTGCAGCATCTGCCGCGGGTCCATGCGGTAGACGTGGTCGGCGCCGAACACCGCGACGTAGTCGGGCTGTTCGTCGTACACCAGGTTCAGCGACTGCAGGATGGCGTCCGCGCTGCCGAGGTACCAGCGCGGACCGAGCCGCTGCTGCGCCGGGACCGGCGTGACGTAGTTGCCGAGCAGGCTCGACATCCGCCAGGTCGTGGTGATGTGGCGGTCCAGCGAGTGCGACTTGTACTGCGTCAGGACGCAGATCCGCAGGATGTCCGCGTTGACGAGGTTGGAGAGTACGAAGTCGACGAGGCGGTACGTGCCGCCGAAGGTCACCGCGGGTTTCGCGCGGTCGGCGGTCAGGGGCATCAGCCGCTTGCCCTCGCCACCCGCCAGTACGATTCCCAGTACCGAAGGTCCACCGCGTCGCATGCCGCCGCCCCTCTACGCCCGTTGTGCCGCTGTGCTCTGCCCTGCCCGCTGCCTGCCCCTGTTACCCCTGTTTGAGGACTTCCTCGTACAGATGAACAGTGCGCCGGGCCACGGTGTCCCAGCCGAACTCCCGTACCGCGCGGTCCCGTCCCGCCGCGCCCATGCGCGCGGCGGTCACCGGGTCGGCGATCATCGTGTCGAGGGCACGCGCGAGCTGCTCCTCGAAGTCCTCCCCCGTCGGCACGAGCAGCCCGGTCACACCGTCCTCGACGACCTCGGGGATGCCCCCGACGCGGGAGGCGACCACGGGTGTCCCGCACGCCATCGCCTCCAGGTTGACGATGCCCAGCGGTTCGTACACCGAGGGGCAGACGAACACGGCGGCACGGGTGAGGAGTTGGATGACCTCCGCGCGCGGCAGCATCTGCGGGATCCAGTGCACGCCCTCGCGCACGGACTTGAGTTCCTGGAAGAGGGCGCGGAACTCCTGGTCGATCTCCGGGGTGTCCGGGGCGCCCGCGCACAGCACCACCTGCGCGGCGGGGTCGATGTCCCGTACGGCGCGCAGGAGGTGGGGCACGCCCTTCTGGCGGGTGATCCGGCCGACGAACAGGACGTAGGGGCGGCCGGTGTCGAGGCCGTACCGGTCGAGGACGTCGGTGCCGTGGTCGGGCTGGTAGAGGGTGGTGTCGATGCCGTTGTGCACGACGCGCACCCGGTCGGGGTCGAGCGTCGGGTAGCAGCTGAGGATGTCCTCGCGCATGGCGCCGGACACGGCGATGACGGCGTCGGCGGCCTCGACGGCGGTGCGCTCGGCCCAGCTGGACAGCGCGTACCCGCCGCCGAGCTGCTCGGCCTTCCAGGGGCGCAGCGGCTCCAGTGAGTGGGCGGTCATCACGTGCGGGATGCCGTACAGCAGCTTGCCGAGGTGGCCGGCGAGGTTGGCGTACCAGGTGTGCGAGTGGACGAGTTCGCGGCCTTCGAGCGCGGCCGCGATGGACAGGTCCACGGAGAAGGTGCGCAGCGCGTCGTTGGCGCCGTCGAGCGTGGGCCAGGGGCGGTGGCGGACGACCCCGCCCGCGGCGCCCTCGCCCCAGCAGTGCACGTCCAGGTCGGTGAGCGACCTCAACTCCCGGGCCAGGAACTCGACATGAACTCCTGCCCCGCCGTACACGTCCGGCGGGTACTCCCGGGTCAGCAGGCCGACTCGCACCCGGAACCCCCTGTCTCAGCGGTTGCTTCCCACATGGTCACCCAGATGTGCCGGTGGGGGGAAGACCGCAATTTCCGGAAGGCCCCCGGCCCGGGCTCTCGTTCAGTGGTGGGGCGGGTGCTCGGAGTGGGGCGGCTGGTCGAAGTGGGGCGGGTGGTCGAAGCAGCAGTCGCCGCACAGGCCGCCGCGGGGCACCCGGTAGTAGAGGCAGCAGCTGCGGCGCCGCAGGGTGGCGGGGTCGAGGGTGTCCGACAGGGCGGGGTGCGCGAAGAGGTCCGCGGCCAGCCCACGGGCCCTGTCCCCCAGGTCCGTGCGCCCGTGGGTACGCCCCCAGCGGTCGAGCTGGCGCACGGCGCCCATGAGCGCGGAGCCCGCGTTGCCCCACAGCAGCCGCTCCGACATGCGCAGCCGCTCGTGCAGGACGCCCGCCAGCGGGACCAGGTGGCCCTCCAGGACGACCTCGCCGATCGCCTCGGCGGGCAGGGCGCGTACCTCGGTCAGCCACAGTTCGTCGGGGGCGCCGCCGTCCGGATCCCAGCGCAGCAGTCCTGGAGAGAGGTCGGGCACGTGGTCGTACAGGGCGGCGGATCCGAGGGCGACGGCCCACAGCCGGGCCACGAGTCCCTGGTGCGCGATGGAGACGGCGACGCGCCGCTCCGGCGCCCGCATACTGTCCGCGACCTTCCGGGCACGAAAAATTACGGGATCCGCGTAAACCTCGTCATGGCCCCCGCTTTCCCCGGCGGGCCGTGCCGTGTACGCGTGGGCGAGGGTGGGCAGCCGGCCGTCCGGCGGTTCTCCCGTGCGTAGTACGAAGAAGCCGCCGAGGGCGCGGAGCGCGGTGAGGTCGGGGTCGAGAGCCACGAACAGCAGTAGTACCAAGGCCCCTAGGGGGCTTCACCCGCAGGGCGGCGTACGGTGTCACCCACCTTTGGGATGACGGACGGCCGGTCCTACTCCAACGGCAGTAGGACCCAATGAGTGCTCAGGGACGACGACGCGGGCGTGTTCGCGAGGCATCGTTGTAACCATGGAAGCCGACCGTTCGCCGCGCCGGGCCAAGGGCCCCCGCCGCTCGCAGAGGAGCAGCTCATGAGCGCCCTCGCGTTGTCCGTGCTGCTGTCGTTCGTCTCCGCCGTCGCGTACGCGGGCGGGGCGATCGTGCAGGAGCAGGTCGCGGTGTCCTCCCCCGACAAGCCCTACGCACCGATGCGGAGGCCGGGTTGGTGGGCGGCCGTCGTGCTGAACGGCCTCGGTGGACTGCTGCACGTGGTCGCGCTGGCCTACGGCCCGCTGAGCCTGGTGCAGCCGCTGGGCGCGCTGACCATCGTGTGCGCGCTGCCGATGGCCGCGCTCTTCGTGGACCGCAGGGCCGGGGCGACGGCGTGGCGGGGCGCGATCATGGCCACGGTCGGTCTGGCGGGCCTGCTGTCGCTGGTCGGCGCGTCGGACGCGCAGTCCCTGGACAGCACCCAGCGCGTGGCGTTGGCCCTGGCCACCGGAGGCGCGGTGGTGGCGCTGATGGTGGCGGCGCGCGCGGCGCACCGGAACCCAGCGGTCCGCAGCATTCTCCTCGCTGTCGCATCAGGTGTCGCCTTCGGTATGTCGTCGGTGTTCACGAAGACGGTCGCGGTGGACTGGACGGGCGGGGTCTCCCTCGCCGATGTGCCGATGCTCGCGGTGATAGGCGTCCTCGCGACGGCCGGGATGCTGCTGTCGCAGGCCTCGTACCGGGGCGCCGGACTCGCCGCCCCGCTCGCCACGCTCACCGTGGTGAACCCGGTGGTGGCGGCCGCGGTGGGCCTCACGATGTTCGGCGAGACGTTCCGCTACGGCACGACCGGTACCGTCCTGGCGCTCGGCTGCGGTGTCGTCGCGGCGGGTGGCCTGATCCTGCTGACCACGGAGCGGATCGCGAGCACGCGGCCCGAGCCGGTGGACGCGACGGCTCCGGCCGGGGCCGACAGGGTGACGGCCGGTGTCCCGGCCGGTCAGGACCCCGCCGAGGAGCTGCTGGCCACGGCGCTGCCCGAGAAGCCCGTCGCCCCGGCGGTCCTCGGGGACGTCGGGGGTGTCGGGGCGATCCGGGAGGTACTCATCCCGGCCCCCGCGCTGGTGCCGCAGGAGGAGGCGTACGACGGACCGGGCCGGTCCGACGACCCGCCGCACTCCTACGGCCCCTTCTACGGCGGCCCGTATGTGCCGGTGCCGCTGCTCGACCGGCACCGCACCCGGGTCAAATCCTGATCGTCGGCAGCCAGCCGGTCCGTTGCACCCGTGGGCAGGACCGGCCGGCGGCAGGACGGCCGGCGTACGCCGAGCCGACGGCGGGACGGGATCAGACCCGGACCCCGCCGGCCCTGAGATAGCCGACCGGATCGATGTCGCTGCCGAACCCGGGCCCCGTCCGCACCTCGAAGTGCAGATGTGGGCCCGTACTGTTGCCCGTGGACCCGGAGCGGCCGATCCGCTGGCCGGCGCTCACGTTCTGCCCGGACTTCACGGAGATGGCCGACAGATGGGCGTACTGCGTGTAGCGGCCGTCGGCGTGCCGGATGACCACCTGGTAGCCGAACGAGCCGCCCCAGCCGGAGCTGACGACCTCGCCCGCCGCCACCGACTTCACGGTGGTGCCGGTGGCCACGGGGAAGTCGAGGCCGGTGTGGTAGCCCTTCGACCAGGAGGAGCCCGCGGCGCGGTAGGGCGTACCCGTCGAGGCGTTGACGGGGGCGACGAGGGAGGCCGACGTCCCCTTCTGCTCTTCCCGCTTCTTCGCCGGCTTCTCGTCCTCGGTGGCCTTTCGATGGCCGGATGAGGCTTCTTGCGTCGAGGAGTCTCCGCCGTGCGCCTTCGACCGCAGGTTCAGGTGCTGGCCCGGAACGATCAGATCCGGATCGGTGCCGATGGTCTTGCGGTTGGCCTGGTACAGCTTCTGCCAGCCGCCCCGTACCTTGCGCGAGTCGGCGATCTCGGAGAGCGTGTCGCCGCGTACGACGGTGTACATCTCCGCCGTGCCCGCCTGGGACTGGGGCGTGGTCTGCGGGGTGACGTCGCGGATCGTGCGCTTCGGCTTGGCAGCCGGGGCCGAGGCACCCTGGGGGCTGATGTCCGGTGTGTCGCCACCGCGGGTGAGGCCCGCGCGCACCGAGCACACCGGCCAGGCGCCGGGGCCCTGCCCCTTGAGGACCTTCTCGGCGACGGCGATCTGCTGGTCCCTGGTGGCCAGATCGGCGCGGGCCGCGTAGGCCGTGCCGCCGTACGCCTCCCAGGTCGACTGGGTGAACTGCAGCCCACCGTAATAGCCGTTGCCTGTGTTGATGCTCCAGTTGTTGGTGGACTCGCAGGCCGCGACCTTGTTCCATGTGCTCACGTCGGCGGCGTCCGCCACGCCGGTGCCTATGAGCGGGATCGCCATGCCGGCGCCACCTGCCGTGACGGTCAGCGAGGCCCGGTTGATCCTGTTCGGCTGGTACCGGCGGTGCCGACCGCGTACGGCCATCGAGATGCCCCCTCACATATGCCAGAAGCCGCAAAAGTAAGGGCTGGGAACAGGCCATGACAAGGCGGCATTCAGCCGCCCCAACGCGCCAACTGGCGAGTAAGCGACGCAGGTTCGGTTAGCAGTTGAGGCAGGTGGGGTCGTCTCTGCGTAATCAAGCCCGTCAGGCCGAGCGGTGCGATCGGCGCCACAGCACGTCAGGATGGTCAAAGAGGCGTTGCGAAGGGCAATACTGGCGGCACGAAACGGCACCACCGATATCAGGACCACCAGCACCACCGATACCAGGATCCATTGAGGAGCCAACCGTATGAGCACAACAGCCCAGATCGGCGTCACGGGTCTCGCGGTCATGGGGAGCAATCTCGCCCGCAACTTCGCGCGCAACGGCTACACCGTCGCCGTGCACAACCGCACCGCTTCCCGCACACACGCGCTGGTCAAGGAACACGGGCACGAGGGCGACTTCATCGCGGCCGAGTCCGCCAAGGACTTCGTGGCGGCGCTGGAGCGACCGCGACGCCTGGTTGTCATGGTGAAGGCGGGCGGCCCGACCGACGCGGTGATCGAGGAGTTCGCCCCGCTCCTGGAGCCGGGCGACATGATCATCGACGGTGGCAACGCGCACTTCGCCGACACCCGTCGCCGCGAGGCGGCCCTGCGCGAGCAGGGCATCCACTTCGTGGGCGCGGGCATCTCCGGCGGCGAGGAGGGCGCCCTCAACGGGCCGAGCATCATGCCGGGCGGCCCGGTCGAGTCGTACGACTCGCTCGGCCCGATGCTGGAGAAGATCTCCGCGAAGGCGGCCGACGGGGCGCCGTGTGTGACGCACGTGGGCCCGGACGGCGCCGGTCACTTCGTGAAGATGGTGCACAACGGCATCGAGTACGCCGACATGCAGCTGATCGGCGAGGCGTACCAGCTGCTGCGCGACGTCGCCGGCTACACCCCCGCGCAGATCGCCGAGATCTTCCGCACGTGGAACACCGGCCGTCTTGACTCGTACCTGATCGAGATCACGGCCGAGGTGCTGGCCCACGTGGACGCGGCGACGGGCAAGCCGTTCGTGGACGTCGTCCAGGACCAGGCCGAGCAGAAGGGCACGGGCCGCTGGACCGTGCAGATCGCGCTGGACCTGGGCGTCCCCGTGTCCGGTATCGCCGAAGCGGTGTTCGCGCGCTCGCTCTCGGGCCACAGCGCACTGCGTGAGGCCTCACGCGGACTGGCGGGCCCGAAGCCCGAGGCGCTGAGCGCCGCCGAGGCGGGCGCTTTCGCGGACCGGGTGGAGCAGGCGCTGTACGCGTCGAAGATCGTGTCGTACACGCAGGGCTTCCACGAGATCACCGCGGCCACCGAGGAGTACGACTGGAACATCGACCTCGGCAAGGTCGCCTCCATCTGGCGCGGCGGCTGCATCATCCGCGCGGCCTTCCTGGACCGCATCCGCTCCGCGTACGACACCCGGCCCGATCTGCCGAGCCTGCTGTCGGACAACACGTTCGCGCAGGAGATCGCCGCCGCGCAGGACGACTGGCGCGAGGTGATCATCGCGGCCACCCGGCAGGGCGTGCCGACGCCTGGCTTCGCGGCGGCGCTCGCCTACTACGACGCGCTGCGTGCCGAGCGGCTGCCCGCCGCGCTGACGCAGGGGCAGCGTGACTACTTCGGGGCGCACACGTACCGCAGGACGGACCGGGAGGGGTCGTTCCACACGCTGTGGGGGCAGGACCGGTCGGAAGTCGAGGCGTAGGCGCTCCGCTGGGGGCGCCGTTCGAGGGGTGCGGGTTGTTCTGCCTGCGCGGGTAGGCCGTGGTTTTTTGCGCGGTTCCCCGCGCCCCTGGAGTTCGGGGCTGCGGGTCGTTCTGCCTGCGCGGGCAGACCGCGGTTTTTTGCGCAGTTCCCCGCGCCCCTGATTTTGCTGCACGCCGTCTTGCAGCTGCGGGTTGTTCGGGGCTCGTGAATGGGCCCGGCGTGGTATGTGCCTCGCCGGGCCCTCGGGTTGTCCTGGGGAACGTGCGGCTGATCCGTCACGATCCCCCGCATGGGTTCAGGAAAGCGGTGGCCCCGGTTGGGGCTCCGGTACCGGGTCGGGGCCCGGAGGCTGCGGGATCGGAGACGGGCTTGGCTCCGGGGAGGGGCGCGGTTCCGGGTTGGGGTCCGGCGGGCCGGGAGCGGGCCCCGGTTCCGGGAACGGCTCCGGGCGGTCGGGCCCCGGCCCCGGAGTCGGCCCTGGCTTCACCGGGTCGGGGTGCGGATGCGTCATGGTGTCCTCCAGCCATGCGATGCGTCGGCTCTGGACTTGACACCCGGGTACCCGGAGCGTGGGCGGGCAGTCACCCTGCTCACACCGTGACGGCCTGCGGGCTGCGCTCCTGGTCCGAGCCCGGAACCGGCTCGGAGGGGTCCGCGCCGAGGGCCACGATGCGGTTGTCGCGCTCCACGTGCACGACCCGGGGCTTCAGGGAGCGGGCCTCGGCGTCGGAGACCTGCGCGTAGCTGATGATGATCACCAGGTCCCCGGGGTGGACGAGGTGGGCCGCGGCCCCGTTGATCCCGACGACCCCCGAGCCGCGCTCGCCCTCGATGACGTACGTCTCCAGGCGGGCGCCGTTGGTGATGTCGACGATGTGCACGAGTTCGCCGGGCAACAGGTCGGCGGCGTCGAGGAGATCGGCGTCGATGGTCACCGATCCCACGTAGTGCAGGTCGGCCTGGGTGACGGTGGCGCGGTGGATCTTGGACTTGAACATGGTACGAAGCACGGCGAACTCCCGACTTGTCTGCTCCCTGCCCGCTTTGTGCAGGTCAAGGGCGGTGTTCGGAGACTACAGCGATGCACGGGTCCGGGTCAGCCGTCTTCAGGTGTCTCGGCACTCACATTTCGGCACTCACATGGGCGCGTCACCGGCTCGTCGACGGGATCAGCGGGTGCGGATCCAGACGGTCTTCTCCCGGGTCCACTGGTCGAAGGCGTTGGTCGATTTCTCCACGCCGCCGAATCCGGACTGTTTCCATCCGCCGAAGGGTGTGGTGATGTCGCCCTCGCTGTAGGCGTTGACGGAGACCACGCCGGCCTGGACGCCGCGTGCCAACCGGAGGGCGGTGTCGAGGTCGCGGGTCCACACGGAGGCGGCGAGTCCGTATTCGGTGGCGTTCGCCAGGTACGTCGCTTCCTCCTCGGAGGTGAAGGTCTGGACCGTGACGACGGGGCCGAACAGTTCCTTGGTGAGTACGTCGCTGCCTTCGGGGGCGTGGGTGATCACGGTGGGCGGGTAGTAGGCCCCTCGCTGCGGCAGGCCGTGCGGCAGCCCTCCGGTGTGGATGCGGGCTCCACCGGCCCGGGCGGCTTCCACCGCCGCCGCGACCCGGTCGAAGGCCGCCCGGTTGATCAGTGGTCCCACCTGGGTGCGAGGGTCGGCGGGATCGCCGATGACCAGGCGTTGCGCGGCGGTCGTGAACCGGTCCAGCACCTCGTCGGCGATGCTGTGGTGGACCAGGACGCGGGAACCGGCCGTGCAGTTCTGACCCATCGTGAGGAACGCGGCTTCGATCATGTGGTCGATGAGCTCGTCCCCGTAGGCGAGCGCGTCGGCCATCAGCACCTGGGGGCTCTTGCCGCCCATCTCCAGCGAGACGCGTTTGAAGTTGCTGTCGGCCGCGTCCCTGAGGATGCGCCGCCCGGTCTCGGTGGAGCCGGTGAACGACAGGGCGCCCACGACGGGGCTACGGGCCAGGGCGGCGCCCGTGACGGAGCCGTGGCCGGTCAGGACCGTGAGGACCCCCTCGGGGAGGCCGGCCTCGGCGGCTAGTCCGGCCAGGTGCAGGGCCGAGCGCGGGGTGGCCTCGGCGGGCTTGACCAGCAGGCAGTTGCCCGCGGCGAGGGCGGGGCCGACCTTCCACGCGGTCATGGCCAGCGGATAGTTCCAGGGCAGGATCGCCGCCACCACTCCGACCGGTTCCCGGCTGATCAGGCCCAGGCTGTCCTGTCCGCCTGGTGCGATCCTGCCGAACACCTTGTCGGCCGCTTCGGCGAACCAGCGGATCGACTCGACCGCACCGGGTGCGTCGCCGGTGAGGCACTCGGTGATCGGCTTTCCCGCGTCCTCACTGTCCAGCCGGGCGAGGATCCCGGTGTCGCGTTCCATCAGGTCGGCGAGTCGCAGCAGCACCGCGCCGCGCTCGCGGACCGGCAGCCGCGACCACACGCCGGAGGCGTGGACCTGCCGGGCCCGCTCGGTGGCCTCGGCTACGTCTTCGGCGCTCGTGGCGGGCACGGTGGTGATCAGCTCCCCGGTGGCCGGATTGACGACGCTCAGCGTGCCGGGGCTCTCGACGGCGTTCAGCCTCGTGGGGTTCTCGACGGCGGTCCGCCTCGTGGGGTTCTCGACGGCGGTCATTTCTCCTCCACCAGTTCCCAGCGTCCGTCGGTCTGCCGTGCCAGTCCCCGGCGACGCAGCTCCTCGAGATAGCGGGCCATGCCGCGCTCACCCCTCTGCCGGAACAGCGGGAACACTCTGGGCAGCAGGTTCGGTGCCAGCATCGCGAGCCGGACCAGACGGGACTCACCGGTCCGTGGGTAGGCCTCCAGGCGGGGCTTGTCGAGCAGGGCCACCACGGCCGCCACGACGTCGGCGGGCTGCTGCGGTGGATCCTGGAACTGCAGGGAGTTCCCGCCGTCCACGGCTTCCTGGCGCAGCATCCGGGTGTCGGTCGCCGACGGCAGCACCGACCCGGCCAGGATGCCCTTGCTCCTCAGGTCGAGCCCGAGGGCGAGCATCGCCCCGCGCAGCCCGAACTTCGAGGCCGTGTAGATCGGGGTCTCGCCGAGCGGGAAGATCCCGCCGAGGGAGACGGTGGTGACCACGCGGGCGTCCAAGGAGGCCTGCAGCAGCGGGATCGCGATCCTGGTGGCGACCAGGGGCGAGGTCAGGTTGAGGGTGATCTCCTTCTCGATGCTCTCGACGCTGCGCACGTCGAAGCGTTCGGCGCTGGTCATTCCCACGTTGTTGACGAGCACGTCGAGGCGGCCGTACACGTGGGCGACCTGATCGAAGAGGTGCTCCACCTGGGCCCGGTCCACCAGATCGCAGCCGATGGCGGTGTGGCGGGCGCCGGGGAGCTCCGCGGCGACCTGCTTGGCGCGGGTCGCGTCGATGTCGACGACGACGCAAGTGGCGCCCCGGGTGGCGAAGCGGCGGCACATCGCGCTGCCGATCCCTCCGGCGCCGCCGGTCACCAGCATGACCTTGTCATGGAAGTCGAAGCCGCTCACGACACCGCCTCCACGCTCCGCGGGGACCGCACGCGTGGCGGCCGGCCCTCGGTGCGCCAGCCCATCCCGGCCGCGATCCTGGCGAGGTGCTTCACGAGGGCCGCGCTGTCGACGTAGCCGGTGTGCCGGGGCGAGTCGACGAACTTGATGCCACCGGACAGGTCCGGGCGGTCGGTACGGATCATGCCGGCGAACCGCTCCGCGTTCGGCAGCCCTTGCCCCGCGTCGTGGATGTGCCCGGCGATCAGCTGGGCCTGGGTGTCGAAGAGCCGGTACGCGCCGGAGTTGGTCTCGACGAAGCCGACTCCGCACAGGCCCTGGTGCTCGCGGGAGAACGACGACAGGTACAGGTCGGGGTGCTGCTCGTCGCCGAAGTACTTCTGCGCTACCGGCACCTTGTGGACGTAGCCGGTGGCCAGCAGGATCAGGTCGAAGTCGTCGCGGGTGCCGTCCGTGAAGTGGACCGTCCTGCCCTCGGCGCGGGCGATCCCCGGCCTGGCGGTGATGTCGCCGTGCTGGAGATGGTGGATCAGCATCGAGTTGATCGCGGGGTGGGTCTCGAACAGCTTGTGGTCCGGCTTCGGGAGGCCCAGGCGCGTCGGGTCGCCGTTGAGGATCCTCAGGAGGGTGCCGAAGACCCGCTGCGCCAGCCACATCGGCAGGTGCGGCCCGTCGTTCGCAATGGTGTCCACGGGCCGGCCGAAGAGGTGCTTGGGGATGAACCAGTAGCCGCGGCGCATGCTGATCACCGCGTGGTCCGCGCTGCGGGCCGCGTCGCAGGCGATGTCGCAGCCGGAGTTTCCGGCTCCCACGACCAGGACCCGCTTGCCGCGCAGCTCCTCCGCGCTGCGGTAGCCGACCGTGTGGCGGACCTCGCCGGTGAAGTTCCCTGGCAGTTCCGGGACGTTGGGGTGCCACTGGGAACCCGTGCACACCACGACGTGACTGTGCAGGGTTCGCTGTCCGTCGGCCCGGGTGACCACCCAGGTGCCGTCCGCGTTCTTCTCGACGCTTTCGACCTCGACGCCGAACCGGATGCGCTCCGTCAGCCCGTAGGCGTCGGCGAACGACCTCAGGTACGAGAGGATCTGCCGGTGCGGGGGATAGTCGGCGAATGCGTCGGGCATGGGAAAACCTCCGAAGCCCGAGAGGGTCCTGCTGGAAATGAAATGGGCCGACTCGTACATCGGGCTGCCGGGGTTGTCGATGTCCCAGATGCCACCGGGTCCTGTGTGCCGCTCAAGATGCGTGTAGGGCAGATTCCGCTCCGTCAGGGCTCTGGCGACCGCCAGCCCGGCGGGTCCCGCTCCGATCACGCACGTGTCGTACTGGACTTTTCCCATGAACCGGATCCCTTTTCCAACCGTTCGCTGTCCCATTCCTGAAGGGCTGACAAGAACGTATTCATCTGCCGTTCAGGGGGAACTGGTCCGTGCGGTCAACGAGGGGGCTTGGGCGGCCACGCCGTTGAAGGATCGTGCGGTCGCCAGGAGCGCGAGGGCCAGTGCGGCGGGTATCCCGTAGGCGAGTCGGAAGTGGCCGGTGGACCCGAGGATTCCGCTGGCGGCCCCGCCGGCGAGCACACCTGCGTAGTTGAAGACGTTCATACGGGCCAGGACCGCTTCCGTCGCCCCCGGTCGCAGGCGTCCGGCGGAGGCGAGACACAGGGGAACGAGCGCGGAGACGCCGAGCCCGGTGCACGCGGCGGCCAGGACCGCGTACGGCCAGGCGGGGGCGGCTGCCAAGCCGGCCAGGGCCGTGGCGGTGAGCAGGGTGGCGGCACGGACCACGGCCGCCGGTCCGACCCTGCGTACGAGGTGGTCGGCGCACGCCCGCCCGGTGACGGTACCCACCTGGTAGGCCGCATAGGCCAGGGGTGCGACGGACAGGGCGGTGCCAAGGGTCTGGTGGAGATAGAGCGTCGACCACGACGAGACCGTGGAGTCGATGACGTAGGCGACCAGGAGGACGAAGCCGAACGGGGCGAGTCTGCCCCAGAGTCCGCGGCCGAGCACGACGGTCTCCCCGTGGTCGGACACGGCGACGGGTGAGCCGGTGGGGAGCGTGTGCGAGCGGACGGTCAGGGCGAGTGCCAGGACCAGGGCCGCCTGGGCGGTGAGGGTGTACTCGGCGGACCGGCCGAGGTGAGCCGTGCCCGCGGTGAGCAGAGCGGCCGCGACGCCGGCCGTGCTCCAGGCGGCGTAGAAGGAGGCGAAGACGCTCCGGCCGTAGAGGCGCTCGACGGCGGCGGCCCGGGTGTTCGCCGACACGTCGATGCATCCCAGCGCCATGCCGAACAGACCGTAGGCCACCGCGACCACGGCCCGGTCGGGGGCCCAGCCGATCAGCAGCAGGGCCGCGGCAGTCGCCAGGACCGCGACCCGCATGGCGGCGACCAGCCCCATACGCCGGATCACGGCCAGTCCGGCGAAGCTGCCGACGCCCGCGCTCAACGCGACGGCCACGACGAGGACGGTCATCGTCAGCGGCGAGAGCGCGAGACGCTCCTTCACGGCGGGCACCGTGGTGGCCACCGCGGCCACCGCCGCTCCCTGAGCGGCGAACACCGTCGCCACGGCCCGTCGGGCCGGCGACAGCGGGCTCCGGCGCGCAGATCGTCGCGGAACCGGGGTCTGAAGAGGTGCGGTCATGGCGGGCCTTCGTTTCTTGCGCTCTCGCGCGGGGTGCTCCGTGCCGGGTGATCCACGGGGTCATGGACGGCGGGGCGGGCGGGTTTCCGCAAAGGTAGAAAGGCTCAAAGACCGCTTGCAGTGCGCCGGAGGCCGGAAAGGGGGCCCTGGCGGCCACGCCCGCGACAATCGGGGCCCGGCTGCCTACAGTGAAGCGAGAACGCCCTGGTGAGAGGGAACGCGATGCCCGATGCCCCCGTCCCGGGAACCAGCCGCAGCACCTCGGCCACCATCGCGCCGAACATCCTGCGCTACCTCGTCCGGGTCGCCGAGCAGGCCGGTGTCGACCTGCGGCCGCTGCTCGACCGGGTCGGGCTGGACCCGGCGGTGATGGGCTCCGCCGCTCTGCGGGTCTCCTACCGGCAGGGCAGTGACGTCATCCGCCGGGCGGTGGAGCTGACCGGTGACGAGCACCTGGGTCTGCGCGTCGGCGCGGCGCAGCACCTCACCGCGTGGGGACTGCTCGGCTTCGCCATGATGGCCGCCGACACGCATGAGGACGCCATCGAGACGGGCGTGCGCTATCAGAACCTCTCCGGAGCGATGACGGTGTGGTCGGCCCGCTGGGAGGACGCCGGCTACGTGCTGCGCGCCGATCTGCCGGACCCCGCGCTGGATCCGACGGTCGCCGTCTTCCTGATCGAGGAGGCGTACTCCAGTGTCGTCACCCTCACCCGTCTCAATGTCAGCGCCGCGTTCGCCCCGCAGGCGATCGATTTCGCCTTTCCCGCCCCACGCGACAGGGGCCCGTTCGACGAACTGTTCGGCTGCCCACTGCGCTTCGGAGCCCCGGGCAATCGCATGGTGATCCCGGCCCGGTGGGCTCATGCTGCCATGCCGGGGCGGGACCCCATCACCTACGCCTCGGTGCTCGACGTGCTGGACAAGCAGACGGCGTCGGGGCGCGATCAGCAGGACCTCCTCGAGGTGCTGGAGATCTCCATCGCGCAGAGCCTTCCGGCCGTCCCCTCGTTCCTCGAGCAAGCGCGTCGTCACGCGTCCAGCGAGCGCACCCTGCGCCGCCGCCTGGCCGAGAGCGGCACCACCTACGAGGCGATCGTCGACGGAGTACGTCGGGAGAGAGTGGAGCGACTGCTGCGCCGACCGGAGCTGACCCTCCGTGACATCGCCCGTCAGTCGGGCTTCGCCGACGTGAGCGCACTTCGGCGGGCGGTGCGCCGATGGCATGGAGCGACTCCGCTCGAGTTGCGTACCGGGCTACTGGAGCGGGAGGCGTCCATGGGACGGCCGTAAGACCCTCACCGACGCCGGCCTCGACGCTCCGGCGAAGCCTTCCGTCAGTCCCTGCCGACGACGACCACCTCGTCGTCGACCGTCCAGCGGCGCCGCTCGGCCTTGGGCGGGTTGATCCGCACGCCGTGGCCGGGGCTCGCCGACGAGTCGTCGTGGCTTCGGTAACCGATGGCGCATTCGCCGCGCTGACGTGCCGCGGCCACAACGGTGGCGAAGGACGTCTCACACCCTGGCAGTACGTAGTCGGTGGCCGGCCGCATGCGAACCCCGGTGCCGTCGGCGGAGAACAGTTCCTCGAACACCGCTGCCAGGTGCCGGTTCTGGGAGATCTGTGCCATGAGCAGGCCGATGAGCTTGCCACTGATGATCACGTCTGCTCCCGGGCTGACGGGGGCCAGCGCCCGGTTGCGGTCGTCGATCAGTTCGGTGACGACCGGCAGTTCGCGCCCGGTGGCTTCCTCCAGTTGGCGCAGAAGCAGAAGGGTGACGAGCGTACGGTTGTCGGGGTCGTCCGCCGGCTGTCCGGGAGCGAGGTCCTGGCCGAGCACGATCACGCTGTCGTAGGAGTGGACGTCCAGACGTCGCAAGGTCTCGGGACGGGTGACGTCCCCGTGGTGCAGGGTCAGGGTCAGGTCGGCGCCGCCGTGCGCGTCGGCCTCGCTCACCTGCCGGACCGTCACCTCGTCACCGTCCGCCACCACGTCGACGGCTGATCCGGGCCGGACGCGGCGGCGCAACTGGTCCACTATGAGCGGCGCTCGGCGGTTCCACCCCAGCAGGAGAACCCGCTCCGGTCGTGCGGGCGTCGAGGGGACGGCCGCCGCCATCGCCGACTTCTCGACCAACTCCGCGCAGTCGGCCGGCCAGGCCGTGTCGTCGTCACGGGAGATGACGATGAGCAGGTCGTCGGGGGCCACGGTCGTCTGCGGTGCCGGATTGAGCAGGAGGCTGTCCCCTCGCATCATCCCGACGACACTCGACGTCGGGTAGGACAGCAGCGCGTCGCCGAACGGCCGGCCGGCCAGGGAAGGCTCGGTGATCAGGTAGAACTCGTCGCCGGCGAAGTCGAGGAGTTCCTGGTGCACGAGGGAGAGCCCGGGGCGGCGCGCGGCCTGGACGATCAGGCGGGCGGTCACGGTGTCGCTCTCCAGAATGACGCCGCCCGGCCCGGCGGCGAGACGGGCGGCCAGGCGGTAGCGGTCGTCCCGGACAGCGGCGACGACGGACGGACGGGTTTCCTCCCCGGCCAGGGCCGTCCTGAGCGCCAGCAGCGTCTTGACCACCTCGGCGTCGGCGTCGGGCTCGTCGTGGGGCAGGACCAGCACGACACCGGCCGTGGCCGGGCTGGTCAGGGTGAGCACGGCCGGATCGGTGGTGGGTCCGGTGCGGCAGATCAGCCGTGTACGGCCGACGGGCCCCACCTTCGTGCTCAGGGCCTCCTCCATGGCGGTCTTGTCCCGGTCGGCCAGCACCGCTACCGCCGCCCGCCGCTGGTTGGCATTGGCGGCCACGAGTTCACTCACCACCGTGAAGACCTGCTCCGACCACCCCAGGACCACGGCATGCCCTTGTTCGAGCACGGTGGAACGGCCCCGCCGCAACTCGGTGAGCCGCTCCGTGAGCGCCGTCGTGATCAGGCCGACGAGCGTCGACACGTACAGCAGGGCGACCAGGGCGAGCAGCACCGACATCGTCACTCGCAGGGGCGTACCCGTCGCACCGCCCAGCCGCAGTGTCTCCCCGGTCAGGCGCCATATCTCCGCCAGCCGGTCCGCCAGGGACGCCGGCGCGTCGGGGTCGGTCCACACCAGCACCGCACTGGCCGGGACGACGACGGCCAGACACAGCAGCGCCATCCAGCCGACGAGAGCGGACGCGCCGCGAGCCAGTGTGCTGTCGAACCAGTAACGGGCTCTGTCACCGAACCCGGTATACCGCTGCGCCACCCTTCCCCCTCCGTCGCCCCGCGCTCTTGGGGCAGTCTGGGAGATCGCTCGCGGCGGCAGACGGAGTTCGCCCGGCATTCATCCCTTCGGGTCTCCCGAGCCGTCCACGTCGGCGGACCTGCTGTGACGTCAGGGGACGTCAGGGTTTGTCGCCGTCTTCGCTCCTTCGAGTCAACGCCTCGGCGAAGGGCGGGCACCTGGTCATGGCCGCCAGTACAAAGTCCGCCATGACTGAAGATCACACGGCGGTGCCCTCGGACGGCGGTCTCTCCCGGAGGAGCTTCGCGGCGGCGGCCGGTACGGCCACGGTGGCGACGGCCCTGACCGGCGGTACCGCCGCGGCTCTGCCCGCACCGGCCGCACCAGCCGCACCAGCCGCACCGAGCGAGCGCCGTGGCGCCGACTTCGACCGGTGCCTCGCCGTCGCTCGCGCACTCCTCGTACTCGACTCCGACGACCGTCCCCTCGTTCCGCGTTACCAGCGCGTCCTCCACGAGGGGCTGCCGGCTCATCGACGGACACGCCCCAAGAACGTCCTGGTCATCGGCGCCGGTCCGGCCGGTCTTGTGGCTGCCTGGCTGCTTAAGCGGGCCGGTCACCGGGTGACGGTGCTGGAGGCCAACGGCAACCGCGCCGGCGGACGCATCAAGACCTTCCGGGGCGGCGGCCACGAACACGCCGAACAGCCCTTCGCCGATCCCCGCCAGTACGCCGAAGCGGGCGCGATGCGCATCCCCGGGAGCCATTCCCTGGTGATGGAGCTGATCGACCAGTTCGGCCTGAAGAAGCGGCGCTTCCACTACGTAGACGTCGACGATCAGGGACGTCCCGCCAACCACACCTGGATCTACGTCAACGGCATCCGCATGCGGCGCGCCGACTACGCCCGCGCGCCCCGGCGCATCAACCGGTCCTTCGGCGTGCCCCGGGCCCACTGGGACTCCCCCGCCGCCGCCATCCTGCGTGCCGCGCTGGACCCGGTGCGCGACGAGTTCAGCTACGTCAACGGCGACGGCAAGCGGGTCGACAAGCCGCTCCCGGAGCGACTGCGGGGCTGGGCACGGGTGGTACGGCGGTTCGGTGACTGGTCGATGTTCCGTTTCCTCACCGAGCACGCCGGCCTCGACGAGCGGACCATCGACCTGATCGGCACCCTGGAGAACCTCACGTCACGTCTCCCGCTGTCCTTCATCCACAGCTTCATCGGCTCCTCCCTCATCAGCCCCGACACGCCCTTCTACGAGTTGGAGGGCGGCACGGCCGTACTGCCGGACGCCCTCCTGGAGCGCGTGCGCAAGGAGGTGCGGTTCGACCGCCGTGTCACGCGCATCGAGTACCACCACCCCGACCGCCCTTCACCGGACACCGGGCACGTCGGGAACAAGGGCCCGCACGTGTGGGTGGACACCGTGTCCGAAGGCCGCGGCGGTCCCGTCGTCCGCGAGCAGTTCACCGCGGACGCCGCCGTGGTCACGGTGCCGTTCTCGGGGCTGCGCCACGTGCAGATCGCCCCGCCCATGTCGTACCGCAAGCGCCGCGCGGTCTGCGAACTGCACTACGACAGCGCGACCAAGGTGCTGCTGGAGTTCAGCCGCCGCTGGTGGGAGTTCGACGAGGCCGACTGGAAGCGCGAGCTGCACGCCGTCGACCCCGGCCTGTACGACGCCTACCGCACCGGCCGCGCCGCCGCGGACGGCCGCCTGCTCGGTGCCCATCCCTCCGTGCCCGGCGGGCACATCACAGCGGGTCAGCGCACCCACTACGCCGCCAACCGCGCGATCGCGCGGGACCAGCCGGAGGCGGTCGAGGTCGTGGGCGGCGGCTCGGTGTCGGACAACGCCAACCGGTTCATGTTCCACCCCTCCCACCCGGTTCCGGGCAGCGCGGGAGGTGTGGTCCTGGCCTCCTACAGCTGGGCGGACGACGCGCTGCGCTGGGACTCCCTGGACGACGAGGCACGCTACCCACGCGCTCTGTGCGGCCTCCAACAGGTCTACGGCCAGCGCATCGAGGTCTTCTACACCGGCGCGGGCCGCACGCAGAGCTGGCTGCGCGATCCCTACGCCTACGGGGAGGCGTCCGTGCTCCTGCCCGGGCAGCACACGGAGTTGCTGCCCGCGATCCCCGTGAGGGAAGGGCCGTTGCACTTCGCGGGCGACCACACGTCCGTCAAGCCGGCGTGGATCGAGGGAGCCCTGGAGTCCGCCGTGCGTGCCGCCTTGGAGATCCATACCGCATGAGCGGCGCGGTCAGCTGAGCCACGACGCGGGGACAGGCCCCGGCGCACCGGCGCCGGGGCCAGCCGCTCACGTGACTGATCCCCACACACCGAGCCGTCTCCCCTCGGTGACGAAGGGCGCGTTTCTGTTCGTCATGGAGCGGGATCCGGGGCGGAAGCTCGCATGGCGGTGTCCCGCTGGACGATGGCCTCGGCCACTAGCTCGATGGACGTGCGCAGCAGGGCACCGTATGCGTCCTGGGGGAGGTTGGGGGCGTGCTCTCTGGCCGCGTTGATGTGTGCCGTGGCAGCGTCGAAGGACCCGAGTCGGCGGTAGTTGTCAGCGAGGTTGAGGTGCAGGGACGGGTAGAAGCCGGCGATGTGAAGAATCCCGTGATGTTCCTGAACCCGCCGCTCGGTCACGGCGTCGGCAGCGTCCAGGGCTCGGATGTCCCAGGCCAGGGCTTGGGCGGGGTCTTCGTAGAGGTCCGCCAGGTAGTGCGCGAGAGTGCAGCGGAGCAGCGGGTCGCCGGTGACGCCTGTCGCGGACCAGATGTCCAGGAGTTTGTGGCGGGCGGAGGAGACGTTGCCGGCTCGTCCTTCGGTGACGGCCTCGCCGATGGCTTCCATGGTGGGGTCGGGGCCGGCGGGAGTGGTGGACAAAGGAGTGGTCCTCTCGTTCTCGCTCAGGCGGAGTGGATCGTGACGGGTTCGTCGGGTCCTCGCAGGCCGGGCATCGCGTCGCGGCCCCGTCATCGTCGAGCCTCAACCAACTCGAAGGTCAACACCGGCCAGGTACGCCGACAGCCTCGAGGCGTTCCCCGAGGACTGGAACGCGATGACCGGGTTCGCCTCGAAGTTCGACTCCCGACGGGTACGAGCAGACGGAGTCCGGCCGCCGTGTGGCGACCGCGATGATGGATTTCTTCGCCGAGCGCTGGTTCCCCGCACCCTTCCGGGCGTTCGGCAGGGACGTGACCCGCTACCTCGCCGGCGCACCGGTCTGCCGGCTCCACCGGATCGGCTGGATGAGCCCCTGCCGCGAGCGTGTCGTCCGCGTCTTCCTGAAGTCGGCGTTCCGCGCCCACAACCTGCTGCCCGACTACCGCACTCCGCTCCCCCAACGCCTGGCGAACACGCCGCCTCCCTGGTCTTAGTGCTTTGTTCCTAGACGCGTTGCGCCAAGAGACCGATCTCCCGACCGGCCGGGCGACCATAGTGTGAGCCGCATGAGCGATGCCGCGGACAGGACCTCCCACGAACTCGCGGTGGACGTGGTCCGTGGCTACACGGACCACGACGCCATCGCGGTCCAGGAGGCGCTGGCCGGTCTGGACGCGGGCGGCTGGATCGAGGTGTACGCCGTGCTGAGCGGTCTGCTGCGCTCCACCATCAGCATCATGGAGTTGACCGGCAGGCAGTGGAGACTGGACGACCTGGTTCGGCGGGCCGACGACGTCGCCACCGCTGCTCCGCCCCACTACGAGTTCGCCATCGTCGAGGCCACACGGGCCTGGGCCCGCGGAGACCGGTCCACGATGCGCGCTCTGTCGGGCCGGGACCTTCCGGGGGCCGTGCACATGACGGCCGTGGGCCTCGCCGTTCTGGGTCCGGCGCTGTGGGGCAGGACCGGATTCCTCGGTGTTCTCGAGGAGTTCCACCAGACGGTCACCGCGCTCTCGAACGATCGGCCTTCCGACGTCTGACCGCCCGCCCCACACGAGGTGCTCAGCGTTCGTCGGCCTCGGTCACCCGCCGTACCAGGTCCGCCCACGTGCTCCGCAGACGTGCGGTGGTGGCCTGGCAATCGTTGCGCAGGTGGTCCATGGTCTCGAGGTCCGTG
The DNA here is from genome assembly GCF_040704615.1 of Streptomyces sp. NPDC046862. Classification (NCBI taxonomy): domain Bacteria; kingdom Bacillati; phylum Actinomycetota; class Actinomycetes; order Kitasatosporales; family Streptomycetaceae; genus Streptomyces; species Streptomyces sp. NPDC046862. The sequence goes on along the minus strand of NZ_JBEYXP010000060.1, from coordinate 27,874 downwards.
AAGGCGAGCATGGCGTGGGCGAGCATGTCGTGATCGCCCTCTACTCCCGCTTCCCGCAGGAGCGACGAGACGTGGTGCTGAAAGGCCCGGCCGTAGTGCGAGGTGTGGCGGCGGTCGACGGGGATCTGACGTCCCAGCGCCGGGCCCAGGTCCGTGTCGTCGGCGACGCGCTCGATCAGGGCGGACCCGAACGCCGTCAGCCGGTCCTTCGCCGGTGCTCCCGGTCCCAACGGCGGGGGACCGAAGGTGTACGCCTCGTGGAATTCCGCCTCGACCTCGTCCACCAGAGCCAGCAGGAGTCCGTTCCGATCGCCGAAGCGGCGGAAGAGCGTGCCCTTTCCCACGCCTGCCGCCCGCGCGACCTCGTGCATGGTCACATGCTCGGCTCCCCGGTCCGCCACCAGCTGGGCGGCCGCCTCCAACAGCCGGGCCCGGTTGCGGGCGGCGTCGGCCCGCTCTCCCGTGGCGTCGTCCGGCGCCTGCGTCACCGTTCACTCCACACGTCGAACCTGCGGAGGTACGTGTGGCCGCTGCTCGGCATCGCTCTCCTCGGGTGCGTCGGGGCAGGCCGCGCAGGTGATCGTGGCTGTTCGCCAACGCTAGCGACGCGCCCGGGCACTGTGGCCCGACCCGAGCCCGAATCGGCCTCGGCACATGGAACTAGGAAGACGGCGAATGCCGGCCGACCGACAGCGAGGACTCGTCTCGGCCGAGTTCTGCAGACCCGGGACCATGACGCCCGCGACTCACGCGACTCCCGCGACTCCCGTGACTCACCTGGTGAGGAACTCGTCGCGGAGGACGCTGTAGAGCGCGCCGTCCCGCCACCGCCCGTCCCGGAAGGTGATGCTGCGCAGCTCGCCCTCACGTCGGAAGCCGGCCTTCTCGAGCGCGCGCTGCTCCGGCACGTTCTCCCGCTCGGTGTCGGCCTCGATCCTGACCACGGGCGTGTGCGCGAACAAGTAGCGGACGAGTAATCGCTGGGCCTGGGTGCCGATCCCGCGGCCCCGGGCCTGCGGCAGCAACTGGATTCCGATGTTCCAGTGGTACGAGGTGGCCGAGACCGTGATCTTCCGCCACCCCACGACTCCGTGCCGGTCGGCGCCCGTGGTCACCATGAGCTGGCCGCCGTCATCGGTCAGCAGGCCGTTCTCCGACCAGCGACGCCGATAGCGTCTCTGGTCCGACCAGCCGTACCACTGGAACGGGCCGCCGGCCTCGGGATCGGTCAGGAACAGTTCCAGTACGGGGAGATCGTCCTCGCGCACGGGACGCAGTATCACTGTCTGGTCGTTGGCCTCTTCAGTCACCCCGTTCAGCCTAGTGGGCCGGAGTGACCCGTTCGAGCTTCGTCCAGCCGGTCCAGCCCCGCTTCCTCAGCAGCTCGATCAGCCGGCGGGCCCCCGGCAGCGCGTCGAACGCCATGGCGTCCATCAGGTCGACGAGCGGTGGCTCGATGTCGGCGTCGTCGACGTAGTCCTCGCCCTGTTCGTCGGCCATCCGCGTGATGTAGGCGGCCAGTTCGTCGGCCAGTTCGACCAGCCGCGGGTCGTCGTCGGTCCGGTCGAGGGCCTGGCCCAGGGTGAGGTAGAAGTCGATGAACTGCGGGTCGGCGATCTGGTCCCGCTTGCGTGCCGTCCACTCCGGGACTCGCTCGGGCGAGTGCGCGGCCAGTGGGATCCAGCCGTCGCGTTCGACCTGGACGATCCGCTCGTCGACCCCGAGGGCCCGCAGCCGGTCGAGATGCTCGACCACCTCCGGAGGCAGCGCCAGACTGTCCCCGCAGGCGAGCCGGGCGATCCGTTCGCGGTGCCGCCGCCGTTCCCGGATCTCGGCTCGCAGCCGCTTGTCGATGTCCGCGACCGCCGCGGCGAACTCCTCCTCGCCGGCCTGGAGCAGTTGCCGGACGCGTGCGAGCGGAATCCCGGCCTCGGAGAGGGTCCGGATCCTGATGAGCTCGACGACGGCGCCCGCGTCGTACCTCCGATAGCCGGAGTGGTCCCGCTCCGGCTCCGGCAGCAGTCCCTTGGCGTGGTAGTGCCTCACCGCGCGCACCGTCACTCCGGCGTACGACGCCAGCTCGCCGATGGTCAGCATCGGACCAGTCTCCCAGGCGTTGTTCAGGAGGGCGGCCTGTCGGCCGGAGGCTGTGCGCTCCGGATGATCCGGGCGATTTCCGGGGCGTGGGTGAAGACGAGCCGGTGGTCGGCGTGGAGCCAGGACGTGGAGACGTTCGGCCGCTCACGGACGAGCCGCTCGACACCGGACCGCCAGAGCCTGTTGTGTCGCGGCGCACGCCCTTCGGTGCTGTCGCCGGCGATCGCGGTGGACATGATCATGCTGATGGGTCGGTCGATCCTCCGGTACCGGTCGAGGATGCCGGACCGGACCACATCGATCTCCAGCTGCAGATCGAGGATGTCCTGGGCGGTGAGCAGGACCTGACGCGCGGTGCCCCTGGTCCGCTCGGCCGTCTGCCGCGTCACCTGGTCCCGCGCCATCGCGCGGAACCGCGCCAGATCGGCATCGGTGATGAACGGTTCGGGCAGGGGGTTCGCGCCGTCGATGAGGACGAGCCCGGCGACGGTGTCGGGGAACTCGGAGGCGTGGTGGACGGCCAGGTCCGCGCCCAGCGAATAGCCCACGAGCAAGGGCGCCGAGGTCAGGCCGAGGCGCCCTGGTTCCGCCAGCACGGCGTCGAGATCGCTCAGAAACGCGTCGAAGGAGTACCGGTCCGCGGCCGAGGCGAGGCCATGGCCCCTGAGGTCGAAGGTCCACACGTCGTGGTCCCGTCGCAGGAGTTCGGTCAGCTCCCGCAGGTCGGCCTGTGTCGAGTTCAGTCCGGGGCACAGGACCAGCGGTCGTCCCCGGCCGCCCCGTGACACCGGGATCGTGACGCCATCGTGGTGGACCGTGAAGTTCCGCATCGTCCTGTCGCCCTTCTCGGTCCCCGTCTCGTGATCGCCCGTCTCGTGATCGCCGGTCCCGTGGTCGCTGGTCCCGTGGTCGCCGGTCTCGTGGTCGCCGTACGGCGTGCGTCGTCCTGCGACCTCCGTCGCACTGGTTCCGCTGGTCATGCCGACCATGCTGGGAGGTTGCCCCTGCGTCAGGGTCAAGCGTCGCGGCGGCGGCGTACTCCGGCAGCACGCCACCCTCCCGCTCCACCCGCCGGGCGATCTTGGCATGGGTCCCGCAGGATGGTGCCGGTTGCCCTGTGGAGTCCGCTGAGGCGGTCCCTTTCCCCGAGCGGCAGAACGCCGCCCCGTTGTTCATTCAGGAGCCCGCATGGCTGTGATGACGGAGGAAATCGTGCCGGCGCTGGAAAACGCGCGTCAGGCTCACATCGCCGTCCTGGACCGGTTCCGGGCAGATGCGATGGTCACGCCGCCGGGCCCGTACCGGCGGATGCTCGAACGCCAGGCGGGCGAGGTCCAGATCGGTCTCCAGCGCCTTCAGCACCAGGTGCGTGATCTGCGGCCCCAGGGACTGCTGGGCACCGCGGCCGGCCTGACGCGCTTCATCTCGCGGAGCGCGGTGCGCACGGCGATGCTGCCGCTGACGATCGGGGCGAGAGCCGTGACCGGCATGCGACCCGGCGGGCATCCGGCCGACGCGCGACAGCTGCTGAAGAACGCGGAGCACGAGTACGCGGCTGTGGCGCGGGCGCTGGCGGCGTGCAGGGCCGGGGAAGCCCTCGCCGAACAGACCGTCGACGAGACCACCGCCGAGCTGCTCGGTTCCCTGCGCCGCCAGGACGAGGAGCTGTTGCGGGAGCTGGAGGACAGCCTCGTCGAGCAGGCACGCGCCGTGGCGGCGTCCGCCAACGGCTTCGGGCGGGGCGAGAACCGTGTCGGCGGGCTGGCCGACGCAGCCGCCCGGACGATGCGGGACGCCCTCGACCGGGTACGGGACATCGCCGGGCGCGGCGACCGGCAGGCCGTGGGAGCCACCGACGGCGTGGTGCGGGAGACGCCCCCGCCCGGCCCCCTCGCCGAGGAGATCCTGGGAGCGGTCCGGCGGGAGGAGGACCTGCCGATTCCCGGGTACCGCCGGCTCAGCACGGAGGAGGTCCAGAGGCGGTTGCGCACGCTGTCCCAGCTGGAACTGACAGTGGTCGAGGGCTACGAGCGCGCACACGCCCAGCGGAAGGGAGTCCTCGACACCATCGAGCAGCTGCGGGCGGAGGAGCCGTGGACCGGCTACGACGCCATGGACACAGTCGAGATCACGGCGAGTCTGCGGGACGCTCCCTCCCACCAGGCCCGTCATGTACTGGAGTACGAACAGCGCCACCGGCAACGCCAGGAGGCCATCTCCGCCGCGGAGGCACGCATCTCCTCTTGACCGGGTGGGCTGATCGGGCTCGTCGGGCTCGTCGGGCCGCAACCATTCGCGCGTGAACCGTCGTCCCCTCTCCGGAGTCCGGGTGATCGCCACCCGTGCCGTGGGGAACATGGAGGACGGATGACGGACACGGCCGTGGACACGCCCCGCGGTGCCGACGGGCGGCGGGGAAGCGGCCGGGGTGGTCGACGCGGGCGCCGGTCCGGGCTGGTGGCCCTGGTGGCCTGTGGTGTCCTTCTCGCCGGACCGGTCACCCTGCTCGTCGTACGGCTGACGGGGCTGGACGCGGGAACACCGCTCGCCGTGCCCGTGGTGCTCTTCCCCTACGGTGCCGCGCTCAGCGTGCTCGTGCTCGGCGCCGTGCTCGCCGTTCCCGCCCTGCGCTCGCGTCGAGCGGTGGTCGTCGTAACGCTGCTCTCGGCGGTGCAAGTCGGCCTGCTGGTCCCGCGGTTCGTACCGCACCGGCAGCATGTCCCGGCGCAGGCGGCCGAGTTGCGTGTGGCCACCGTCAACGCCCACGTCGGAAAGGCGGACGCCCGTGCGCTGGTGCGGCTGGTCCGGACCGAACGGATCGATGTACTGGCCGTGGAGGAGCTGCCGTCCGCGGGCGTGGCCGCACTCGCCAGGGCCGGTCTCGGCCGTCTGCTGCCCCATCAGGAGCTCCACCCCGAGAACGACTCCTCGATCTACTCGCGGATCCCGCTGACCGACGGCGGCCCCCTGGACGCCGACACCGCCTGGCCGCAGACCACCGCGGAGGTGACCGTGGGCGGACGGACCGTACGGCTGGTGGCCGTCCACACCTACTACCCGCTCGGTGACGCCAAGCGCTGGACACGGGACATGACCGCGCTCGCCTCCGTCGCCCGGAACAGCGGTCCGGACACCGTCTTCCTGGGGGACTTCAACGCCTCCCTCGACCACGCACCCATGCGTGAGCTGCTGGCGGCGGGGCTCACGGACACCCACGCCGAACTCGGCCACGGATGGGTCCGCACCTGGCCCGTCGGTATGTCACTCGTACCGCCCCTGGTCCAGCTCGACCACGTTCTGCACGGCTCCGGCCTGGTGGGCGTCTCCGTCGGCGAACGGACCGTGCCGGGCACGGACCACCGGGCGGTGGTCGCCGTGCTGGCGGTGTTGCCCGGCGCCGGTAGCGCATGACGGACGAGGCCCGGACAGGCCGTGGACTTCGACAGCTGATCACGGCATCCCGCCACACTCAGGGCTCCCCCACCGGTACCCGCCACTCCAGCGTGCTGCCTCCGCCGGCCGGGGTGCTCAGCTCCAGTCGTCCGTCCAGTTGCCGGGCCCGCTCCGCCATGTTGTGCAGGCCGCTGCGGCGGCCGTCGGGCGGGATGCCCACACCGTTGTCGGAGACGGTCAGGCGCAGTTCGCGGCTGTCGGTCTCCAGCACGACGTCGGTGCGGTCGGCGTGGGCGTGGCGGGCGACGTTGGTCAGGGCCTCGGAGAGCACGGCGACCACGTGGTCGGCGGTCTCCTTCGGGACCTGGGTGTCGAGCAGGCCCTCCATCCGGAGGCTGGGCGCGAACCCCAGGACCGGTGCGGCCTCGCCGACGACGCGCACCACGCGGGCTCGCAGGCCCGGTCCGGCGGCGCCCTCTCGCGCACGCAGACCGAAGATGGTCGATCTGATGATCTTGATGGTCTCGTCCAGGTCGTCCACCGCCCGCGTGACGCGCTCCGACGCCTCCGCGTGCTCGATGAAACGGCCCGCGCTCTGCAGCGTCATCCCCGTGGCGAACAGCCGCTGGATGGCGAGGTCGTGCAGGTCACGTGCGATCCGGTCGCGGTCCTGGAGTACGGCGATCTCCTCGGCGTCCCTGCGGCGTTCCGCCAGCTCCATGGCCACCGCGGCCTGCGCGGCGAATCCCTGCAGCGGCTCGGTCTCCTTCCCGGTGAACTCCGTCCGGCCCGCCTCGCGGACGAGCAGGACGATCCCGCGTACGCCGTCGCCCTTCCCGATGGGAACCGCCACGGCCGGGCCGAGGCCGGTGAAGCGCGGCGGGCCGGGCGCGGCGCGTTCGTCCCGGGCGATGTCGGGGCTGGTCACGGGGGCGGCCTCGGAGAACGCGCGGCCGACAGGGCCGTCGCCCACGGGCAGGACGAGCCCTCGATGGGCCTCGGCCCCCTCCCCGATGGCCAGTTCCACGGTGAGGGACTCGGTGTTCTCCATCGGCACCACGACCACGGCGAGGGCGGCGGCGGTGATGTCCCTGGCGCGCTCGGCGATCAGCCGCAGCACCTCGCTGCCCCCGCCGCCGGACATCAGGCTGTGGGTGATCTCCGCGCTCGCCCGCAGCCAGCGCTCGCGCAGCCGGGACTCCTCGTACAGCCGGGCGTTGTCGATCGCCACTCCGGCCGCCACGGCCAGGGTCGACAGGACCGACTCGTCCTCCTCGTCGAACTGCGCCCCGCCCCGCTTCTCGGTCAGGTACAGGTTGCCGAAGACCTGGTCCCGTACGCGGATGGGGACGCCGAGGAAGGTGTTCATCGGCGGGTGGTGGGCCGGGAAGCCGTACGAGGCAGCGTGCTCGGAGATCTTCACCAGCCGCAGCGGCTCGGGGTGCCTGATCAGCTCGCCGAGGATGCCGTGGCCCTCCGGATAGTGGCCGATCCTGGCGATCTGTTCCTCGTCGACGCCGACCGTGTGGAAGGCCGACAGCCGCTTGCCGTCCGGTCCGATCACGCCCAGGGCTGCGTACTCGGCGTCGACCAGCGCGGCCGCCGCCTCCACGATGGAGCGCAGGGCCTGTTCGAGATCCAGTTCCCGGCCGACGGAGAGGACCGCCTCCAGCAGGCTGTGCACGCGGTCGCGGGTGCCGCGGGCCGCGTCGAGGCGGGCCTGCAGCTCCGCCAGCAGCTCGTCCAGCTTCAGCTGCGGCAGCCGTACGCGGGCCTCCCGGGACTCCTCAGAGCCTCCCACGGGTGATCCTCCAGGTCCCCTCGGTGACCGACGGACGACCGTTCGTCGTGGTCACGTGCCACGGTATCGGTCCGGTGCGGGGGACGGCGCGGGGACGGCGCGGCTCAGTGCCCTTCGCGCCGCATCCGGTCCTGGGCCTGGGTGGCGATGACGGCCGCCTGGATGCGGCGCTCCACACCGAGCTTGGCCAGCAGACGGGAGATGTGGTTCTTGACGGTCTTCTCGGCGAGGTAGAGCCGCAGGCCGATCTGGCGGTTGGTCAGGCCCTCACCGATCAGGGCGAGGATCTCGCGCTCCCGCTCCGTCAGATTCGGCAGGCCGTCCGGTTCCGGCTCCGGTTCCTTCGTCTGCTCGCCGCGCAGCCGGGCCATCAGCCGGGTGGTGGCGCTGGGGTCGAGCAGGGACTGGCCCGCCGCCACCGTACGGACGGCCGACACCAGGTCCGATCCCTTGATCTGCTTCAGGACGTAGCCGGACGCCCCCGCCATGATCGAGTCCAGCAGGGCCTCCTCGTCGTCGAACGAGGTCAGCATCAGGCAGGCCAGGTCCGGCATGCGCGAGCGCAGCTCACGGCACACGGTCACTCCGTCCCCGTCGGGCAGGCGCACGTCCAGCACCGCCACGTCGGGGCGCAGCGCGGGGACGCGCACCAGGGCCTGCTCGGCGGTGGCGGCCTCGCCGGCCACGGTGATGTCCGGCTCGTCGTTCAGCAGGTCGCGCACTCCGCGCCGGACCACCTCGTGGTCGTCCAGCAGAAAGACCCGGATCGGGTTCGCGCCGCCGGGCCGCTCGCTGTCCGCCATCGGATGCTCCTCTTCATGCGTTGATCTTCTTCATGCGTTGATCTTCTTCGATCCTCGTCGCTCGGGGGCCGAACGGCCAGGGCCGTTCGGCCCTGATACCCGGCCTCTCCAGGACGGCCGGCACATGCCCTCGATACGGGTACCCGTCCCACGCTGGAACCGCGTCGAGCCCACGGAGCCGGCGTACGAGGCTGAGGAGTACGGCGTCATGGTCCGTTACGTGTACGACTTCCACGAAGGCGGCCGTGACATGGCCGGCCTGCTCGGCGGCAAGGGGGCGAACCTGGCCGAGATGAGCCGGCTGGGTCTGCCGGTGCCGCCCGGTTTCACCGTCACCACGGAGGCCTGCCGGGCCTTCCTGCGTACCGGCACCGAACCCGGCGGGATGTCCGAGGAGATCTCACGGCACCTGACGGCGCTGGAGGCCGGGGCGGAGCGTCTGCTGGGGCAGCCGGACGACCCGCTGCTGCTGTCCGTCCGTTCCGGGGCCCGCGTCTCCATGCCCGGCATGATGGAGACGGTCCTCGACATCGGCCTGAACGACGACTCCGTCCTGGGCCTGGCCAAGTCCTCCGGGAGCGACCGCTTCGCCTGGGACTCCTACCGGCGCCTCATACAGATGTTCGGCAGTACGGTGATGGGCGTCGACGCCGCGGTCTTCGAGCGCGCCATGACACGGCTGAAGGAGTTCCGCGGCGCCCCGGACGATCTGCACCTGGACGCGAGCGACCTCGCCGGCCTCGCGGAGACGTACAAGGACCTGATCCACGAGGTGACGGGCGACGACTTCCCGCAGTCACCGGCCGAGCAGCTGCGCCGCGCGGTCCTCGCCGTCTTCCGATCCTGGAACGGCGAACGGGCCCGCCTGTACCGCCGCCGCGAGCACATCCCCGACGATCTCGGTACGGCGGTCACCGTGCAGCGCATGGTGTTCGGCAACCTGGGCCCCGACTCCGGCAGCGGCGTGGCGTTCACCCGCGACCCCGCCACCGGCCGCCCCGGCCTGTACGGGGACTACCTGGCCAACGCGCAGGGCGAGGACGTCGTCTCCGGCATCCGCAACACGGTGTCCCTGGCCGAGCTGGAGCACCTGGACGCGACGTCGTACCGGCAGCTGTGCGACCACATGCGGACGCTGGAGCACCACTACCGGGATCTGTGCGACATCGAGTTCACCATCGAGCGCGGCAGGCTGTGGATGCTGCAGACCCGGGTGGGCAAGCGGACCGCCGAGGCCGCGTTCGCCATCGCCGCGGAACTGGCCGAGGAGGGGCTCATCGGCGAGGACGAGGGGCTGGCGCGGGTGAGCGGGGAGGGGCTCGCGCGCCTGATGTTCCCGCGCTTCGACACCACGGCGACCGGTGATCCGCTGGCCCACGGCATCCCGGCCTCGCCGGGCGCCGCGGTCGGCGCGGCGGTCTTCGACTCCGCGGAAGCGGTGCGGCGTGCGGCGGCCGGCGAGAAGGTCGTGCTCGTACGCCAGGAGACCACGCCCGACGACCTGCCCGGCATGGTCGCCGCCCAGGCCGTGCTCACCAGTCGGGGTGGGAAGACCAGCCACGCGGCCGTGGTCGCCCGCGGCATGGGAAAGGTCTGTGTCTGCGGCGCGGAGGAGCTCACCGTGGACACCGTGGCGCGGCGTTTCACCACCCGCGACGGGACCCTCGTCGAGGAGGGCACGGTCGTCTCGGTGGACGGCTCGGCGGGTGCCGTGTACGCGGGGGCGGCTCCGCTGGTGGACTCGGCGGTGATGCGGTACCTGGAGACCGGTGAGCGGGGCGAAGGCTCGGCCCAGCTGGTCGACGCGGTGGCGCGCGCCCTGCGGCGGGCCGACGGCGTACGGCGGCTGGAGGTGCGGGCCAACGCCGACACGCCCGAGGACGCCGCCCGTGCGCGCCGGTTCGGCGCGCGGGGCATCGGCCTGTGCCGCACGGAGCACATGTTCCTGGGCGACCGCCGCAGACTGGTCGAGGAGATGATCCTGGCCCGCGACGACAGCGCCCGCGAACGTGCCCTGGCCGCGCTGCTGCCCCTGCAGCGGCAGGACTTCGCCGGCATCCTGGAGGCGATGGACGGCCTGCCCGTCACCATCCGCCTCCTCGACCCGCCGCTGCACGAGTTCCTGCCCGACCGCACCGAACTCGCCGTGCGGATCGCCACCGCCGACGCCCGCGGCGACCTGCCGGACCCGCACGACACCGAGCTGCTCGACGCCGTGAGCCGCATGCACGAGGAGAACCCGATGCTGGGCCTGCGTGGGGTGCGTCTCGGCCTGGTGGTCCCTGGCCTGGTCGCCATGCAGGTACGGGCCGTCGCGGAGGCGGTGGTGGAGCGCACGCGGGCCGGGGGCTCCCCCGACGCGGAGATCATGGTGCCGCTGGTCGGGGCGGTCGAGGAGCTGAGGATCGAGCGCGGGGAGGTCGAGCGGGTCCTGGCCGAGGTCTCCGAGGAGTCCGGTGTCGCCGTGCGCTGCCCGGTCGGCACCATGATCGAGCTGCCCCGGGCGGCGCTCACGGCGGGCCGGATCGCCGAGGAGGCGCAGTTCTTCTCCTTCGGCACGAACGACCTGACCCAGACCACCTGGGGCTTCTCCCGTGACGACGTCGAGGCCGAGTTCTTCTCCGCCTACCTCGACAAGGGCGTCTTCGCCGCCTCCCCGTTCGAGACGCTCGACCGTGAGGGTGTCGGCCGCCTCGTCGAGGTCGCCGTCGCCGAGGGCCGCGCGACGCGCCCCGGCCTGAAGATAGGCGTCTGCGGGGAGCACGGCGGCGACCCGGACTCCGTCCACTTCTTCCACGGGGCGGGACTGGACTACGTCTCCTGCTCGCCGTTCCGCGTTCCGGTGGCCCGCCTGGAGGCCGGGCGGGCCGCGCTGCCGGGAGGCGCGGCCGGTGACAGCAGGTGACAGCAGGTGAGGAGGACGCCGTGAAGACCCACATCAAGATCCACACCATCGGCGAGGTCATGACCCGCGAGGTCGTCCGGGCGCGGCGGGACACACCGTTCAAGGACGTGGTGCGGCTGCTGGACCGGCATCGGATCAGCGGCCTGCCGGTCGTCGACCACGACGACAAGGTGGTGGGAGTGATCTCCGGGACCGAGCTGGTGCGCGGGCAGGCCGCCCGTGCGGACACGGGCGTCGGCGACCGGCCCCGGCTGCCGTGGCTGCGGCCGCGGTTGCGGCGCGCGGGGCGTGCCACCGCCGCCCGGGCGCACGCCACCACCGCGGCGGAACTGATGTCGACGCCCGCGATCACCGTGCATCCTGAACAACTCGTCCCGGATGCCGCGCGGATGCTGGAGCGTCACGGCATCGAGCGGCTTCCCGTGGTGGACGAGGAGGACCGCCTCATCGGTATCGCCACCCGCCGCGACCTGCTGCGCGTCTTCCTCCGCACGGACGAGGAGATCCGGCGGCAGGTGACCGACGAGATAGTCGTCGGCACGGCACATCTGCCGCCCCGCACGCTCGTCGTCTCCGTCCGGGACGGCGTGGTCACGCTGGAGGGCCGCCTGGAGCACCGTAGCGACGTCCCCGTCGTCGTCCTGTCGACGTGGCGGATCGAGGGCGTCGTCGGCGTGGTCGACAGCCTCACCTTCCGCGTCGACGACGTCCACCCGCCCGGGAAGCACCCCTCGCACAGGATCGGCCACTACTGGTTGCCCGAGCGCTGACCGGGGCGGGCGGACACACGACGAACGCCCGCGCGGGTGGGCCGCCCGGGCACCTCCCAGGGCCGAACGGCCCTGGCGCGAGAAGCCCCCGTGCCGTTCCCATGGCCTGACCGGACCTTGCCGGGCCTGACCTGGCTCGACAGGGGTCTGACCGGGCTTGACCGGGTCCTGACCGCTCCGAACCGCCCGGCCCTCGGGACACCAAAGCAGTGAGAAGCCAATCCGTACGGAAGTCCGCCATGACCGTCGACAACGCCCCGCCCGCCCCCGCCGGGCCACGCCAGAGCGTCGAGCTCGATGGCGAGGAGGCCCTGCGGCTGCTGGGCAGCGTGTCCCTGGGGAGGGTCGTGTTCACCCGGCACGCGCTGCCGACCGTCCGTCCGGTCAACCACGTCCTCGACGACGGCGACATCGTCATCCGTACCCATGAGGGCGCCGCCCTGACCTCGCACACCCGGCAGGCCGACGGCCCGGGCGTGGTCGTCGCGTACGAGGCCGACGCCATCGACCCGAACACCCACCTCGGCTGGAGCGTGGTCGTGACCGGCTACGCCCACCTGGTGACCGACCCGAACGAGCTGGCGCGCTACCGGCAACTGCTCCACCCCTGGGTGAAGCAGGCCATGGACTACGCCGTCCGCATCCGCCCCGACCTGGTCACCGGCATCCGGCTCACCACGACCGACCGGTCCCCCTGAGCCGTACGACAGCACCAGGGCCGGTCGGTCTTCCGGGTGGCCCAGGACGCCGCCTCAGACCGTGATCCGGCGCCCGGTCACGACGAGCGGGTCGATGCCGATCCACAGATCGCGCTGTCCGCCCGCCCAGGGAGTGCTGTACGCGCGGTCCGCGAGCAGGCGCACGGCGTCGGGATCGGTGACGGCCCGCGCCCGCCCCCGTACGAGCACGCTCCACCCCTGGCTGAACGCCTCGTCGATGCGGTCGACCTCGAAGGCGACGGAGCGGCCCGGCGCCTGCGAGGGTGCCGTTCCGGGGGCGGTCCTGAAGACGATCGCGCCGTCGACGACGCCGTAGTTGACGGGGACGATGACCGGTCCCGCGGAAGTGGACACCGCGAGTCGGCCCACACCGTGCGTACCGAGCAGCACCCGGCACTCGTCCGCGCTCAGATCGGTGAACCGCGGGTTCCCGGCGGCCCGTCCGGGACCGGGCGGGAGTCCGGCGTGTCCGCCCGCGAGCTCCGTCACGGTGGTTTCCAGGACTCCCGCCAGCCTGAGCAGGGCGCCCGCGTCCGGTGCGGCACCGGGGTATTCCTCCAGGTAGCGGAGGTAGCTGGGAGCGATGCCCGCCCGGTTGGCGGTCTGTCTCCGGGTCATGCCGAGTTCGGCGCGCCGCGCGGCGAGGCGGCGTCCCAGATCACCCGGGGACGGTCCCTCGGTCGTGTCCCGCGTGTGCGAGGGTGCCTGTTCCTGGTCGGTCATGGCCCCTCACTCCCTCCTGTCGGGCCGTCCGTCCTGTCAGGCCGCTCGGACGGCGACGACGTCGTGCTGCGGCTCGCCGAGCATCACCTTGAGCGCGCCCGTGTCGGCGGCGCCGGCGAAGACGTCGTACGCCTCCTCCATCTGGTCCAGCGGGAAGCTGTGGGTGACCAGCGACGCGGTGGGCAGTCGGCCGGCGGCGGCCATCCGCAGCAGGGTGGGCGTGGAGTAGGTGTCGACCAGGCCCGTGGTGATGGTCACGTTCTTGGTCCACAGGTCTTCGAGGTGCAGGGTCGCGGGCCTTCCGTGCACGCCGACGTTGGCCACGTGCCCGCCGGGCCGCACCATGCGCGTGCACAGCTCGAAGGTCTCCGGCGCGCCGACCGCCTCGACGACCACGTCGGCGCCCAGCCCGTCGGTGAGGTCCGCGACCAGTTGCTCGGGGCCCTCGCGGGCGTCGGCCACGGCGTCGGCGCCGAGCCGCTTGGCCGCGTCCAGCCGGGCGGCGGCCACATCGACGGCGATGACGCGTTCCGGCGCGTACAGCTGGGCGGTGGCGGTGGCCGCCAGTCCGACGGGGCCGACCCCGACGACGGCGACGGTGTCTCCGGGCTGCACCCGCCCGTTGAGCACGCCCACCTCGTAGCCCGTGGGGAAGATGTCCGCCAGCAGGACGGCGTCCTTGCTGTCCACCGCACCCGGCAGGGTGTGGACGGACATGTCCGCGTACGGCACGCGGACGTACTCGGCCTGCGTGCCGTCGATCACGTGGCCGAGGATCCAGCCCCCGCCGCCCCGGCACTGGCCGTACGTCCGCTCCCAGCAGAAGCGGCAGCGGCCGCAGGCGGTGATGCAGGAGACCAGGACCCGGTCCCCCGGGCGCACGGTGTGCACGTCACGGCCCGTCTCGACGACCTCGCCGACCGCCTCGTGCCCGAGGACGGTGCCGGGGCGGACCTCGGGCACGTCGCCCTTGAGGATGTGCAGGTCCGTGCCGCAGATGGTGACGACGTCGACGCGCACGATCGCGTCGGTGGCCTCCTTGATGGCGGGATCCGGAACGTCCTGCCAGGCGGACTGCCCCGGACCGTGGAAGACGAAGCCCTTCATGACGATCCCCACCTTCCTCGGGTCGTCCCGGGCGGTCGGCTCGGCGGTTCGCCGTGGGACCGGTACGCCGGGGACGTCGGCGCGACGAGTGGGCTGCTCCTCATCTCCATAGTGACCGGCTCCGGGGAGGTTCGCCTGGGGCCGCCCGGTCCCCACCCGGCCCTCGTGCCAGGGCGAAGGGGACCGAACGGCCCTTCCCCGTGCCCCGCCGCCCCGGTTCTCCTTCTGTCATGGCCGACAACCACATCAGGTCCGCGCCCTGCCACACGGAACGTACCGCCGGCGGTACGACCGTCGTGGAGCTGCGTGGCGAGATCGACATCCTCACGGCACCGGCCGTCGCGGCGCGCCTGGACGCCGTCACCGCGGGGCCTTGCCCCGACCTGGTGCTCGACCTGCGTCCCGTGTCCTTCATCGACTGCGCGGGCCTGGGTCTGCTGTGCCGGGCCCGGAACCGGACCGTGGCCCGGGGCGGCCGGCTGCGGCTGGTCACCGACAGCGCCTGTTTCCGGCGCATCCTGCGCGGGACGCTCCTGAGCGGTGTCTTCGAGGTGTACGCCCACCTGTCCGAGGCGCGGGTGCCGGAGGAGACCGGCACGGTACCGGGCGGCCGTCGCGCACCCACCGGGTGACGCCCGGCGGTGCTCAGACCGCCACGGGCCGGACGAGGGTGTTGTCGCCGGTGCGGCCGGCGACGTAGTCCTCCACGTTGCGGGCGGTGGTCTCGACGATCTGCTCGACGGCGTCCCGGGTGAAGTACGCCTGGTGGGAGGTGACCAGCACATTGTTGAAGGTCATCAGCCGGGCGAGGCGTTCGTCGGTCATCACCTCCAGGGACTTGTCGAGGAAGAACAGCCCCGCCTCCTCCTCGTACACGTCCAGGCCGACGCCGCCGAGGCGTCCCGCACGCAGCGTCTCCAGCAGGGCGTCGGTGTCGACCAGACCGCCACGACTGGAGTTGATCAGGATCGCGTCGTCCTTCATCAGCGCCAGGGCTTCGGCGTCGACCAGGTGGTGGGTGTTCGACAGGAGCGGCACGTGCAGGCTGACCAGGTCCGCCTCGGCGAGCAGCCACTCGTGCTCGACGTACCGCATGCCGAGCGCCAGGCACTCGGGGTTCTCGGTGATGTCCCAGCCCAGCAGCCGCATGCCGAAACCGTGGGCGATGCGGGCGAACGCAGTTCCGATCCTGCCGGTGCCCACGACGCCCACGGTCCGGCCGTGCAGGTCGCGGCCCATCAGCCCGTCGAGCCGGAAGTCGAACTCCCGGGTCCTGTGGGCGGCCCGGACGATGCGGCGGTCGACGGCGAGGGCCAGCGCCCAGGCGAACTCGGCGACCGAGTACGGCGAGTAGGACGACACCCGCGCCACCGTCAGCCCGAGTTCCTCGGCCTCCGTCAGGTCGATGTTGTTGAAACCGGTGGCCCGCTGGGCGAGCATCCTCGTGCCGCCTGCCGCCAGCGTGCGCAGGACCTCCGCGTCCAGGGTGTCGTTGACGCCGCAGAGCACCACCTCGTGCCCCTCGGCCGTCGGTGCGGTGTCCCGGTCCAGGAACAACCCCAGGCAGCGCAGCCCGTGCCGGTCTGCGAACGCCCGCTGGAACGCCGCCCGCAGCAGCGGCTCCTCGTCCTTCAGGACGCCGTACGCGACGATCTCCACGCGCGCTCTCCTCCCTAGGGTCCCTCGGGGCGGGTGGTCACCTCCCCACCGTAGGACGACGGAGACGGGGCGACCGGGGCGAGCGGGCCTGCCGTTAGGCCCTCTGGACGAGTGAGGGCGGCCCGGCGACGCACTAGGCATGCCCGATCGGCCGTCGCCCCAGGTGCCGGTCGGGGCGACGGCCGTCGCGCGAGATCTCGCCTCCCCCCGGCCGCAAGATCGCGCGCCGACCTCGCGGCTTCCGGGGCGTGCGGGAGAGCGCCCCACCGACGCGCACCGCGAGGTCTGGCTCAGACAGTCATGTCCTCCCCGCCACGCCCACGAGCTGCGACCCGACGCGCGCGGCCCACGCCTCGATCGCGGGGAAGTCGCGGAAGTCCCCGCCCTTTCCGCTGCGGAGGATCATCCGTGCGACCCATCCCTTGGCGCCCTCCTCCAGGCAGCCTCCGAAGGTGACGTGCTCCCTGGCGTCGAGCACCTGCATGGCCTTCTTCACGCCGGGTACGGGCGGGATGTCCCGCTCGGAGGCCGACGGGTCGAGCGGGCCGCTGCTGAACAGCCACAGCGGTCGTTCGGCCAGGTCGTGCTCGTGGCGGCGGACGAAGCGGCGGGCGTCCTTCTGCCAGCGCCCGGCATACAGTCCGCCTCCGACCACCACGGCGACGTACGGCGCCACGCTCCCCACCGTCCGGGCCGGGAGTGCCTCGGCCCTGAGTCCGTCCCTGCGCAGGACCTCCGCGATGGTTTCGGCGATCCGCGCGGTCGATCCGTTGGTCGTTCCGTAGGCGACCAGCACGCTGTCGGGCATGGCGGTCCGCCTCCTCTCCGCAGCCGTGGTCAGATCCCGGGCAGCCGGCCGCCGCCGGCGGCGCCGCCCCGCAGCGCGGGCTCACCGGGACGCCGACGCGCGTCGTCCGAACGGTGGGTGAGCCGGTCGACGACCGCGACCACCCCGTCGATCTGACGTGTCATCGAGACGGCGATGTCCGTCTCGCTCCTGCGCTCCATGTGGCCCTCCAGGGTGACCACGCCCTGCGCCACGGAGACGTCGACGGTCCGGGGCGCCGGCCAGAGCGCGCGGACGAGTACCTCCTGGATCACCTCCTCACGGATGTCCTTGTCGGGCCGCAGGAAGACCTGGAGCAGATCGCGCCGGGTGACGATGCCGACGAGCCTGCCCTCCTCGTCGAGGACGGGCAGCCGCTCCACGCGCGCCTGCGCCATGGTGCGTGCGGCCTCGACGATCGTGGCGTCGGCCCGCACGGTGACGGGCGGCTCGCTCATCAGTTGCCCGGCGGTGCGGGCCCGCGCCTTGACGGCCCGGGTCTGAGCCTGCCGGACCATCAGGTCGGTCTCTGAGATGACGCCGATGACCTTCTCGTCCTCGTCGACCACCGGCAGCCCGCTGATCCGGTGGTCGGCCAGCAACCGGGCCACCTCCTTGAAGGGGGTGCCGTGCTCGGCACGGACGACCTCCGTGGTCATCACGGTGCCGACCTTGTTGTGTCGCATGTCCAGTTTCCCTTCTCGGCGGGGTCGGCGCAGGTGCGGGCTCCTCGGACACTCCTCGTCGTACGGGGCTCGTGGTACGGGGCTCGTCCCGGCCTCTGGAGGCACTTCGAGCATCCGTCGGCGCGCCGGGCCGCTCCAGGGCTGTCCGGGGTCGGTCCGAGGGCCGGTCGGCCCTGGTTTCCGGGCTCCTTTCCCAGCTCGGCGCGAGGCCGAGTACGCGCTGTCGCGGTGCGCGGATCGGCACAGGTCAGTACGGTGCTGTTCTGGTGTTCGACCCTGGACGTGAGGGTTCCGTCGGGTCATCGAGCGGTGGAGGCGGCATGGCCGGCAAGGACGCGGCGAGGGTGCCGCGCAAGCTGTATGAGCGTGAACTGCTGCGTCTGCAGACGGAGTTGGTGAAGCTGCAGGAGTGGGTGCGGGCGGAGGGGGCCCGGCTCGTCGTCGTCTTCGAGGGGCGGGACGCGGCGGGCAAGGGCGGCACCATCAAGAGGGTCTCCGAGCACCTCAATCCCCGGGTGGCCCGGACCGTGGCCCTCCCCAAGCCGACCGAGCGCGAACGCACCCAGTGGTACTTCCAGCGGTACGTCGAGGAGCTGCCGGCCGGCGGGGAGATCGTGCTGTTCGACCGCAGCTGGTACAACCGCGCCGGGGTCGAGCACGTGATGGGCTTCTGCACCAAGGAGGAGCACCAGCTGTTCCTGCGCCAGTGCCCGATCTTCGAGCGGATGCTGGTGGAGGACGGGATCCTGTTGCGGAAGTACTGGTTCTCGGTGAGTGACGAGGTGCAGGAGGAGCGGTTCCGGCAGCGGCTGGAGGATCCGACGAGGCGCTGGAAGCTCTCGCCCATGGACCTGGAGTCGATCACCCGCTGGGAGGCGTACTCCCGGGCCAAGGACGAGATGTTGGTGCACACGGACATCGCCGAGGCGCCGTGGTACGTCGTCGAGAGCGACGACAAGCGTCGGGCCCGGTTGAACATGATCGCGCACCTGCTGGGCACCATGCCCTACCGCGACGTGCCGCCGACCGTGCTCGACCTGCCGCCCCGCCCGCCGTCGTCCGGCTACGAACGGACGCCGCGCGATCTGCAGACGTACGTCCCCGATCACGCGGCGAGCCTCTGACCGGTCGCCCGGGTGGTCCGTCGCCCGGGTCACCCACTCGGATGGGTGGCCCCGCGTCAGCGGATCCTGCGATGATGCGCTGAAAGGGAGACTCATGGACCGCAGCGCAGACGGCCACGTCCCGCTGTGGCGCCGCCTCGCACCCGGGCTCGGCTCGCTCTTCGGCTACCGGCGTTCGTGGCTCAAGGGCGACGTGCTGGCCGGGGTGACGGTGTCCGCGTACCTCGTGCCCCAGGTGATGGCGTACGCCGGTGTGGCCGGGCTGCCGCCGGTCGCCGGGCTGTGGGCGATCCTGCCCGCGCTCGCCCTGTACGCCCTGCTCGGTTCCTCCCGTCTGCTCTCCGTCGGCCCGGAGTCGACGACCGCGCTGATGACGGCGACGGTGGTCGCTCCCCTGGCCTCCGGGGATTCCGCCCGGTACGCGACGCTGGCGGCCACGCTCGCGTTCGCGGTCGGGCTGCTGTGCCTGGTGGCGTGGGTGGCACGGCTCGGCTTCGTCGCGGATCTGCTGTCCCGGCCGGTGCTCATCGGGTATCTGGCGGGCGTGGCGCTGATCATGACGGTGGACCAGTTGCCCAAGCTCACCGGCGTCGACACCACGGGCTCCGCGTTCTTCCCGCAGCTGTGGTCCTTTTTCGTGAACCTGCCGCAGGCCCATCCGCCCACCGTCGTCTTCTCCGCCGTCGCGCTGGTCCTCCTCTTCGCCTCCGCCCGGTACGTCCGCGCCGTGCCCGCCCCTCTCCTGCTCGTCGTACTCGGTACGACGGTGGTGGCGCTCTTCGGGCTCGACGAGCGGTACGGCATCAAGGTCGTCGGCGACATCCCGGCGGGCCTGCCCGGACTGGCCTGGCCGGACCTGACCGAGCTGCCGCGGCTGCTGCTGCCCGCCCTGGGCGTCCTCCTCGTCGGGTACACCGACTTCATCCTGACGGCACGGGCCTTCGCCGGCCGTGACGCGGACGCGCCCGCGCTCGACGCCGATCAGGAGTTCCTCGCGCTGGGCGCCGCCAACCTCGGGGCGGGAGCGCTGCACGGCTTCCCGGTGAGCAGCAGCGCCAGCCGCACCGCGCTGGGCTCCTCGGCGGGCGCGCACAGCCAGGCGTACTCCCTCGTAGCGGGCGCGGTCGTCCTGGCCGTACTGCTCTTTCTCAGCCCGCTGCTGTCCCACACCCCGTCGGCCGTTCTGGGGGCGCTCGTCATCTACGCGGCCGTCCGCATGATCGACCTGGCGGGGTTCCGCCGGCTGGCCTCTTTCCGGCGCGGGGAACTGCTCCTGGCGCTCGGCTGCCTCGCCGGGGTCCTGGCCCTGGACATCCTGTACGGGGTGCTGGTCGCCGTCGGTCTGTCCATCGCCGAGCTGCTGACGCGAGTGGCCCGCCCGCACGACGCCGTCGAGGGTCTGGTGCCCGGGGTGGCCGGCATGCACGACGTCGACGACTATCCCGAGGCCCGCACGATCCCCGGCCTGCTGGTCTACCGCTACGACTCCCCGCTGTTCTTCGCCAACGCGGAGGACTTCCGGCGCCGGGCCCTGGCGGCCGTGGACGACCAGGAGGGCCCGGTGCGCTGGTTCGTCCTGAACGCCGAGGCGAACGTGGAGGTCGACATCACGGCTCTCGACGCCGTCGACGCCCTGCGCCGCGAGCTCACCGACCGGGGCATCGTCTTCGCCCTCGCCCGCGTCAAACAGGACCTGCTGGACGATCTGAAGGCGTACGGCCTCGTGGACGCCGTCGGAGGCGAACGGATCTATCCCACGCTGCCGACGGCCGTGGCCGCGTACCGGGAGTGGTCCCGCGGGCGTTAGGTGTCGAACGGCGTGTCGCACGGCGGTGGATCACACGGGTGGCTGTGGCGCCCTCGTACAGCCCGTTCTGCCTGGCCATCGGCGTTGATCACACTATGGTGGGTGGCATGGAGACCCCGTTCGTGAAGGGGCGGAACGGCGCTTCGCCGGGTGACCTCGCCGAGCCGGCCGACGTGCTCC
The DNA here is from genome assembly GCF_040704615.1 of Streptomyces sp. NPDC046862. Taxonomy (NCBI): domain Bacteria; kingdom Bacillati; phylum Actinomycetota; class Actinomycetes; order Kitasatosporales; family Streptomycetaceae; genus Streptomyces; species Streptomyces sp. NPDC046862. Next base: position 7,274 of record NZ_JBEYXP010000060.1, on the reverse strand, counting down.
CCCCGAACCGCACTCCGGCCATCCTGGAAGCGGCGAAGGAGGTCGCGGGGCTGCTCAAGGCGGGAGGACATCGCTTCGCGCTGGCCGGTGGTGTCGCCGTGTACGCCCATGGCGGCCCGGGGACGCTCCAGCACGACGTCGACTTCTGCGTGCTGCCCGAGGACACGGAGGCCGTCACCGCCACGCTGGCCGCCGCGGGGCTTGAGGTGTTCGAGCCTCCGGAGGACTGGCTGCTGAAGTCCCGGTCCGAGGGGCAGGACGTCGACCTGATCTTCCAGCTGGCCCATGCCCCGGTGAGCCCTGAGCTCCTGGACAGGGCGGAGGTGCTGTCGGTCGAGTCCGTGCAGATGCCCGTCCTGGCGGCGACGGACCTGCTGGTCGGCCGTCTGACGGCGTTCACCGAGCACTACTGCGACTTCGGGGCCGTGCTGCCGATCGCCCGGACCCTGCGGGAGAAGATCGACTGGCACCGGGTCCGGCGCGAGTGCGGCTCCGAACCCATGCCGGCCGCCTTCCTCTATCTGCTGGAACGCCTCCACGTGATCGAGCCGGAGGAGCCCGGCCATGGCAACAGGACCCGACAGGGGACATGACGCCGGTGCCGGCCACCCCGCGCACGGCGTCGAGTACCGCATCGCCCACCTGGAGGAGCGGCTCGCCCGGGACGAGCTCGCGGAGCTCGGCATGCGGATCGAGGCCCACGGCGACGCCGTGCACATCACGGGCACCGCGCCCACCGCCGGCCGGCGGGAGGCCGTTCTGCGCATCGCCGAGGAGGAACTGCCGGGCGTGACCATCCGGGCCGACATCGCCGTGGCGGACGCGACCGCCCCCGACCATCCGGAGGAACTGTCGTGATCCGGGTCGCGGCCGTCGGGGACATCCACATGGGGCCGGACAGCCGGGGTCTTCTCCGCCCGGCGTTCGAAACCCTGCCCGAGCACGCCGACTTCCTGCTGCTCGCAGGGGACCTCACCCGGCGCGGCACCCCGGAGGAGGCCCAGGTCGTCGCCGACGAGGTGGCGGGGCTGCCGGTGCCCGTCATCGCCGTCCTCGGGAACCACGATCACCACGCCGAGCGGCCCGGCGACGTGACGGCCGTGCTGCGGGCGGCGGGCGTGAGAGTGCTGGAGGGCGAGGGAACCGTGGTCGAGGCCGGCGGTGTCCGGGTGGGCGTCGCCGGGACCAAGGGGTTCGGAGGCGGCTTCGCCGGGCGCAGCGGCGGCGAGTTCGGCGAACCCGAGATGAAGGCCTTCGTCCGGCACAGCCGCAGGTGCGCGGACGGTCTGCGCCACGCCCTCGACGGGCTGGCCCGGGACGGATGCGCCGTGCGTGTCGCGCTCACGCACTTCTCGCCCGTACCGGACACGCTGGTCGGGGAACCGCTGGAGATCTACCCGTTCCTCGGCAGTTATCTGCTGGCCGAGGCGGTGGACGAGGCGGGAGCCGACCTCGCCGTCCACGGCCACGCCCACCTGGGCACCGAGCACGGCATCACGAACGGCGGCGTCCGGGTACGCAATGTGGCCCAGCCGGTCATCCGGCGCGCCTTCGCCGTCTACGAGCTGGCGCTGGACGGGGAAGCGCACGGTACGTAGAGGGCTCAGGCGTGGGCTTGGGCACGCCCCGCTGCCGCCCCAGCGGCCGCGCGGGGTGTGCCCTGGCCCCTGCTCACTGCCTACGCCGCGGCCTCCTTGCTCGGCGCGGCCCCCGCCGTGCCGGGTGCCGGGGGCTCGGGGGTGGCCGTGTGGCCGGCGTCCGCGGTCAGGGCCGACTGCGGCTCGGGCCCCTCCCCGGACCCTGCCTCCGACGCGTCCTTCTCGAACTGCGTGCGGTGCAGCTCCGCGTATCGTCCGTCCGCCGCGAGGAGTTCCTCGTGCGTGCCGCGCTCCACGATCCGCCCGGCCTCGATCACCAGGATCAGGTCGGCGGCCCGTACCGTCGACAGGCGGTGTGCGATGACCACGGCCGTCCGGCCCTCCAGGGCCTCGGCGAGGGCTTCCTGGACCGCGGCCTCGGAGGTGTTGTCCAGGTGGGCGGTTGCCTCGTCGAGGATGACGACGCGTTGGCGGGCGAGCAGCAGGCGGGCGATGGTCATGCGCTGGCGTTCGCCCCCGGAGAGCCGGTAGCCGCGTTCACCGACGACCGTGTCCAGGCCGTCGGGCAGGGAATGTACGAGGGCGTCGAGGCGGGCGCGGCCAAGGACGTCCCACAGGTCGTCGTCCGTGGCGTCGGGGCGGGCGAGGAGCAGGTTGGCGCGTACCGAGTCGTGGAACAGGTGGCCGTCCTGGGTGACCATGCCGAGGGTCTGCCGCATCGACGCGGCGGTCAGGTCACGGACGTCGACGCCGCCGATGCGGACCGTCCCGCCGTCGGTGTCGTACAGGCGGGGCAGGAGCTGCGCGATGGTCGACTTGCCCGCGCCGGACGAGCCGACGAGTGCGACGGTCTGCCCGGGTTCTGCGCGGAAGGAGATGCCGTGCAGAACCTCGGCACCGCCGCGGGTGTCGAGGGAGGCGACCTCCTCCAGTGAGGCGAGGGAGACCTTGTCGGCGGACGGGTAGCCGAAGCGGACCTCCTCGAACTCCACGGCCACCGGGCCGTCCGGCACCGCACGGGCATCCGGCTTCTCCTCGATGAGCGGCTTGAGGTCCAGTACCTCGAAGACGCGCTCGAAGCTCACCAGGGCGCTCATGATCTCGACGCGCGCCCCGGCGAGCGCGGTGAGCGGCGCGTAGAGGCGGGTCAGCAGGAGGGCGAGGGACACCACCGCGCCCGCTTCCAGGGTGCCGCGCAGCGCGAGCCAGCCGCCGAGGCCGTACACCAGGGCGAGGGCCAGGGCCGACACCAGGGTGAGCGCGGTGATGAACGCCGACTGTGCCATCGCGGTCCGCACCCCGATGTCCCGCACCCGCCGGGCCCGCGCCGCGAACTCCGCGGACTCGTCTCCAGGGCGCCCGAAGAGCTTGACGAGGGTGGCGCCGGGCGCCGAGAAGCGCTCGGTCATGCGGGTGCCCATCGACGCGTTGAGGTTCGCGGCCTCCCGCTGGAGCCCGGCCATGCGGCGGCCCATGCGCCGGGCGGGTACCACGAACACCGGCAGCAGGACGAGGGCGAGCAGCGTGACCTGCCAGGACAGGGTGAGCATCACGGCGAGGGTGAGCAGCAGCGTCACGAGGTTGGCGACCACTCCGGACAGGGTGTTGCTGAACGCCCGTTGCGCGCCGATCACGTCGTTGTTGAGACGACTGACGAGCGCTCCCGTACGGGTACGTGTGAAGAACGCGACGGGCATGCGCTGCACATGATCGAACACAGCCGTGCGCAGATCCAGGATGAGGCTCTCGCCGAGGGTCGCCGACAGCCACCGCCCGAGCAGGCCGAGGGCCGCCTCGGCGAGCGCGATGAGGGCGATGAGCACGGCAAGGCGTACGACGACGCCCTCGTCGTGCCCGGACACGATGGCGTCCACGACACGCCCCGCGAGCACCGGTGTGGCGACGGCGAGGAAGGCCGTCGCCACGCTCAGCAGGACGAACTGCGCGATCCGGCGGCGGTGCGGGCGGGCGAAGGCGGCGATGCGGCGCAGCGTCGCGCGGGCGAGCGGTCTGCGCTCCTGCGCGTTCATGACGCTGTGCAGTTGGGTCCAGGCGGTGGTCTCCATGCTCATGGAGGTGACTGTAGGACCTCAAGCTTCCTTGAGGTCAAGGACGTTTCGCAGGCCGCCTCCGCCGCCCCTTCCCGGGCCTCCGCCGACCGCCCCGGGCCTTCCGTCAGTCTCCTGCGGGCATCCGCCGTCTCTCCTTGTCCGGAGCGTCAGCCGCTGTCCCCGCTCCCGCAACCGCCTGTTGGTCCGCGGCGGAAAACCTCTTCGAACGTGACAGCGGTACGACTCCCCCAGGACCGCCCCGGACTTTCCGGCCGCGCCCCGCGTATCCCTATCCGCCAGATCCGCCAGATCCTCTGCCTGGTCCCGCTAGCGCTCGTCCTGGTGGTGGCCGTACGCCACCGCGACGTGCTCGTGGAGGGGTTCGGGCATTTGGGGACGGCCCAGTGGCCGTGGCTCGTGGCGGCCGCCGGCGCGACCTGCCTCACGTGGGTCGCGGCAGCGGTCACCCGGCAGGGCGCGCTCGTCGAGCGGCTACCCGTGCGCAGGCTGCTCGCCACGCAGTTCGCGGCGGGCGCGGCCAACCACCTGCTGCCCACCGGCCTCGGCGCGACGGCGGTCAACCTGCGCTTCATGACGGTCTGCGGCGTGCCCCTGGCCCGCTCCTCCGCCGCGCTCGCGCTCTACCTGCTGGCCGAGTCGATCGCCCGCGTGGGCCTGCTGCTCGCCCTGCTGGTGGCGTTCCCCGGCGCACTCCGGCTCGGCACTCTGCTCCCGGACGTGGCGGTCGGCCCCCTGCTGCTGGGGGCGGGAGCGGTGCTCTGTGTCGCGGTGGTGGTCCTGGCCGCCGTACGACGGGTACGTACGGCCGCCGTGACCTTCCTGCGCACGGCGCTCACCGAGGCCCGTTCGGTGCACACCCGCCCGGCCCGTGTGCTCGCCCTCTGGGGCGGCTCGCTCTCCTTCCCGCTGCTCCAGGCGGCCGGACTGACCACCGTGGGGCTGGCGCTGGGCCTCGACGTGCCGGTGGCCCACATGGTCGTCGCGTATCTCGCCGCCACGGTCGCGGTCGCGCTGATCCCCACGCCCGGCGGCATCGGCTCGGTGGAGGCGGCACTGGTGATCGCGCTGGTGGCGGCCGGAGGTCCGGTGGCCGTGGCGACGGCGGTGGTGCTGGCGTTCCGGATCATCACGGTGTGGCTGCCGCTGCTGCCGGGGGCGCTGACGCTGGGGGCGCTGGTTCGTCTGAAGGTGATCTAGAAGATGGTCCAGAAGGTGATCCAGAAGGTGATCCCGCCCGAGTAGCCTGCTCGCGTCGGCCACGGGAAGGGGCAGCGCGATGTCGGTCCGGATCGAGCGTCAGGGCTACGTGACCACGGTCGTCCTCTCACGGCCTGAGGCCCGCAACGCGGTGGACGGTCCCACGTCCGCCGAACTGGTCGACGCCTTCCGGGAGTTCGACTCCGACGAGACAGCGCGCGTGGCGGTGCTGTGGGGCGAGGGCGGCACGTTCTGCGCGGGCGCCGACCTGAAGGCGCTCGGCACGGAGCGCGGCAACCGGGTCACGCCGGACGGGGACGGACCGATGGGGCCGACCCGGCTGCGGCTGTCGAAGCCGGTGATCGCCGCGGTCTCGGGGCACGCCGTCGCCGGGGGGCTGGAGCTGGCGCTGTGGTGCGATCTCCGGGTGGCCGAGGAGGACGCCGTGTTCGGGGTGTTCTGCCGCCGCTGGGGCGTACCCCTGATCGACGGCGGGACCGTACGGCTCCCCCGGCTCATCGGCACCAGCCGCGCGCTCGACATGATCCTCACCGGGCGCCCGGTGCCCGCCTCCGAGGCCTACGAGACGGGCCTCGCCAACAGGGTCGTACCGAACGGCCGCGCCCGCGCGGAGGCCGAGGAACTCGCCGCCACGCTCGCCGCCTTCCCGCAGGCCTGCCTGCGCGGCGACCGCGCCTCCGTCCTCGACCAGGAGGGGCTGGCGGAGGAGGCCGCGCTGGGGGTCGAGTTCAGGCACGGGGCGGGCGTGTTGCCGGAGGCGATGGAGGGAGCGGCGCGCTTCGCGGCGGGGGCGGGCCGGCACGGGGTGTTCGGCGAGGACTGAAGGACCCGCGTGCGGGCGCGGGGTGCGATGGCGTCCGCGAAGAAGCCCGGGGGCTCGGGGCCTCCTTGCCGGGCCGTACGCCCTCGTACGACGCGATGAGGAGGAATGAGAAGGATTCGTACGACGTCAGTGGCCGGTTAACGAAGGTCCGGTGACGGCCCGCCACCCGCATACGGCAGGATGAGCGGTCGCGCCCGCCTTCGTACACGCGTCCGGGCGTGATCGTGCAGACCGTGATTCGAGCAGGTGGCAAGGTGACGACACATCACATCCGGCCCGCGGGCCGTTCCCCGCGTCCCTCGGGAGGCGACCGATGAACCGGGACCTCACCCTCGACGACCTGGTGATGGCCGGAGTGGCCCTGGCCGCGGGCCTGTTGCTGGCGTTCCTGCTGCGCATGCTGCTGCGGTGGCTCGGCAGACACGCGACACGCACGCGCTGGAGCGGTGACGACGTCATCGTCGACGCGCTGCGAACGCTGGTGCCCTGGGGGGCGGTCGTCGGTGGTGCGGCGGCCGCGGCGGCGGTGCTGCCGCTGACCCGGACGGTCGGGCACAACGTCAACCAGGCGCTGACCGTGCTGCTGATCTTCGTGGTGACGATCACGTCGGCCCGCCTGATCGCCGGGCTGGTGCACACGCTCACGCAGTCCCGTTCCGGGGTCGCGGGATCGGCCACGATCTTCGTCAACATCACGCGGGTCGTGGTCCTCGCGATCGGCTTCCTCGTGGTGCTCCAGACGCTGGGCATTCCCATAGCCCCGCTGGTGACCGCCCTGGGTGTGGGAGGTCTCGCGGTGGCCCTCGCGCTGCAGGACACCCTCGCGAACCTCTTCGCGGGTATCCACATCCTTGCCTCGAAGACCGTGCAGCCCGGTGACTACATCCGGCTGAGCAGCGGCGAGGAGGGCTACGTCACCGACATCAACTGGCGTCAGACGACGATCAGGGAGCTCTCCAACAACCTGGTCATCATCCCCAACGGTCAGCTGGCCGGCACCAACATGACCAACTTCAACCGGCCCGAGGAACAGTTGACCCTTCTCGTGCAGGTGGGTGTCGCGTACGACAGCGACCTCGAGCACGTGGAGCGGGTGACCGAGGAGGTCGTGGCCGAGGTGATGGCGGAGATCGAGGGGGCCGTGCCCGATCACGAACCCGCGGTCCGCTTCCACACCTTCGGGGACTCGCGTATCGGTATGACGGTCATCCTGGGCGTGGGTGAGTTCAGTGACCAGTACCGGATCAGGCACGAGTTCATCAAGCGGCTGCACAAGCGGTACCAGGCGGAGGGCATCCGTATCCCGTCCCCGCGGCGCACGGTCATGTTCCAGCAGCAGGGCGCGCCGGGGATTCCTCACCAGCGGGACGGGTTGACGGCGGAGGTGACGGAGCTGGCGCCGTAGGGGTTCCGGGGTTTTCTCGCCCCCGCTCGCCCCCGCCGCCCCTACCCGTCCCATCCCTGGGGGCTGCGCCCCCAGACCCCCGGGTGGGGGTTGGGGTGGGTTGGTCGGGTGCGGGTGGGTGGGGGCTGGTCGCGCAGTTCCCCGCGCCCCTAAAATCC